>JANMQQ010000149.1:0-4954 GCA_031370545.1 Gammaproteobacteria bacterium
CCTGCGACACCAGCACCGGTGCCATCCGCAACCATTGCCGACATGATGTAAGTATTTATCGATTTATTGGTGTCGGTCTGTTCAATCACGCGTGGCGTGCCCAAGGCAACCGAACCAGCGAGCCCGCCGATCTCAATCGTGATTGAATCGTTAACTGCGGGCGCTCCGGCCACCGTCGCCGTGATTTGCACACCGTTCTGTCCGGTGGGCGTAATGCCCGAGGTAAACGTCGCGGTGACGAACCCGTTCAAATCAGTCGTCGCGTAGCCCTTTGAAAGCGTTTCACCACCGCCTGTGCTGTTGGCCAAAGATAACACCACGGGGACGTTGTAGATCGGATAATTCCCGGTTATGTCGTTGGTTTTTACCTGTGCTCGAACTGTGGTCGAATATGAGGTCGTATTAGTTTTCTGAGGCAGGGTCTTGACATCACTTTGTACAATCATCACCGCAGCAGCCGAGACTGGCGGCGACATCGCGACATTCAAGGAATCGTTGATGCTATAGTCGCTCGCATTGAACGCAGATACGGTCGCGAAACCTTGATCTCCAATAGCCGCCCGCAATGTCGCCGTCGCGACCCCCGTCGCCACTGCTACATCAATGTAAGGCAACCCACCTGCGCCCACCCATTCCCCGATAGTTGTTGTAAAACGAACGGTAGTTACACCCTGCGCCGCAACCGTAACATCTAAGGTGCTGGCACCATCGGCTGCCAGTGCAGATGGATCCGCTGCAGGAGCTGTAATGCGAAACGGATTATCTACAGCGACGTTGGTCACCGTAAATGCTGTCGAGGGGGCGGTTGTATTTAATCCAGCCGCCACAAAAGTCGCTGTACCTGTACCACTCGCGGTGAGCGTAAGACTCACTTCACCGCTGCTGTCCGTTGTGCCTTGCAGCGAACTGAGCGAAACCACCGCACTGCCCGTGGTGACCACCGAAAATGTAAGCGGAGCTTTGATAACAGGCTGACCACCTGCGTTCTTGGCGGTAACTTTGATGGGTTGGACAATATTCGTTGAGCCGACCGGAATCTGCAATGAGAGGGTGCTGGTTGTAGTCTCAAGCGTAGTGTTGACGATATCCACCGTAATGGTCGCGCTACCGACACCCACCACTGCGGCGGTAATGATCACGCTCCGATTGCTTGGGTTGTCGCCCGAGGTGAATTTAATGCTCGCCTTGCCGTTTTCATCCGTTGTAACAATCGACGCTGACAGTACGCCCTGCCCCACGGGCGAGCTAAAGGTCACTGGCTTACCTTTAAGTACCGCGTTGTTTTCATCCACGACAGTTGCAGTCACTACCGAGGTATCGGAGTTGTCCGACTTAACCGCAAATTTCGTAGCGCCCAGCGTAACCAACTGTGCGCTTACGAGACACTCGGGCAGCGTTGGGTCAGCCTGGCAATTTTTACTAGTCGGGGCACTAGCAGCTCCAACAAAGCTATCCCCACTACATGCCGACAAAAATGTCACGACACACAACAATCCTGCCAGTTTGTAAAGATCACGCATTGCTTGCCTTCCTCGATGTAGCGTTGACCGGATATTCGTTGCGACGGGGCGCATGTTTTTCATAGGTGTGTTCTCAAAAGTCTTTTGAAGTGTGGTTCAGCAAATGACCAGATTCAAGTTAGGGGGTGATATAACTTTCGCGCGATACGTTATCGGATGATGTGATGAAGCACTTTAGCGGTCATGTCGAATGTTTAGCGCGCATTACCGACAACAACAATCATGACGACATGATTTTGTGCGGCGGAACGCAATTTTTTGGCATTAAAGTTTTTCCAACGGCGGGTTGGATTGCTGCGCCGCAGCGACTCCGCACCGCTGGAGTTTCGTAACCGGGCGTTCCTTGCTAGAGTGCCAGCGCCGCCATGAACCCGACCATTCGCACCGAAATTTTTCAGCGCTTACGCGCGCACAATCCGCGTCCGACCACGGAGCTGATTTATCAATCGCCGTTTGAGTTATTGATCGCGGTGATTCTGTCTGCGCAGGCCACTGACAAGAGCGTGAACAAGGCGACGCAAAACTTGTTTCAAGTGGCGAATACTCCCGAAAAAATTCTCGCGCTGGGTGAGGCCGGACTAAAGGAGCACATCAAGACCATTGGCCTGTACAACGGCAAGGCGGCAAATATCATCAAGACCTGCGCACTACTGATTGAGATGCACCGCTCGACCGTGCCGGATCAACGCGCGGCACTCGAAGCCCTGCCGGGCGTGGGTCGCAAAACCGCGAATGTAATTTTGAATACTGCGTTTGGCCAACCGACCATTGCGGTCGACACGCATATTTTTCGCGTGGCCAATCGCGTTGGATTGGCCCCTGGAAAAACCGTGCTGGATGTGGAAAAAAAATTGCTAAAAGTAGTGCCTGACGAATTCAAACACGACGCGCATCATTGGCTGATTCTGCACGGGCGTTACACGTGCATCGCGCGCAAACCGCGCTGCGGATCATGCGTGATCGAAGACCTGTGTGAGTACAAACTCAAAACAGAGGCAACCTGACATGCTGTTCGGTTCAAATCGTCAAAACATGCGCCGTTATTTTTTCGACACCTGGCGCAAGTACCAAGCTAATCAACCGCTCGAACCGCTGGAAATCCAGATCGCGCAAGTGATTGCGATTCATCCCGAGTATCACGCGCTGGTGGAAGATGAAGATTCGCTCGACAAGGATTATTTGCCCGAGGAAGGCGCGACTAATCCGTTTCTGCACCTGGGAATGCATCTTGCGCTACGCGATCAGTCAATGACTGATCAGCCGCCCGGTGTGCGAGATTTGTATTTCGCACTGACCAAGAAATTTGGCGGCGATCACGAAGCTGAGCATCAAATGATGGAATGTTTTGGAGAGGTGTTGTGGAATGCGCAGCGCAACAATACCGAGCCGGATCAGCATGCGTATTTACAATGTTTGCGGAAGCGGGCGGGTTTGTAGTAGTCAGTTGAGTGTTCGCGACTCACCAAATATAAAAATTGTAAACAACTGACTCTAAATATTGGGCGTTCCTTTCCCCTTGCAGAGGGAAGGTTGGCGACCGCCATGGATGGTGGAAGTTAGAGCAACGCAGGAGCAGTTGCCGGATGGGGGTGATCATCCGCACCGGCAACGGTTCAACTCACCCCCATCCTAGCCTTCCCCCTTGCAGGAGGAAGGAACGCGCATCACCCGAAATGACAGACGTAATCGAGCAATTCGCTGATGTCGATTTCAAAGTGCGAATTGCCGGGAATGGTGATGCTGTCGCTGGTTTCGTATTCGTCCCAGTTTTGACTATTCGCTAACTTCACGCGGCAGCGGCCTTGCAACACGTCGATCACTTCCGGGGCTTGGGTGTTGAAGTGATATACGCCGGGCAACATGACGCCGAGTGTTTTCATTTCGCCGGTCGCTGTGGTTACAGTGCGACTGGTGACTTTGCCGCCGTGGTAGACGTTGGCTTTGTGCTTGATGGTGGCGTTTTTGTATTCCATGGAATCCTCGTTGCGTGTTCAAGCCGACCACCCCGTCCGCTGCGCGTCCACCCCTCCTCGAAAATGAGGAGGGGAGTACCGCCCTCCTCCCCTCCTCATTTTCGAGGAGGGGTGCCCCGTAGGGGTGGGGTGGTTGTTGTTAAAACTTCGGTGCCCCGCGCTTCCTCGCCGCGATACGCAAACGCAGCGCGTTAAGCTTGATAAAACCGGTGGCATCAGCCTGATTGTAGCTCCCGGCATCTTCTTCGAAGGTCGCGATCTTGGTATCAAACAAGCTGTCCTTGTCGGACTTGCGGCCCACGACGATAACGTTGCCTTTATATAGCTTCAACCGCACCACGCCGTTGACCGTGGCTTGTGATGCGTCGATCATTTTCTGCAACATCATGCGTTCTGGCGACCACCAGTAGCCGTTGTAAATCATTGACGCGTAGCGCGGCATCAGCTCGTCTTTGAGATGCGCCACTTCGCGATCCAACGTGATCGACTCAATCGCCCGATGCGCTTTGAGCATGATAGTGCCCGCCGGGGTTTCGTAGCAGCCGCGCGACTTCATGCCGACGTAACGGTTCTCGACAATGTCGAGACGACCCACGCCGTTCGCGCCGCCGACTTCATTGAGCCTGGCCATGAGATTCGCCGGGCTCCATTTCTTGCCGTCGATGGCGACCACGTCACCCTTGCTATATGTCAACTCAAGGTACGTCGGCTTGGCGGGTGCTTTTTCCACCGGCACGGTCCAGCGCCACATGGATTCTTCCGCTTCCGACCACGGGTCTTCGAGCACGCCGCCTTCGTAAGAAATATGCAGCAGGTTGGCGTCCATCGAGTACGGCGACTTCTTGCCCTTTTTCATTTCGATGGGAATGCCGTGTTTCGCCGCATAGGCCAGCAGTGTTTCACGCGAAGTAAGATTCCACTCGCGCCACGGCGCGATCACACGCACATCTGGCTTCAAGGCATAGGCGCCCAGTTCGAAACGTACCTGGTCGTTACCTTTACCGGTGGCGCCATGCGAAATCGCATCGGCGCCGGTTTCGTTGGCGATTTCCACCAGACGCTTTGCAATCAGCGGTCGCGCGATCGAGGTGCCAAGCAAATATTCGCCTTCGTAAACGGTGTTGGCGCGAAACATCGGGAACACGAAATCACGCGCGAATTCCTCGCGCAAATCGTCGATGTAGATTTGTTTCACACCGAACATTTTGGCTTTTTTACGCGCGGGTTCGAGCTCCTCGCCTTGGCCAATATCGGCGGTGAAGGTAATCACTTCACAGTCATAATTTTCTTTCAGCCATTGCAGAATGACCGAGGTATCCAAACCGCCTGAGTAGGCGAGCACGACTTTTTTGATTTCAGACATGGGTCTCTCACACGTTGCTCCTTCTCCCTTCGGGAGAAGGCTGGGATGAGGGGGCGTCAAGCTCTCACCCAACATCGAACGCCCTCACCCCAGCCCTC
>JANMQQ010000153.1:0-5127 GCA_031370545.1 Gammaproteobacteria bacterium
TTACCGCCTCCTGATAACTCGCCAGCAGCACCGGATCATCAATCGAGCCATGATGATGGATCTGTTTCCACTCACCATTGATGTCCTGATAAACCCGCGTGGTGCGAATCGCCAGTGGCAGTTCCAGGCTTGACGTTTTAAACGTGCCGCGCTCGCGACCGGTGGCGTAGAACAAATCACCGACGCGATTGAGTGTGATGTCGTAGTACTCCACGTACACCGTCGCCGCGCCGCTGAAGATGCGTTGATATACGGCTTCGATTTCAGCCCAGCCGCGCTTCACGCCGCCCAGCGGATTGCATAACACCACATGCTTGGCGTGCGACCAGTTTTTCGCCATATGTGCCAGGTCGCGATGATTGAAGGCGCGATAGAAATCCATCAGCGCGCGTTCCGGCGCGGAGCGGCCGACTTGCACTTCAGTGCCGGTAATCAATTGAATGTGTTGGAGCATGCGGGTGGTCTCGGCAGATGATAGATCAGAGTGTACATGGTGTCCTGAGCGCCGCCGTTGCGGCAAGCTGCACGTTTGCATTCGGCGTGTTAACGTCGCGGCTGACGCGAGCCTCTTTTGGAGCAGATCATGAGCATCACCCCGGATTTGATTGATGAATTGGAAATCCTTGAGCTGTTTAGTCTGTCCTCGACCGAGGAAGGAATTAAAGTGCATAAGTCAGCCGAGCCGACCGCCATCGCGGCCACCAAACGTTTGCACGCGCGGGGATTTATCACGCAGAGCGATGGCGGCTATTTGACCAGCCTGGGATTGCGGGCGGCGGAGCACTTGCAGGCGTTGCTGACGGTTTTAAAAAATTCCTGAAATGCACCCGCGATTCATCGTGTTCGGTCGCATCCACGCGCGACACACGCTAAAATCCCCGGCTTGAATTACAACCGAGACGCCCCGATGGCCAACCGAAAATTAAACAAGATCAGTTCCCGCATCACCGAACCCAAGTCGCAGGGTGCATCGCAAGCGATGTTGATCGGCACCGGCTTGACCGACGCCGATTTGAGCAAGGCGCAAGTCGGCATCGCATCGGTGTGGTGGGAGGGCAACACCTGCAACATGCATCTGAATGATTTGGCGGCGTATGCCAAAGAGGGCGTAGTCGCGTCCGGATTGGTCGGCATGCGCTTCAACACCATCGGTGTGTCGGACGGTATTTCGATGGGCACCGATGGCATGAGTTATTCGCTGCAATCGCGTGACTTGATTGCCGACTCGATTGAAACCGTGATGGGAGCGCAATGGTACGACGGACTGATTGCGATACCAGGTTGTGACAAAAACATGCCCGGCGTGATGATCGCCATCGGGCGGCTGAATCGTCCGGCGTTGATGGTCTATGGTGGAACGATCAAGCCCGGGCACTCGCGCACTGGTAAGGTACTCGACATCGTGTCGGCGTTCCAGAGTTACGGCGAATTCATCACGCACAAAATCGACGAACCGACGCGCGCGGATATCGTGCACCACGCCTGCCCTGGCGCGGGTGCTTGCGGCGGAATGTACACGGCTAACACTATGGCGTGCGCAATCGAAGCGCTGGGCATGAGCCTGCCATACAGTTCATCCGCCCCGGCGGTCGACAACATCAAGCGCGACGAATGTAAACGCGCGGGTGCCGCGATACGACATTTACTGGAGCAGGACATCAAACCGCGCGACATCATGACACGCGCTGCGTTTGAAAACGCGATGGTGGTGATCATGGCCACCGGCGGCTCAACCAATGCGGTGCTGCATTTGATCGCGATGGCGCGCGCAGTCGACGTGCCGTTGACCATCGACGATTTCCAGAGCGTCAGCGAGCGCGTGCCGTTTCTTGCCGACCTGAAGCCCAGCGGAAAATATGTGATGGAAGATTTGCACAACGTCGGCGGCACCCCGGCAGTGATGAAATATCTGCTGGAAAAAGGCTTGCTGGATGGTTCGTGCCTGACCGTCACCGGCAAAACCATCGCTGAGAATTTGAAAGAATTGCCGGGCTTAAAAGCGGGGCAGGATGTTTTCATGCCGTTGGAAAAGCCGATCAAGTCCAGTGGCCACATCCAGATTTTGAAAGGCAATCTCGCGCCCGGCGGTTCGGTGGCCAAGATCACCGGCAAAGAAGGACTGCGCTTCGAAGGCCCGGCGCGCGTCTACGACTGCGAGGAAGACATGCTCAAGGGGTTGGAGCGTGACGAAATCAAAAAAGGCGACGTGGTGGTGATCCGTTATGAAGGCCCGAAGGGCGGTCCCGGTATGCCGGAAATGCTCACGCCCACCTCGGCGATCATGGGTGCCGGTTTAGGTAAAGACGTGGCACTGATCACTGACGGCCGCTTCTCCGGCGGCTCGCACGGCTTCATCATCGGCCACGTGGTGCCGGAAGCGCAGGAGGGTGGACCGATAGCGCTGGTCAAGACGGGCGACGTGATCACCATCGACGCGAACAAGAAATTGCTCGCGGTGAACGTGAGTGAGGCTGAGTTTGCGAAGCGTAAAGCCGCGTGGAAAATGCCGCCGTATAAAGCCACGCGCGGCACCTTGTTTAAATACATCAAGCTGGTGAAAAACGCGTCGGAGGGGTGTGTGACGGATGAGTGAGGCTTGACCAAAAACCACCCCACCCCGGCAACGGCTCCTGCGTTGCTCTACCTTCCGCCATCCATGGCGGTCGCCTTCGGGGCACCCCTCCTTGAAAATAAGGAGGGGAGGAAAAGCAACTGAATTGAGCTACAAGCGGTGTTCTCCCCTCCTCATTTTCGAGGAGGGGTGGACGCGCAGCGGACGGGGTGGTTAGTCGCGCGGCGCTGCCTTGTGCCGGGACGTGGTCGCTTTCGCAGTTACTCAAATGACAAAAAAACTCCACAACCGCTCCTCACTCACCTCGCGCCGCCGCCAACTACGCGCCCAACTCACCCCAGCGGAAGCGCGTTTATGGCTACACCTACAACGCGGACAACTTGCCGAACGCAAATTTCGTAGACAGCACAGCATCGGACGTTATGTTGTCGACTTTTACTGTCCGAGCGAAAAATTAATTGTCGAGCTTGACGGCGCGGCGCATGACTATGACGCGGCGTGGAAGCGCGATGAACAGCGCACGCAGTATTTTTCAGATGTAGGATTGCGCGTTATCCGATTTGAGAATCGTGATCTGATGGGAAATTTGGAAGGAGTGCTGGCGCAGATTCGGGAGATGTTTTCTAGGAGCGGCTGACCACCCCGTCCGCTACGCGTCCACCTTCCACCGCACAGGATGTGCAAGTGCCGCGAAGCGCAGGGATGCGCGAGAGCGGCCTTGAACAAAGGAGGGGAGGAAAAGCTTTTTTTCTCCCCTCCTCATTTTCGAGGAGGGGTGCCCCGCAGGGGTGGGGTGGTCCGGTTGACCTACTCACCAACCACAATCCACACAAACATCAACAATAGACCCCTGAAATGACGCCCATCCCCCTCCTCCGTCCCACCCTACGCGCGGTCGCCTTCGGATCTCTCATCGGCTTGCTTGGCATTCTCGCCACGCTGTTTCCGCCGCTGCAAGAGATCTCAGAAAACGCCGACCTGTCCTGGCTCTTCAACACGCGCGGCCCTCGCGTTGCACCCACGGAGATGGTCATCGTCAGCATCGACAAAGAATCGGCGCGCGAATTGAATTTGCCGAACGAACCGCATAAATGGCCACGTAGCATGCACGCGCAACTGATCAACCGACTGCATGCGGCGGGGGCGCGCGTCATTGGCTTCGACGTCATGTTCAAAGAAGTGCAACGACCTGACACCGATGCGGCGTTTGAGCAAGCCATCAAACGTGCAGGTAACGTGGTGTTGTTCAAATATCTGGAGGCCCAGCCACTGCGGGACAATCGTCTTGCCATCGAGCGTGTGATCCCGCCGCTGCCACGGTTTGCAGCGGCTGCCTATGCGACGGCGATCTTTCCGCTACCGAAATTCCCTAAGCGCGTCAATCAATTCTGGACCTTCAAAACCGGCGCGGGCGGCGTGCCGACATTTCCGGTGGTGATGCTGCAAAGCTATGTGCAGGCGCAGCAGGACGCGATACTCACGCGCCGCTGGCAGGATGTCAAAACCGGTCCCCATAGCTTATACCTTAACTTCTACGGCCCCGCGCGCAGCATTCCCACCGTGAGTTATCACCGCGCGTTGAGCGGCGACCCCGCAGCGTTCAAAGACAAGGCCGTGTTTGTCGGTTTATCGGAGCCTTTACAAACCGATCAACTAGACACATTTCACACCGTGTATTCGCAAGCCGACGGTGTTGACTTAAGTGGCGTGGAAATCGGCGCGACTGCGTTTGGCAATTTACTTGAAGCGAGTTGGTTGCGCCCGCCGCCGCATCTGGCGATCTTTGCGCTGTTATTGCTGTGGGGCCTATTGTTGCCATTGTGTTGCCGGGGTTTACCGACCGGCATTGCGTGGGCCGGAGGACTAGTGGCCTGCGCGGTTTATTTTGCGTGTGGATACGCGCTGTTCGTCGGTGCGAACGTATGGCTGCCGTTGTTTATCCCGTTGGTGGTGCAAGCGCCGTTCGCGATATTCGGCGTGACCTGGTGGTGTTACTGGGACGAGAGCCGCGAGAAACGCAAAGTGCGCGACGCGCTCAGTCATTATCTGCCGTCGGGCGTCGTGGACGAAATTGCTGATGACATCGCGCGCCAGCGCGACACCCAGCACCTGGTCTACGGAGTGTGTTTATCCACCGACGCCGAACACTACACCGCGCTTTCGGAGCGCATGTCGCCGCAGGTGCTGGGAAAGTACATGAACCAATACTATGCGGCGGTGTTCGCGCCGGTGCGCCGCCACCGTGGTTTTGTGTCCGACGTGGTGGGCGATTCAATGCTCGCGTTGTGGCCGTCGGTCAATCAGTCGGATGCACAAAAGCGCTCGGCCGCATGCCTGGCCGCACTCGAAATTATCCAGGCGGTGGATGAATTTAATCGCACCGCGCCCATGCCGTTGCCTACGCGTATCGGCGTGCACACCGGTGAAATGTTGCTAGGCAATGTCGGCGCGCTCGACCACTACGAATACCGCGCGGTCGGCGATGTCGTGAACACGTCATCGCGCTTGCAAGGCTTGAATAAAATTCTCGGCACCCGCGTGTTGGTGTCGCGCGA
>JANMQQ010000163.1:0-1909 GCA_031370545.1 Gammaproteobacteria bacterium
TTGAGACTGGAGACGTTGTATGCAAATACATTTAACCCCTCAATTGGCGGGATCCACGACGTAGTTCTTTTTCGATTGCAAATAGGCTACCTCGGCAAAGCCGGAGGGCACAATGTCGCGGTCGACCACGTGAGGGGTTAAATGTATTTACATACGACGTCTGTAGTCTCAGAACGGCCAGCTCGCAAAGTGGGATAGTCGCTTATCTTGCTGTGCGCGCTACCGCACAGAGCATCTTAAAGTGGCGCGATATAATTTCTATCCTATGTGGGCATTGACAGCAGGTGCCAATCCGATGCTGTAAGCCCCATAAATATCGCGCTCCGGACTACCCATGACCAGTGTGCCTGCAAGCAAGCAGCAAGTTTCCGCAGAACCGTCCCCGCCAACAATTGTCGTCAGCGGTGATGGCGACCATCTCGCGCTAGCGGGTGCGCTTGAAATAGTCACGCTCACCGCAGCAAAGAATGCCCTGAAGCAATGGTCGAAGCCAGGACCATCGCGCGCGCTTGATATTGCCAAGCTTGACAGCCTCGATACGCCGGGTGCGTTGTTCCTATGCGGTCTGCGTGACAAGGGTGTGGAACTCACCGGCATCCGCACAGAACATCAGGCCTTACTCGATCTCATCTGCGGGCTCGATCTCAAGCCATTACCGAAAGTCGAATCAGTTCCTCGCTGGCGCCAGAGCATCATCCAGCTCGGCAAAGGTGCGCACGATATCTGGCACGAGGCGCTCGACATCATCACCTTCACCGGCCGTGCGGCGAGCTGGACCGTAAACGCGCTGATTCACCCGCATTGCTTGCGCCCGGCTTCGATAGCGCGACATGTGGCGGAAACCGGCATTCATGCGCTGCCCATCATCGGCCTGATGGCCGTCATGATCGCGATCGTCATCGGCTACCAGGGCGTGGCTCAGCTGCGCCCCTATGGCGGCGAGGACTTCACTATCAACCTGGTGGCGGTGTCGGTGTTGCGCGAAATGGGTGTGCTGATCACGGCCATCATGGTGGCCGGCCGCTCGGGCTCCGCCTTCACCGCCGAAATCGGTGTCATGCAGACGCGCGAGGAAGTCGATGCGCTCAAAGTGATGGGTATCGAGCCCATGCAAGTTCTGGTAGTGCCGCGCGTGATTGCGCTGGTCATTACCCTGCCGCTGCTCACGTTCTTCGCCGACATCATGGGCCTGGTCGGCGGCGCCGCAATTTCCCAATTTTTGCTCGATGTATCGCCGCTGCAATACCTGACGCGCGTGCGGCACGTCGTCGACGGCAGCGATCTCTTCGTCGGCCTGTTTAAAGCGCCGATCTTCGCTTTCTTCATTGCCATCGTCGGCTGCATGCACGGGCTGAGGGTGAGCGGTTCGGCGGAGAGTGTCGGCCGGGAGACCACGCGCGCCGTGGTGAAATCGATTTTCCTGGTGTTCGCGCTTGATGCACTGTTCTCCATCCTGTTTGAAAAGATTGGCTTATGACCACCCCGGCCACGGTGCAGGCCGAGCCGATTGTTTCAGCGCGAGATATCGTCAACCGGTTCGGTCAGCAGGTAATACACGACAAGCTCAGCCTCGAAATCATGCGCGGCGAAATCATCGGCATCGCCGGTGGATCGGGGTCAGGCAAATCGGTGTTGCTCAAAACACTCATTGGCCTACGCCAGCCGGATGCCGGCGAAGTTCTGCTCAACGGCAAGCCGGTTCAATCCCTTGGTGCAGCGGAAAAGGCTACTCTCATCGGCGTGCTGTTTCAGCAAGGCGCATTGTTTTCCTCGCTGTCGGTCGCGCAGAACATCATGCTGCCGATGCGCGAACATACGGCGCTACCGGACAATGAGCAGGAACAAATCGCGGCGATGAAATTAGCACTTGCCGGAATGCCGGCAGACAGCGGGATCAAGTTTCCCGCAG
>JANMQQ010000179.1:0-10197 GCA_031370545.1 Gammaproteobacteria bacterium
TTTAATAATTTCGACTTGCACGCCTTGGCGGGCAAAGTAGTCGCGCGTGGTATGCACATACTTGGTCGCAACCCGCAGGCGCTTGCCCAGGCGTTGCGTGTACGCCTCGCGCGCCAACCCGACGGGCGCGGCGGTCATCAACCGGCAACGCGCGATTTTTAAATCCAGCGGTTCGTAGAGTTCCGCGCCACCGTGTTCCATCAATACGTCCTTGCCCGCGACGCCTAAATCGGCGCCGCCGTATTGCACGTACGTCGGCACATCGCTGGCGCGTACGATCACGAGCTTGATGTTGGGGTGGTTGGTCGACAGGATGAGTTTGCGGCTGGTGTCAGGATCATCCACCGGCTCGATGCCTGCGTGCCGCAACAGTGGCAAGGTCTCTTGAAAGATCCGACCCTTCGAAAGCGCGATGGTTAATGTCTGCAACATGGCGTGACCGCAAAAGTAAACGAGGCGGTATTTTACTTGGGATCGCTGACGAATGCGGCTTTTTGTTACGATTTCACGCGCTTGATCTTCGCACCCAACTGTACCAATTTTTCTTCAATGCGTTCATAGCCGCGATCAATGTGGTAGATGCGGTTCACGTGAGTGTCGCCTTCGGCGGCCAGCCCCGCCAGAACCAAACTGGCGGACGCGCGCAAGTCCGTTGCCATCACCGGCGCGCCGGACAAACGGTTGACGCCGGTCACCACGGCAGCGTTGCCTTCAACACGGATATTTGCGCCCATGCGCTGCATTTCCTGCACATGCATGAAACGATTTTCAAAAATGGTTTCCGAAATCACACCGGTGCCCTGGGCGACCGCATTCAGTGCGCAAAATTGCGCCTGCATATCGGTGGGAAATGCCGGATACGGAGCGGTGCGCAGCGATACTGCCTGGGGGCGGCGTCCTTGCATGTCAAGCTCAACCCAATCCGGGCCGGTGGTGATCTGCGCGCCTGCCTCAGCGAGCTTGGACAACACCGCGTCCAGCAGCTCCGGCCGCGTACCTTTACATTTTACGCGGCCACGCGTGATGGCTGCCGCAACCAGATAGGTGCCGGTCTCGATGCGGTCAGGCAACACGTTGTACGAGGCACCGTGCAAGCGTTCGACACCTTCGATGTGAATGGTGTCAGTACCTGCACCGCTGACTTTCGCGCCCATCGCGTTCAGACAATTGGCAAGATCGACCACTTCGGGTTCGCGCGCAGCGTTTTCGATAATTGTCACGCCCTGCGCCAAAGTCGCTGCCATCATGAGATTTTCGGTACCGGTGACCGTGACGAGATCCATTACCAATTTGACGCCGCGCAAGCGACCATCCAGGCTGGCGCGGATGTAACCACTTTCGACTTTGATATCGGCGCCCATCGCACGCAACCCGGCGATGTGCAAATTCACCGGGCGGGAGCCAATTGCACAGCCACCGGGCAATGACACCTCGGCATGGCCATAGCGCGCCAGCAGCGGCCCCAACACCAGAATGGACGCGCGCATGGTCTTGACTAATTCATAAGGCGCCAGAAATTCGTTGACCCCGGAGGCGTCAACTTCAACTTTCATTTTTTCGTCGACCACCAACTGCACGCCCATGCGGCCGAGCAGCTCCATGGTGGTAGTGATGTCTTGCAGGTGTGGCACGTTGCCGATGGTGACCACTTCATCGGCCAGCAGAGTCGCGGCGAGAATCGGCAAAGCAGCGTTTTTAGCGCCGGAAATTCGCACTTCGCCGTCGAGGCGCGCGCCTCCGGTAATGATTAATTTATCCATAGCGACACGCGAGATGTTGTGATGGTACGGAACTCGAATTCAGTTTGGATTCGATTATTTTGAACCGGACGCCTGCGCTTTCCGCCAGTCGTCCGGTGTGTAGGTTTTTACCGACAACGCGTGGATCTCGCCACTCGTCAAGCGGTCGCCGAGCGTACCATACACCAGGCGCTGTTGTTGCAGCAGTGACTTGCCGCCGAATACGTCGCTCACCACCGTCGCATACCAATGCCTGCCGTCGCCTTCAACTGCTGCCTCAGCACCCGGCAGACCTTGCGAAATAAGCGACTGAATCAACTCTGCGGTGATCACGGCTTAGCGCCCTGCGCAACGGTCGGCGGCATGAGAATTCCATCCAGCCCGCTGATCTTGGCCATGGCCAGCATCTGCGCCGGAACGTTCTGAAACTCGATGCTCTTGTTGGCTTGCCGCGCACGGCGCAACCACTCGACCATCAACGCCAAACCGACACTGGTGGTGCGACGCACGCCGCTCAAGTCCACCACCAGACGCGCGCCTTCGTGCGCGAACATACTGGTGCTGGCACTGAGCAACTGCGGGACATCGTTAAAATCCAGATCGCCGCTCAACAAAAAGCGGCCATCGCCCAGCGCCTGAATCGCATCATGACTCATTTGCTGCCTGCTGATTGCGGTCCGTCAGTTTCTTGATCAAATCGTCAACGTTGCCCTGCTTTACTTCATTGGCAAATGTGGAACGGTAGTTCTTCACCATGCTGATGCCGTCGATGTCAACATCGAACACCTTCCAGGCACCGTCTTTGAGTTCCATGCTGTAGTTGATCGGCAATGGGAAACCGCCTTGCTGCGGAATCTCGGTGCGCACCGTGACTTCGGTGGCGCCCTCAGCCGCTCGCAGCGGCTGCGTGGTGATTTTTCGGTCCATATTGTCGACCAGCGCTTTTGCATAGGTGCGCACCAGCAGCAATTTGAATTCCTGGGTGAAGCGTTGTTTCTGGTCGTCGCTGGCGGTACGCCAGTGTTTGCCCAGCACCGAAGCGGACATGCTTTTGAAATCAAAATTGGGTAGCACAATCTGCTCAACCAATTCGTACACACGCTTGGGATTCTTGCTCACCACCTCGCGTTCTGCGCGCAGTTGGGCTTGAATTTTGTCGGCGGTCTGCGTAACCAGCGCCGCAGCTGGGTGCATCGCATCAGCCGCCGAAGCGACGTGCGTGCTTAGGCACAACATCAGGGTCAAAATGCTCGCAATGTATTTCATTTGAAATCTCCAGTGACGAACTTTAGTTGGGCAACATGCATGTTGTATTCATTCACCGTACGCAAATAATCGCTGTGCGCGACGATGTAACCCTGGAATGCCGTCATGACCTTGGATGACTCTTCCAGCCCCGCTTCGAAATCGGCATAACTGGAAATCATCCAACGCCGTCCGGCGCGGCTCGACTGCATCAACTCGTCCACCATGGCATAATGCGCATGCACATGTTGATACTGTTCAGACACCTGAAACGGTATTCCGTCCCGCGCGAAGCTGGATTTTTCTACCAGCGCATTGAGTTCCGATTGCGCCTGCGCCACACGCGCAGGTTGGCGGCCACTGTCCCAATCCCATTTAAGGCCGACAATCGGCGTCATCGCACCGTGATTAAAAATGTCGTAAATATAGGGATTATCCAAGCGATTTCGGCCGGGAGTAAAAGCAAGCGAGCCCACCACCCCCGCATACAAATTGGGATTGCTTTCAGATTTTTTTGCTTCCACCAAAGCGCGCCGCGCTGTCATGCCCGCGTCTAACTGACCCATCTCCGGACGTTGCGCTAATGCACGCGCTTGTAAATCTTTCAGAGATTCTTTAGGTAAGTCCACCGGCGCCAATTTTTTATCGGCCAGCTCCAGATCCTTGCCTAGCGTGGTACCGGTCAGCGTGCGCAACCCTTCCATCGCAATTTTTTCGTAACCTAGTGCTTCTGCAATGTAGCGGTTAACCAAGGCTCCCGCAGTCTGTAGGGCAAACAGATCTGACTGTTTAATTTTGCCGTTCCCGTTATCCAACCAGCCCTGCACGAGCGCGCTGGCCTTATCGAGACGCGCCTTTACGTCCTCCATCAGCAAGCGTGTGTCTTGTGCGGTCAAATAGCCGTAGTAGGCACGATGCACATCAAGAATGATGGCCGCACGCTGCAATGCAACATCACCCTTCTTTGCATCAACGTTGGCCTGAGCCGCTTCGGTGTAATGCTTGATTTTGCCGAAGGTCGCCAGGGGCTTGATCACGGCGAACTCAAAGTTGTACCAAGGGGCCACGGCTTTAATATCAAAAGCGTCGCTGCGAATTTTTAATCCGGCGTTGCTGTCACCTGTGGATGGATCGGATTCGAACAAACTACCGCGCGTTTTAGGTGCCAGCCCGACAAACAAATTGGTGTTGTAGACCACGTGGCCCGCGTCTTCCGCTTCTTTTTGCACACCGCGCGCGACTTCGACGAGTTGATCTTGCTCACGAATGCGCGCGTCATGACGCAAGGCGCGATCCACCGCCTGCTCAAGATTCACCACGTCCGCGATGGCGTCGGTGGCGAGCACGGCGGCTCCCAGCAACCACCAGTAGCGCAGTTTCATTTTTTACCCTCGGTGGCTTTGCCTTCTTGCGCTTTGTTAAACAGGAACTGACCAATGAGATTCTCAAGCACAACCGCAGATTGGGTCAGTTTGATGGTGTCGCCCTCCTTCAGATAGACGTCCTGCGCACCAGCTTCCAGACCGACGTAATTTTCACCCAGCACCCCGGCGGTAAAAATACTGGCCGAAGTGTCTTTCGGCAGCGTGTTGAATTGCTGCGCAATGCGCATCGTAACGACGGCCTCGTAGGTTTTAGCATCAAAGGTGATGTCGGCAACGCGTCCCACGCGCACACCCGCCATTGAAACCGGCGAGCGAATTTTCAAGCCACCGACATTTTCAAAACGCGCGGTCACGGTGTAACCCACATCGTCGGCGAAAGCGGTCATGTTGCTCACCTTCATCGCCAGCATAAATAAAGCTGCCAGACCGGCGGCGACGAACAAGCCCACCCAGATTTCCAAACTGCGTCTATTCACCATGGTTATTTTTCCCCGAACATCAATGCAGTCAATACGAAGTCCAATCCCAATACCGCAAAGGCCGTGTACACGACGGTGCGCGTGGTGGCACGACTGACACCTTCAGTCGTCGGCACCGCGTCATAACCTTCAAACACCGCAATCCACGTCGCCACGACGCCGAACACCAGGCTTTTAATAAAACCATTGTAGATGTCGGCAAAAAAATCCACCTTGGATTGCATCTGCGACCAAAACGCACCGGAGTCTACACCCAGCAATCCCACGCCCACAAAATAGCTGCCCAAAATGCCGACCGCGCTGAACATCGCCGCCAGCAGCGGCATGGAAATCATTCCGGCCAGCAAGCGTGGGGCGATCACGCGCTTGATCGGATCAACCGCCATCATCTCCATGCCCGACAACTGTTCGGTGGCTTTCATCAGGCCGATTTCCGCCGTCAACGCCGAGCCCGCACGGCCGGAATATAACAAGGCTGCCAACACCGGGCCCAGCTCGCGCACCAGCGACAGCGCAACCACCGGACCCAAGGACTGCGACGCGCCGAAATCCGTGAGCGTGCTGTACATTTGCAAGCCGAGCACCATGCCGACGGTCAGGCCCGACACGGCAATAATCTGCATCGACAACACGCCCACCGAATACAGCTGCGCCACCAGCAGCGAGGGCTTCATCAGCACCGAAGGAATTCCGGCCAGCGCTTGCAACGCAAACAGGTTCGCGCGTCCCAGCCGCTCGAAAAAATCCAGGCCACCGCGCCCGAGAGATTGTAGCCATTGAACCATTTATGCGACCGCCATTAAGTCATCTTCGAACGGCATCGCCGGATAGTGAAACGGCACCGGGCCGTCGGGCCGCCCGTGCAAAAATTGCTGCGCCCATTCAGAAGGCGATTGCTGCAATTCCGTCGGCGCACCCTGCGCCACCACCTTGCCTTGCGACAATAGGTAAATGCGATCCGAAATCGTCGACACCTCCGCCACATCGTGCGACACGATGATACTGGTCAGCCCGAGATAATCATTAATTTGCCGGATCAACTGCATGATCACGCCAACAGTAATTGGATCCTGCCCAGTGAACGGCTCGTCGTACATGATCATCATCGGGTCGAGCGCAATCGCGCGCGCCAACGCGACGCGACGCGCCATGCCGCCGGACAATTCCGCAGGCATAAGTTTACGTGCACCGCGCAAACCGACCGCCTGCAATTTGATCAGCACCAAATCGCGAATCAGCGCTTCGGGCAAGCGCGTATGCTCACGTAACGGAAAAGCCACGTTCTCAAACACGTTCAAGTCGGTAAACAGCGCGCCGGTTTGAAACATCATGCCCATGCGCTTGCGCAGCTTGTACAAATCATTAAGTGCCAGGTCAGGAACATTTTGCCCGTCGACCTCCACCGTGCCCGCACTGGGCTTGAGCTGGCCGCCAATCAGGCGCAACAAGGTGGTTTTGCCGGTACCGCTCGGGCCCATGATTGTCGTCACTTCGCCGCGATGGATATCAATGTCCACACCGTCGAGGATCACGCGCGGCCCGTGCGAAAAACGCAAACCGCGCGTTTTGACCAGCACGTCTTTGGTTATCGCTTCAGCCATTAAACACGTCCGCAGTTCTACGATGACAGTTCGAGAGCCGAAAGTGTGGGCAACATCGTCGGTCCAGTCAACTACGATGAACGTCACTGCACCAGAACAGGCATCCCGCGAATCGCGAGGGCTGATATTGGTCGCTCGCAACACCCGCAATCCGGCGTTGCTCAGGCGCGTTGATAACCACCGGAACCTTAGGTCAATAAAGTAGCGCAGGCGCCGCGCTGCCAGTCGCAATGAAACCGAGTCAGGGTGGTTTGCGCCCGGTGCGCGTGCGCGGTAGTCTCATCGTCGCCACACCACGCTCTCAAACATAAACACAACTATGAACGCGAAGATCTCGACACAAGAGGCGCTATCCGCGCCGACGAAACTGGAATACGGCACCAGCTTCAACAAGGCGCTGTGCACGCGGCTGGAGCGGCATTTCAGCGACGCGGCGAGCGACGCCGAAGGCCAAGGCAAGCGCGCGCTCGTCATCGGGCTGTTCGGCGAATGGGGTTGCGGCAAGACCTTGCACTTGCGGCATATCCAGCAGCACTTTCAAAATCGCCTCGACACAAGCAACCACGATTCGGAATTGACGCTCCCAGTGTTTTTCAACGCGTGGCGCTACGAAGCGGAAGAGCATCTGATCATTCCGTTGTTGAAGACCACCGAGCATCAATTGCGGCAGTGGTACGACGCCCAGACGACCCCAGCGAAGAAAGCTTTGAAATGGGTCGGCGATGGAATCGCCAAGCTCGGTGACTCGGCCGTCGCCATCGGGTGTGGGATCAAAGGTAAATTCACGGTGCCGGTCTTCGGCGAATTAGAGATCGATCCATCCACGATGGTGAAAGAAGACCGAGATCGCCAAAGTAGGCGCGCAAAAGCCAAGAAATCCTACACAGACGATCTCGAATCCCTTTACTACAACTTCGAAACCGAAATGCGCCACCTCACCGGGCGCGAGAACGGAAAGCAGAAACTCAACTTCCTGTTCCTGATCGACGACCTCGACCGCTGCCTGCCCGAGAGCGCGGTGAAGATGCTCGAATCCATCAAGCTGTTTCTGGACGTGGAAGGTTGCGCCTTCGTGCTCGCGCTCGATGATGAAGTGGTGGAGCGCGGCATTGCGCACCGTTATCGCGACTACGGCCCGACCCACAACAACCGCGCGATGGAAAGCATCGCGCACAGCCTGAGCCCGAAACGCTATCGCGAATTCGACGGCGGCCACGATCACATGCAGGCCAACCCGATCACCGGTCACGAGTACCTGGAGAAAATCGTGCAACTGCCGGTGCGCGTACCTGCGCCCAGCGAGCAACAAGTCGAAGCCTATTTAAAGAAACACTTCCATTCTTTGTTCGGCGATCTGGATCAACGCGTGGAGCCTGACCACAAACGCGACGAAGCCATGCCGGGCCGCGACCGCGTCGAAGCGCAACGGGCTGACGAGAGTAAGACACGCGGATTGCTTCGCAAGTTGGTCGAGAACGCCGTGCCCGCCGTGCCGCGCAAACTCAACCGCGTCGGCGAATTGTTCGGGCTGTGTCTGGAAGTGGCGGACGAAAACAACTGGCGGATGACCGAGCGCAAGGAGCAACTCACTTTGCTGCGCCTCGTCATCCTGCAATTACTGGCGCCGGACCTTTACCGGTTCGGTCGCCACTACCCCGTATTCCTGAGCCAGATGGAAGCCTGGTGCAGCGAGCATGGTAAGCCGATGAATCTCACCCTGCTCGACAACGATATTCGCAGCCGCATCGCGACCCACGAATCAGCGGTGAAAGCTCGGCCAGAGGACTTCGAGGCCGCGGGTAAACTGTATAACTTACGCCGCTACTACCGTCCGCTATTTGAGCTGGTGCGCAGCGCCCAACAACAACGCAGCCGCTTCGATCCGTTCAATCTCGTCGACGTCGAAAACCCCTGCGACCACGATCTGATTCGCTACTTCAGTCTTGAGAGCAAGGGCGAATCCAGGCCGTTTGCTGGCGTGGGCGTTCCGTCGACACTAAGCATGAAGGCTGCACCCGCCACCGGCGAATTCTTGCACGCAACCCATGCACCCGATGACCGGCTCCCTACCGCACCCTCCGATCCCGAAGGTTTCTTCAATCAACTGTTCAGCGGTGATGAAATCGCGTGGCGCAACGCCATTGAACAAGAGGCCGAACGTCTCAACGGGCACGTTCTTGACAATTCGAGCTTTCAGTCGCTGCTCGACCGGGTTCGTCGCGCGCCGCAGGTGGTCAATGTGCGGTGGCTCGAACAGCTTGATGCCTATCTCAGTGCCGACCAACTCGTGGCGCTGTACCGCGAGAGTAAATTGCTGCAACGGCTGAACGACGCTATCCAAGGAGCGCAACCGTCATGACGGAAACAAACACCTCGGACACGCTCGAAATGCGCCGCGCGCTGGAACTTCTGGCGCGCAAGCTCAACCCGGCCCATGTTCCGGTAGTGCGAAGCCAGTCGATTCCGGAATTGTTGAGCAACCCTAAAAATGGCTTGGATTTGCGTCGTGTGGATTTACGCGGCGCGTGGTTGCGTGGCTTGGATTTCGGCGCCAGCCACATGCCGGAGACTCCCGGTCAATTGACTGGTGCCTGTTTGGACAGTGCCGAGCTATCACAGTGCGTTGACTTAGGTGCAAAGAATTTGGAAGGCGCGCGGTTGTTGCACGCCAGCCTTCCGCAAAATGCTTCTCTGCCATTGTCTGCGTTGCGCGATCTTTCGCAGCGCGTGCTGCCGCTGACAGTGCCCTTTGGCCATAGCGGCGATGTAACCACCATTGCGGCGCTGGGCGACGGCCGCTTTGTGTCCGGCAGTGACGACAACACACTGCGGCTGTGGGATGCGGAGCAGGAACACGCGCTACGCGTATTTGTCGGCCACGAAGGTTCGGTTCATAGCGTCGCGTCGCTGGGCAACGGCCGCTTTGTGTCCGGCAGTAGCGACGGCACGCTGCATCTGTGGGATGCGGAGCACGACCAAGCACTACGCATCTTTGTCGGCCACAAAGGTTTTGTTTACAGCGTCGCGTCGCTGGGCAACGGCCGCTTTGTGTCCGGCAGTAGCGACGGCACGCTGCGTCTGTGGGATGCGGAGCGTGACCAAGCACTGCGCGTTTTTGTCGGCCACAAAAATTCGGTTAACAGCATCGCGGTGCTGGGTGACGGCCACTTTATGTCCGGTAGTGACGACCACACGCTGCGGCTGTGGGATGCCGAGCTGGAAGACGCGCTGCGCGTTTTTGTCGGCCACGAAGGTTGGGTTCACAGCCTCGCGGCGCTGGACAGCGGCCGCTTTGTCTCCGGTGACAACAACACGCTACGGCTCTGGGATGCGCAGCAGGAACACGCGCTGCGCGTCTTTGTCGGCCACAAAGGTTGGGTTTTCAGCGTCGCGGCGCTCGGCGACGGCCGCTTTGTGTCCAGCGGTCACGACCACACGCTGCGGCTGTGGGATGCGCAGCAGGAACACGCGCTGCGCGTCTTTTTCGGCCACCAAGATTTAGTTAGCAGCGTCGCAGCACTGGGTGACGGCCGCTTTGTGTCCGGCAGTCACGACCGCACGCTGCGGCTGTGGGATGCGCAGCAGGAACACGCGGTGCGCGTGTTTGTCGGCCACAAAGGTTGGGTTTTCAGCCTCGCGGCGCTGGACAGCGGCCGCTTTGTCTCCGGTGACAACAACACGCTACGGCTGTGGGATGCGCAGCAGGAACACGCGCTGCGCGTCTTTTTCGGCCACCAAGATTTGGTTA
>JANMQQ010000225.1:0-2981 GCA_031370545.1 Gammaproteobacteria bacterium
TGGTTGGGTCATCGACCCTGACGGCAACAAAGTCGAGCTTTGGGAACCTCCAGCAGGACAGTAAACAGTCTTACAATTCGTTCAAGTCGGCCCCGCAACGTCGGCTTCTTCCTAATTCTCTGAAGGTCTGGTCTTGGCCGACAGTACTCCTTCAAAAATAATGAAAGGTAGCTAGAAAATAAGGGTCAGACTCACTACAACCTTTCCAATCGCTCGACATCCTTTTTCACGTCTGTCATTCAAAATGTTGTGCTCCCTACCAGATCACCATCGTTACCTGACAATTTATTCATAGAAACTTAAGTGGCACCGCAACCCTTTCGTGCTTAGTGTTGACATATCGCCTTTATCAAAGCGAATGCGTCATGACTAAGCAGCTCCTATCATCGTCAAATACGTTTATCTCGATCTGCTTCCTCGTGCCTTGCAGCATTTCACGTGTGTGTGTGGATTTTAAACGCCTTCCAACGACTGACATGAGGAAAAAATATATGAACCGATTGTTGCTAGGGCTGTGCATGACCGTCGCTTTCGTACCCACACTTGCCGCAGATGGCATTGACGAAGCAATCGAGCTTCAGGATCTCCGGGCAATCGTTGAAATTCCCGAAAACGTACGGCAGTCGATGCGGGAGCTGATGCGTCAACACTTATCGGATCTGCAAGAAATTCAACAGGCGTTGGCGGAATCAAATTTCAATCGAGCGACCGACATCGCCGAATTCAGTCTTGGGTTGTCTTCGTTGGGGCCGAGGAACACGCGGCAGGGTTCATATATGCCAGCGGGCATGCGGCATCTCGGTGTCGAAATGCATCGCGCCAGCAGCCGCCTTGCGCTGGCGGCGCAAGAAGCCGACATGACTAAATCCTTGGCGGGACTTTCAGAAGTGACCGGGATTTGCGTTGGATGTCATGCAAGTTATCGGGCCAGGTAGCGACAAGCCAAGATATTGAATGCAGTGTTGGCGCGCCCTTATCATTGTGATCAGATACAATTTGCAGAGTCTGCTCGCGGGCTTCAGGAAAAATAATTAGTCAACATGAAAGCCCTTTTTCTCCTCGACCCCAGCATTACCTATTTAAACCACGGCTCCTTCGGCGCGTGCCCGGCGTCGGTGTTTCAAGAATATCAACGTTGGTAGCGCTCTGGCACTTTGGACGGGTTACTTGTTCGTGGCCGCCCGCAATTTGCTTTGCCAGAATTGTGCGGCCTGCGGATCGGCGGCTACGCCCTCGATGCCTTTCGCGTAGATTTGCGCCAGACTGCGCATTGCCAAGACATGACCCCGCTCTGCGGATTTTTTAAACCATGCCAGGGCGCTGGCGCTGTCTTTTTTCTGCCCATACGCACCCGTCTCATAGCGAATCGCCAACTGATATTGCGCCTCAGTGTCGCCATCCTGCGCCAGCTTCTCAAGCTCGGGCGGGCGATGATAAAAAGTTTCCGCGATTTGAAAGCCAACGTTCTCCATAAAGTGCACCAGGCGAATCGCGTCTTCATAGCCTTGCGCTGCGGATTTCGCCAGCAGGTTATCGGCGGCCTGCTTGTTTTGCGCCACGCCATAACCGCTTCGAAACATTTTTGCGTACAAATATTGCGCTTCGCTGTTACCTTCGATGGCAGCCCGGTCCAGCCATTGCGCTGCCTTTCCCGGATCACGCGCGACACCGGTGCCATACAGATACATTTTTCCCAATTTTAATTGCGCTTGGATATTGCCGCGATTGGCAGCCTTTTCACGCCAGTCTGCCGCGAGCGCAAGATTTTTTTCGACGCCTTTGCCTTGCTCATAGAGGTCGCTCAACATTTGTTGCGCATAAGCATTACCTTGTTCGGCGGCCTGCTCGTACCAATACGCGGCCAGACGTTCGTCGCGCACATAACCACCCGTGCCGTCTTTGTAAATCCCGGCGAACAAGACCTGCGCACCGGCACTGCCGCGCTGAGCGGCATTGGCGATCAATGCCACCTCTTCCTGCGTCATAGCGTGAGCGCCAGTGATCGTCACGAGCAAACTCACGGCCAGCAAACATTTAATAAGGGCATTAGGCATGCGACAGCTCCTGTCGTAGTTTGTCAGCTATGACATAATTCAAGTTCCATCATTTTAAAATTAAAATGAGCGCGGAAAAACTTGTTCCTACTAATCCATTCTTACGCGAGTGCCAAGTCACGACATGAACGACAATCCATTGCTGTTTATTTGGAATTACTATGCTTTCAATGACGCAGTAAGCTTTGCCGTGTGTGCTGTTGCTGGCGCTGTATCACCTGTGGATCCGTTACAAGGTTCGCCACAATCCCACCTATACCGTTCAGGCCATCAATCGCATCGCACGTACCGCCTGGGTCGAAACCATGATGAGCAGCGGCAAGCCGGATGTCATTTCCGTGCAGACCTTGCGCAACTCCATGATGGCAGCCACGTTTCTCGCCTCCACAGCCGTGCTATTGATTCTCGGCGTGATGACCTTAAGCGGTCAGGGCGACAAACTGGGCTCCACCTGGCATGCGCTCAATGCGTTCGGTGCGACGGATGCGGAACTGTTTATCGTCAAAGTGATTATGCTGTTGCTGGATCTATTCACGGTGTTCTTCAGCTTTACGATGGCGGTGCGCGTCTACAACCACGTGGGGTATTTAATTAACGTACCGTCGTCGCTGAATCATAAATCTCTGACGCCGCAGCATGTGGCCGTGCATCTGAATCGCGCCGGAAAATATTACAGCATCGGCATGCGCGCCTTCTATTTCATCGTGCCGTTGATATTTTGGTTGTTCGGACCGCTGTTCATGCTCATGTCCACCCTGATGCTGATTGTGGTGCTGTTCTGGGTTGACCGGGCGCCGGATTTAGTTACTGAAGATAATCACAAAAATTAAAATTGAAATACTCCTTTCTGGTAACCCAAAAGTAAGGAGTATTACCACGAGCGTCTTAACACTAATTAGTCAACATGAAAGCCCTTTTTCTCCTCGA
>JANMQQ010000228.1:0-13919 GCA_031370545.1 Gammaproteobacteria bacterium
ATTCTGCCCACGGCGCTGGCCACCTCGTCACTCGATACCGGCGATCTCATATTTAGCCTCGCTGGCTTCATCGGGTTTTACACACTGTTGCTGGTGGCGGAACTGTATCTGATGTTCAAGTACGCGCGGCTGGGGCCCAGCAGCTTGCATACCGGTCGCTATCACCTTGAGAAAAAGTCACGACATGCGCCCGAGCAACTCCAGGCGGGGCAGCCATGATCCTCGACTACGACACGCTCAAATTCATCTGGTGGCTGCTGGTGGGCGTGTTGCTGATCGGCTTCGCGGTCAGCGGCGGCTACGATCTTGGGGTGGGCGTGTTGTTGCCGTTCCTCGGTAAAAACGATATCGAACGGCGCGTGATCCTGAATACTGGCGGCTCCACCTGGGAAGGCAATCAAGTGTGGTTGGTGACTGCGGTCGGCGCGATTTTCGCGGTGTGGCCTGCGGTGTATGCCAGCGCATTTTCCGGATTTTACTTTGTGGTGATGCTAATGCTGTTCGCGTTGTTTTTCCGGCCGGTAGGCATCGAGTATCGCAGCAAGGTGCCCGACCCGCGCTGGCGCAACGCGTGGGACTGGGGCTTGTTTGTCGCAGGCGCGGTGCCGGCGTTCGTGTTCGGTGTCGTCTTCGGCAATGTGTTGCTGGGCATTCCCTTTAGCTACGACGACACTCTGCGCTCGACCTACACCGGTACGTTTTTTGGATTGCTCAATCCATTTGCACTGCTATGTGGTGTGGTCAGTTTGTCCATGCTGACCATGCATGGTGCCATTTATTTGCAGATACGCACCGACGATCCGCTTCAGCAGCGCGCAAAACGCGCCGCGTTGCTGGCGGGTGGACTCGTGCTGGTCACGTTCGCTCTTGCCGGAATCTGGGTGGCCACCGGCATCAGTGGCTACCGCATTGTCAGCATGCCGGTCGCAGGGGCGGTTCCGAATATTTTAGCCAAAGTCGTGGAGCACGCACCGGGGGCCTGGCTTGACAATTATAGAATTCATCCCTGGACGCGGGCGGCCCCGGTGTTGGCATTTAGCGGTATCGTCATTGCGTTGCTGTTATCAAGCGTGAATCGCGCGGGCCTCGCCTTCATCGCCAGCGGCGCGGGCCTTGCGGGCGTGATTCTCACGGCGGGCGTTTCCATGTTTCCGTTTGTGCTGCCGTCATCCTCATCGCCCAGCAGCAGCCTTACCGCATGGGATGCCACGTCCAGCCACCTCACACTGACCTGGATGTTATTTGCCGCGCTGGTGCTGTTGCCGATCGTGATGGCTTACACGACCTGGGTCTACCGCGTCATGCGCGGCAAAGTGACCGAACGACATGTCAGCGACCCAACGCACTCTAACTATTAAACCTAGAAACGGCGGTTGACCGCTGCAAGGCACAAGCAAATGCATACAGGTCTTGATATTTTTGGTTTGTATAGGCCTCACCCGGTAGGTGAGGCCCGCTACGGCCTGCGCAGCACGCCCCGTTGTGCACATGGCTGCGTTGCAACTCGTCGGAATGGCTCGCTATTCCTCGCTCGTTGCGCCTTGCCCTGCACCCAACGTGCCGCGCTCCGCAGGCCGTTCAACTGCCGTTTCTAGGTTCAATGGAAAAGCAACGATGTGGTACTTCACCTGGATTTTAGGCGTGCTGCTGGCGGTCAGCTTCGGCATCATCAATGTGATGTGGCTGGAATCGGAGGCGTGGCCGGATGACGGCGGCGAGAAAAATATGGAGGACGATGGCCTGTGATCAAGTTCCGGCACCGCCTGCGCGGCGCCGGAACACTTCGCGTCACTCGAGCGTGAGGATCACCCGGATGCCTTCTTTCCCCGCCGCTGCACTTGCAGGCACATAGCCAATCGCGTTGAGTTCTGCTTTGATCGCCGTCAAATTTGGTGGGTCGGGCTGCGCGTCCAGTGGCGTCAGCGTGATCCAGCCGCCTCCCTTGGAGCTGAGCCGGACGTGACGATTCTTCGTCAGCTCAGTGTCGAGAGTGTTCAGTGCCTCGCACATCTCGGCCTGCAGGTAGGCAATGAAGCGATCTGCATCGCGCGGGAGATTCAACGCCTGGTAATAATCTTGCCGGTTCTCATCGAAGTCGGCGGGTAGGTCTTCGTCTGGATTGCGGTAGCGGTTGGCCCCAACCACCCAGATTTCCTTGCGGCACAGTTGCTCGTGCAGTGCCTCTAACACTGCGATTTCGTAGGTGATGCGGTTGACGCGATCCCGACCGGCCGCGTCCTTTTCCATCACCGCATCGCGCCACAGGCCACGCACAACGCCATCAAGTGGCACCTCCTCGTCAACCGGGAAGGTATACACCTTGGTGTCGGCGAAGCGCTTCATCAGTTCGATGGCCTGCATCACCGGACGGTGGCGATCATTGTTGGAATGGAATTCCAGCGCTGCGAGCAGCTTGGGCGCCATGCGACGGTAGTGCCCCTGGTATGAGTTGCGAATCACGGTGCGCAGCGTGATGCGGTAGGTCGGGCTGGTGGGCCTTCCACTCCTTGACCAGATCACGCAGTTTCTGTTAGCCGACCACAGGAAACACCACGTCGCGCATCACGCCATCCGGGTGGGCAAGCGTGGCGTCGGCCAGCTCGAACAAGAGGTTCTGTTTGCCGGTGACGCGCTTGAGGTCGTTCAGCAACTCGCGCTCAACCTTGCGTTCTGCACGGGCGCCAATCTGATGGATGGTTTCGATCAGCGGGTCGACCAAGTCCTCCTGCATGCTGGCGAGGCTGGGCCGACCTGCGATTGCCACGCAATTTCAGCAGGACCGCCGGCGCACTCCCTGCTGCGTCCTCATGATCGGCATTATCGTCACCCGCCTTGTTCGGACGCAACAACGCATCCAGTCGTTCGCGCGTCGTCGGCGACAGTCGTTCGTAAACAGCGGCGTGGAAGCGTTCCTCGTGGGCGCGCAGCGCGGTACGGGCGATACGCTCCACTCGGTCGGCTGTCGGTGGCTCAATCGCCAGCTCGCGACATTTTGCTTCCAACCGCTCGATCATCGGCTCGATTTCGCCGCCTATCTCCCCGGCCACGTGATCGCGCAGCCAGGTGGTCAGCATTTCCGCGTCCGCTACCGTGGCCTCTCGGAATCCGAACCGGATGCGAATTTCGCCACGCAGACGCTCCGCCGTGCGCCCGGTGAGGAACGCTTCGCCGTCCACAGGCGTCGGCACGTCGATCTGCTTGCTCAGTGCCGCGATCCTTTGCGCTTCGACTTCGGCCTCGTCGCGCGGAAACCGGCCCCGCTCACGGAAGAACGTCAGCAGGATGGCGAAGCCGAGCCGGTTCGTGCGGTGCTTGGACATCACCAGGGCGTGATCGCCTGGCGCCAATGTCCACGGATCGTCCGCGCCGCCGACTCCGTTCGTCATTCTGTCAAGACCGGCGTCTCGGTTGACCCAGGCCAGCCAACCCGCGCGAGGGTTTCGATCAAGGTGGTGCGCCTGACTCCAAAATTGCGGCACACTGCCGCCTTCGACATGCCGCCATGCAGTGCAGCAACGATGGCGTTCAGCTTCTCGCCAACAATGGCAGGAGGCCGCCCGCCGACCCGGCCACGGCACCGGGCGGCGGCCAGTCCGGCAACGACGCGTTCTCTGGTCAAGCCCGTTCGTACTGGGCGAGCGCGCCGAACACATGAAACAACAACTCTCCCGACGCAGTCGTGGTATCCATGCCTTCGGTGAGCGAACGGAAGGCGGCTTGCTTCGCTTGCAGCGTATTCACGATGGAGAGCAAATGGGACAATGATCGGCCCAGCCGATCCAGCTTCCAGAAGACGAGTACGTCGCCGGACGCACGAACGCCAGCGCCTGGGCTAGGCCCGGCCAATCATCCTTGGCGCGGGAGGCGTGATCCTTAAACAGGTGCCGACCGTCAACGCCTGCCGCCAGTAGCGCGTCGCGCTGCAGGTCCGTGGTTTGACGATCCGACTCGGATGAGACGCGCATGTAGCCGACCAAATATAGGCGGAAAACCTTTGATTTGTAGTTTCCGCATGATGGACCGTGGCGACATGGATTTCCGTACATTTTTTGCCCTGTTGCAGGCGAAGTTTCAGTGCCTGCCGTCAGCCTGTCGCAAAACACCTGTTTTCCGACAGGCCGATCTCCGCGTGATTGGATGTATTCTGGTAAATATTGGGCTACAACGTAGCTCACTATTTGGAGTGATCAACCCATGTCTGCGAACGTCGTTGTACGTGCCCGGATTGACGAGCACATCAAAGAAGAGGCCACCGTCGTGCTGGCAGCGATGGGGCTCACCGTGTCGGATGCGTTCCGCATCCTGTTGACCCGCGTCGCCCGCGAGAAGGCGCTGCCGTTCGAGCCGCTGGTCCCGAATACCGCAACCATCGAGGCTATGAAGGAAGCGCGCCGGGGCAACTTGGAAACCGTGACCCTCGACGAACTCAAAGCGGTACTCGATGCGGACGATTAAGTAATCGGGTCAATTCAAGCGCGACCTGAAACGCGAAGCCAAAGGCTCACATCGCGGGACGCTGGAAGGCGATTTCGTTGCCGTTTTGACCGCGCTGGCGAATGACCGGCCGCTGGCTGAGAAACATCGCGACCATGCGCTGACCGGTGACTGGAAAGACCACCGGGACTGCCACATCAAGCCCGACGTGGTGTTGATTTACCGAAAGTCAGACGATGATGTGTTGCAGCTCGTGCGTCTGGGTTCGCATGGCGAGTTGGGCTTGTGATCGCAGATTCGCAATCGCGTGAGAAAAAGGGAGGCATCACTGTGGCAACCATCACCGACGCCGAATGGAATGAACTGAGCCCTTCTAACTTTGAGACCGCCGCACTGCTGCGTGCGATGGATGCCGTCGATGAGATGCGCGGGGATCTGAACGACGGCGAAGACGGCCGTTCGCCCCAACTGCGCACCGATTTGCTGAAGCTGCATCGATTGGCGATGGATATCATTAACGGCGGGGCGCGCAGCCAAGTGGCCGAACTGTTCGAGTTTGCAGCGGAACTTGAAGATCAGGTCAATCACCTGATGAACTCATTGGAGCAGGTACAGGACAACCCTGTCCCAGTTGACGGCGCTCTATCCCGAAAGCCTGTCCTACGCCGAGCTCGGCGACGCGGAGGCGGACTAATGGATGATCGAAATGGCGGCTGGTGATACGACTGCTTGTTCTACTCCAGGTAAGAAAACATGGCGAGAGAAAATTTTTCATCCGGCGCACCGTGGGAACCGCTGATCGGATATTCACGGGCGGTGAAGGTCGGGCCTTACATTCATGTTTCAGGAACGACAGCAACCGATGGGAAGGGTGGTTTTGTCGGTGAAAACGATTCCTATGCGCAAACGGTCCAATGCTTGAGAAATATCGAAGCGGCGCTGACTAAGGCGGGCGCCAGTCTCGTCGATGTGGTCAGAACAAGAATCTACGTGGTGAATATTGCTGATTGGGAAAAAATCGGAAAAGCGCACAGCGAATTTTTTCGGGATATCCGCCCGGCCTCAAGCATGGTCGAGATCCGGCGCCTGATTTCTCCGGAACTGCTGGTTGAGGTTGAAGCTGACGCCTATATCGGAAATTAACGGCGCAAATATAGGGTTATGGAGATGCCGTTGTCGGTTGCGGAATGATTTCGATGCGTGCCACGACATCGTTTTCGAAAAACAGGCTCACGCGTTTAATTTCGGTATTAAATTCGCCTTCACGTCGTCGGCTATAGACGTAGTCCCAGCGATTTTCGTGAAAGACATCCGCCACCATCGGCGTGCCGAGCACGAAGCGCGCCTGACCTTTGTCCATACCTACTTTAAGTTTTTCGAGCTGTGCGGGCTCGATCAGGTTGCCTTGCTGCACGTCGATGCGATGAATAGAACAGGCACCTAACAACAGGGGCACAAGAATAACAAAGATGGTCGCGCGCATAAGGGTTCTGCTTTAAAGTGAATAGGTATAAATTTGGATCGACAGTATAACGACGCACGCCGCCTATGATAAGCGAAGACCTGAAAAAAGCTGGCCTCAAATCCACGCTACCGCGTTTGAAAATCCTGCACATGCTGGAACAGGACCGCCAACGCCACATGAGCGCGGAAGATATTTACAAGGTGCTGCTGGAGTCCGGCGAAGACGTCGGCCTGGCCACCGTGTATCGCGTACTCACGCAATTCGAAGCCGCAGGTTTGGTTGCACGCCACAAATTCGAAAGCGGCCACTCGGTATTCGAACTGAACCACGGCGAACATCACGACCATATCCTGTGCGTGAAATGCGGACGCGTGGACGAGTTCGTCGACGACACCATCGAACAACGCCAACGCAGCATCGCCGAAAAACTCGGCTACACCATGACCGACCACAGCTTGTACATCTATGGGATTTGCGGGGAGTGCCGGAAGTAACGAAGTTTCCCAGCAGTGATGGATCACATTTCCTTCAGTTAAAAAATAACCTGTCCAAACACCGTGGCGTACTTGCTGCTATCGCGTAGCTTTTTATATTCAAATTGTGGATACCAGGTGCCTGAGGTTGACGGCGTGTTGAAAATAATATCGAAACGCTGGGCTGGGCCAATATCAAGACTGGTCACGGTTTCAGGCGTAGGCCATTGACGACCATCCTGTAAGTAGATGGTAAAAGGTTTTGCGTTGCCTGCGCCGTCAAGAATCTTGAACGTGCCTTTCACAGAATGTAGCCCGATCAGGCGTAAGGCGACCTTAGAGTTTGGTGCCGTCGTCATTGTTTCCGCCGCAACAGCCGCGCCGGTATTGCTGATTGACTCTTTCCCGTTAATTAAAAAATACGCCGGATTGTAATCGGCAAATACGGGTGAATCACCGGTAGCAGTGTGGTACGCCGGATCAACTGCGCTGAACAGGTAGGTTTGAACGGAATCATAGGCGGTGAGCGTTGGCCTTCCTGGTAGGTCGGGGGTTAACTGGTTAAGAAAATTCCCGGCCGCATCTTTAGGCACCACGATGAGCGGGCCATACATGCCCATCTCCAAATGTTTAACCGTGTGTACATGGCAGTGATACATGTAAGTACCCGCCATTTCGGCTGTCGGCGTCCAGGAATAGATGAACGAGGACGGATTACCCATTCCGCCGATGGCGGTACTGGTATCTGGTACGCCGTCTACAGCACTAGGTAGGTCTGCACCGTGCATGTGAATGGTATGTCCCATATAGGGCGCAGGTTCCATTGGGGGCATCGGCATGCCCATGGGTATCGACAGTGTGAGATTTAATGTCTCACCGACGCCCACCTCAACAGGTGGTCCCGGAAGCTGGGCGTTGCCAGCCACTCCGCAGGTGGGTGTGAATCCCCAGAACGTGACTGGTTGGCCATCGTGCATGGTTTTGGCCATAGTACTGATGCACAAAGTTTTGGGCGGAGTCGCTGCATTTGCGTGTTGTAACGAGATTACTAGCGCGCCCATCACGACGCCAGTTATTGTCAAGCTGCGGAACGGAACAGAGCGGGTCATACCGACACGGGAAATTGCCTTCGTAGATTTCAGATTCATCGCGGTTTCTCCAGCTCGTGGTTAAGGAGCAATGTAAATCATAGTGGCCACGCCATTGAGATAGAAACCATTGGCAGTTTCCATCTGCGCGGTGTGATTGTGCATGGGATAATTACCGGGTTGATTTAGTTCGAACAGCACTTCGGCACTTCCCAACGGTTCAACCTGAATTACATCGAGTAGTTTGTAAGGTGCCGTGCGACGCACACCGTTCACGCTGAGCACTTTTATGTGATTGGCGTGGAAGTGGAAGGTTTGCGGATAGAGTCCGGCATTGAGTATGCGTACCAGTGCAGCGTCTCCCACTTTGCCATCAATAGCAGTACTTACCCGATCAATTTGGGCGTCGGCTCCGCCCTTGCCATTGATGAGAAAATAGTTGGGTTTGTAGGTTGCGGTAGCCACCGCTCCACCCGCAGCTGCTATGTCATTCCAACGCGGTTTATCCATGTCACTGGTGATCCACGTACGCTGGAAGGTATAGGTGGGAGCTCCCGTCCAAGCAGCGTTAATACCGCCCGGTGGATTCACAATTAACGCACCGTACAACCCCATTTCGCGATTGATCTCGTTGTTAAGTGAGTCGTAATAGAGGTAGGTGCCAGCACGCGTTGCCGTAAAGGTATAAGTCTTGTTGGTGTTCGCAGCGATGACATCGCTGGGAGCAGCATTTGTGGTGATCCCTCCAATTATAAAATTGTGGCTCACTTCATGGTGATTGAAGACGGTGATATTGACCGTATCGCCTTCAGTCACCGTGAGGAGCGGTCCAGGAAATTTCGGCGCGTTGGTGTTGACGACATCAGAAAACCCCCACGCAGGAATGGCTGCGCCACCTGGGCCGTTGACGGTGAGTGTCCCCGCAGTGATGTGTAAGTCGAAATTACGCGTTCCCGGCGGCAGTGGTGTCGGTGTAGCTGTTGGTACCGGCGTCGGCGTCGCAGTCGGCACGGGTGTCGGCGTCGCGGTGGGTTGCGGAGTTGGTGTTGCTGTTGGGGTCGGAGTTGATGTCGGCACCGGAGTTACTGTCGGCGTTGCAGTGGGTGTGGCCGACGGTTTGGGCGTCGGAGTCGCAGTCGGTACAGGTGTTACGGTCGGAATGGGCGTCGCAGTCGGCACCGGTGTCGGCGTTGCGGGTGGCCGTGGTCGCCCCGAGCAATTCACTGTCATGGATGTTCCGCGGATGTTTACGGTTTGGGTGTCCGCCATGAGGCTAAGCGTCGCAAGGTCAGCGTCAACGGTGTAATTGCCATTGGCAAGGCCAGTGAAACTATAATATCCAGCGTTGTTGCTGAGGGTGTTGGTGATAGCAGCGCCAGATGCTGCGTCACTCAATACAACCTTTACATTTTTTAATGGTTTGTTGCTCGTGTCGGAAACCGTACCGGAAATACTGTAGGTATTCGCAGTACTGGGTGCCGGTTCTTGAGAACATCCAAATAACGCCAAGGCGGCCAGGATGGTGATGGGTGTTCTTAGCAAGGTAAGCATGCTTTAACCGTCCATGAGTGAGAGAGCATTGGGTCCGATGCTGACGGAAGGAATACGTTGGAGCAAGAACTAGCAGTCCCGCGCAGTGAGCATTGGTTCACAAAAGCTGAAACCTGCGGTGATCGTTTTGAATCCAGCATTAACGCTCCTTGGGGTCCGCACCGTTGGCGAAACTCACTAACGACGTTGTTGCAACTTTTGAAGTTCCAGCAGCTCGAAACGCAGCATGCTCATGTGCGATTCAATCCCGGCTGTGTACTGACGGCGTGGCGAGCGACGTTTCACTTTGACGAGTTCGGTTTCCAATTTTGCCAATTGCTGTTGTTTGCGCAGGATCGAAAAATGCGCGCAATCAGACTCGGTGCTGGCCTTGGTCGTGTTCGCAACCGGGGCGGCCAATATTGTTTCAGGCAAGATCGTGGCAAAAACCATCGTCAGACCGACGGCAATGATCGTCTTCTTCATAAACCCTCCATGTGGCAGTGCGTTCCATGCAAACGAGACAATATTGTTTTGCGGCGCTGATGATGCCACGACGACGCCAACACCAGTCTGACGCGCGGATTACAATTTTGTAATGTTGTGGGGTCGAGGGGTGGTCTACGCTCACACCAAGATCGGTTTTGCGCGTGGTGATAAACAACACATGAAAATATTGATTGTTGAAGATGAGCCCAAGACCGGCGCTTACCTGCGGCAGGGGCTTGCCGAAGCCGGGTTCATCGTGGATCTGGTCGCCGATGGCATCGACGGCATGCACTTGGCGCTGACAGAAGCGTACGACTTGCTCATCCTGGATGTGATGTTGCCCCGGCTGGACGGCTGGCAATTATTGCGCGCCGTGCGTCAGGCAGGTCGGGATGTGCCGGTGCTGTTTCTCACCGCGCGAGATCGGATCGAGGATCGCGTAAAAGGCCTGGAAATCGGCGCCGACGACTATCTGGTGAAACCCTTCGCATTTGCTGAATTGCTCGCGCGCGTGCGCACCCTGCTGCGGCGTGGCAAGACCAAGGAGCTGGATGTGCTGCGCGCCGCCGACGTCGAGCTTGACATATTACGTCGACGGGCGACGCGCGCTGGAAAAAAGATCGACCTGACCACCAAGGAATTTGTGTTGCTCGAATTATTCATGCGGCGCTTGCAGGAAGTCCTGCCGCGTTCGCTGATCGCATCGCTGGTGTGGGATATGAATTTCGATAGCGATACGAACGTCATCGAAGTGGCGGTGCGACGCCTGCGCGCCAAGCTGGACGACGGCTTCGAGCGCAAATTGATTCGCACCGTACGTGGCATGGGCTACGTTTTTGACCCCGGTGACAGCGAGTGACGCGGCGCTTGTCCATCACTTTGCGCCTCACGTTGTTGTTCGGCGCCACGTCGGTGATTGTGTTGCTGGCGTTGGGATATTTTATCACCGAGACGGTTGAGCACCACTTCGAAGAACAAGATCTCGACATTTTGGTCGGAAAGATCGAGCTTGCCCGGCATGCGCTGTCGGGCGTTACCTCGCATGCCGGGCTTGACGGATTGTCCCGGCAGCTCAGCGACGCCTTGGTGGGCCACTCGGGTTTGTCCATGACGGTACTTGGGCCCGGTGGACATATTTTGTTTGCAACGCCCAATGCTATTTTCCCGCCCGCGCTGCTATCGCTGACCGGCACAGCCGAGCATGTGTCGACCGGCTTGGTGGTATGGAATCAAGGCGAACATATGTTTCGTGGGCTTGCGGCCGTGATGCCGATTGCGCTGGCGGACGTCTCGCCGGTGACAGTCGCAGTGGCAACCGACATTTCGCACCATGCGGAATTACTCGGTACCTTCAGCACAACCTTGTGGTGGGTGATGGGTCTTGCTGCGCTGCTGAGCGCCGTGCTGGGTTGGGTCGCGACGCGCTTCGGTTTGATGCCGCTGCGCGATATTGCGCGCATCAGCCGAGAGACTTCAATTGACCGGCTGAACGACCGCATTCAACTGAATTCGATTCCCATCGAATTGAAAGAAACTGCGACGGAATTTAACGACATGCTCGCGCGGCTGGAGGATTCGTTCCGGCGCTTGACTGATTTTGCGTCCGACATCGCGCACGAGTTACGCACGCCGATCAGCAATCTCATGACACAAACTCACGTCACGCTCGCGCACGCGCGCACCATCGACGATTATCGCGAAGTGTTGTTTTCCAACGTCGAAGAGCTGGATCGACTGGCGCGCATGGTGTCCGACATGTTGTTTCTCGCCAAGGCCGATCATGGTCTGATTATTCCGTTGCTCGAAACCGTTAACCTGGCGCGCGAGCTGACCGAGCTGATCGAATTTTACGGCATCACTGCGCACGAGCGTGACGTGACTCTGCAACTTAGCGGCGCCGGTATTGTCATGGGTGACAGAGCGATGTTACGTCGCGCGATGGGCAACGTGTTGTCGAACGCGATTCGTCATTCGCAACCGGGTGGCATTGTGCGCGTGATCATTGACGGCCATGATGAAGTGAGCGTGCGTGTCGAAAATTCCGGTGCGGAGATTGCCCCTGAGCAGTTGCCGCGCGTGTTTGATCGCTTTTATCGCGCGGACCCATCGCGGCATCCCGCCTCCGAAGGCGCGGGGCTGGGGTTGGCAATTTCGCAGTCGATTATTCATGCGCATGACGGCAAAATTCAGGCAAGCTCCTCCAATGGACTCACCCGCTTTACCATCCAATTTTCCGGTGGTGTAAATTAACCTGGCTCAACCCATCTGCGAGAACTCCATGTCCGAAGCCCTGCTGCAAGTTGAAAATCTCAAGACCTGGTTCGGCGCGGGAGCCAACGCAGTGCGCGCAGTAGACGACGTCAGCTTTGAGATCGCCAAGGGCGAGACCTTTGCATTGCTCGGTGAATCCGGCTGCGGCAAATCAATGACGTCGTTATCGATTATGCGGCTGGTGCCGCAACCGGCTGGGCGCATCGTGGGCGGCGCAGTACGCATCAACGGTGAAGATGTGCTGGCATTGCGTGAAAGCGCGATGCGCAACGTGCGCGGTGGGCGTATCGCGATGATTTTTCAGGAGCCGATGACCAGCTTGAATCCGGTCATGACGGTGGGTGAGCAAATCATCGAGAGCGTGTTGCGCCATAAATCGTTGCGCGGTGACGCGGCGCGCACACAGGTTATCGAACTGCTCGCGGCGGTCGGCATTTCCGACCCTCAGCGGCACTATGACGATTACCCGCACCAGCTTTCCGGCGGCATGAAACAGCGCGTGATGATCGCGATTGCGCTGGCGGGCGATCCTGAGTTGTTAATCGCCGACGAGCCGACCACCGCGCTGGACGTCACCATCCAGTCGCAAGTGCTGGAACTTCTGCGCACTTTACAAAAGCAGCGCGGCATGTCGATTTTGCTGATCACCCACGACCTGGGCGTGGTGGCCGAGATGGCCGACCGGGTGGCCGTGATGTACGCCGGACAAATTGTCGAGATCGCGGACCGCAAGACGTTTTTTGCTGATCCGCAACATCCCTACACCAAAAAATTATTCGAGTCCGTGCCGACCATGAACAAGCGCGGTCAGTCGTTAGCGGTTATTCGCGGCTCGGTACCGTCGCTTGCGCAGAAATTTACCAACTGCCGTTTTTCCTCGCGGTGTGACTACGCCTGGGATGCTTGCCATACGCAGGTGCCACGCTGGATCGTCGGCGCTCATGAGCACGGAGTCCGGTGTCATCTTTATGATGCGGAGGTGCCGCAGGCCGCAACGCGTACAGCACCCGGCGCACCAACGCACGCCATCAATGAAAACACCGTGATTGGTGCGAGCCTGCTGAATGTCAGCATGTTGCAAGTGTATTTTCCGATCCGCAAAGGGTTGTTTCAACGCGTGGTCGGACATGTAAAAGCGGTTGATGGCGTGTCGCTGGAGATTCCGCGCGGGCGCACGTTGGCTCTGGTGGGCGAGTCGGGTTGTGGCAAAACCACGGTGGCGAAAGGCGTTCTGCAACTGGTACGACCGACCGGCGGTCAGGTGCACTTCGACAACATTGACCTGCTGGCGTTAAGTAAAGAACAGCTCCGTCTGCGGCGACGTGACGTGCAGATTATTTTTCAAGACCCGTTCTCGTCGATGAATCCACGCATGATGGTGCGGCAAATTATTGAGGAAGGCATGCTCGCACTGGGCGTGGGTTCATCGGCGCGTGATCGCGAGCAACGCATCGACACCTTGCTCACGCAGGTGGGTTTGTCGCCTGAAGCGAAGCATCGTTACCCACATGAATTTTCGGGCGGTCAGCGTCAACGTATTTGCATCGCACGCGCTTTGGCAGTGGAGCCCAAGCTCATCATTTGCGATGAACCGACCAGCGCGCTGGATGTTTCAGTGCAAGCGCAAATTTTGAACCTGCTTAAAAATCTGCAAAACGAAATGGGACTGGCGTATTTGTTCATCACACACAACATCTCGGTGGTGGAATACCTGGCGCACGAGGTTGCGGTGATGTATCTGGGGCGAATTGTTGAACGCGGCAAGGTCGATGAAGTGTTGCGCAATCCGCAACATCCGTACACGCGTGCCTTGTTGTCCGCTGTGCCGAAAGTAGATGCCGTAACGCGACGCACCGTGGTGCGGCTGGAAGGGGAGTTGCCGTCACCGGTGAACCCGCCACGCGGCTGCCATTTTCATCCGCGTTGCCCGCACGTGATGACGCAGTGTCGCGAGCAGTATCCCGGCGAGCGCGGTGTCAGCGATTCACATCGCGCAAATTGTTTTCTGATAGGAAGTTAACGACCGGAATCATCATGCCGTAGCGTGCGCCATGCGCACGACGTTCGACGTGGGATACCGCATCAATAATGGAGGGAACGTTGCTGGGTTTATCAACCCAGCCTACTGGGTACGAACGTCAATATGTAAGGTAATTTTCTGGCCCGGAC
>JANMQQ010000245.1:0-24062 GCA_031370545.1 Gammaproteobacteria bacterium
GCGCTATCGCCGCCGGTTTCATTCCCATCGAAAGTTGCGTTTGGATCATCGTCCGTTCTTCAATGCTCAATTGCTTGTAGTTTTTTCCCATGCAACATTTTCTCCCAAAAATGTTGCACTTGGGGTTTGAGCGCGCCAAGCTTATTACCTCGTTATGCGGCAAACCCAGGGCACTATCCGCACCGAGACGCCAAACTGGCAACCCTGGCTGGTGTTCTTCCTGCGCTCGTTGGCGGAGCAAGTCCGCAGACTGGAGAAGAAAGTCGAGCGCGAGAAACTTGTGCTGGCTCCCATGCCGCAACTCTCGTTACAGATCGTCGAGTTCGCCCGCCAGCATGGTCGCGTCACCATGAGCGAAGCCATCAAACTCACTGGCGCGAATCGCAACACCCTCAAGCAACACTTCCGCTCACTGGCCGAACGCGGACACCTCAACCAGCACGGCAGCGGGCGCGGCGTGTGGTATCAACTGCGTTGAAGTGCATGAAAAATTGCGCACTCGTAAATGCAATAACGCTACCGCAGTCCCAACGTAGCTTTGGAATTGGGGATCACCAAAAATAGAAGCGTCCCCTTTTCCACAAACAAAGGGAAAATGACCTTTATTTGGCCGTGTGGTGTTGATGCTTCATGTGCGACATGAAGGGCATGGTCGGTTTAGGCACAACCACAAATGAGCGCATCATTTCCGTATCTTCATGCTCCAGAATATGGCAGTGGTACATATAGCGTCCGGCATGTTTATTGAACTGCGCGGCCACAATCACCATTTCTGCGGAAATGATTTTATCGGCTGCATCCCGTTCCCCCGGATTTATCCGTATCGTATCTTTCCAGCCTGCTTCGTTTTCGTCGATATCCGCATCCACGGGTGCGTCGGTAAAAATAAAATCGGAACCGGTGTTGTCAATTGGCGAGGTTGCGGCAGGCGCAGAGTAGCGCTTGCGTTTGATGGGCTGACATTGCACCAGATGGATATGAAACGGATGCGTGTCGGGGCTGAGGTTGATCACCTTCCAAAACTGCCAAGAACCTTTTTCGATGAAGATGCTGGTCATGTCATTAAAGCGTTTAGCCACGGTGACATAGGTAACAGGATCGTCCGCCAGCTTGAGTTTAATGCCGACGCGAATTTGTTTTGTTGGGTCGGCAGGATCGGGCACATGGACGTCGTACATATTCATGCCCATGCTGTCTGCCTCATCCACGTTCATCATTTCATGCAGATAAAGCATGGTCTTGACTTTTATTTGGCCAGTTTCAGGATCGGTTTGCGCAACGTCTTCTTCGCGCAGCGCAATCAGGTTATGACCGTGATCTGCGGGATACAGGGTGTGATTGATCGGCAAGCGTTTGAACGACGGATCCAGCGTCATGTGTTCAATTGGCCGGTTTTTAATGCCGGGGAGCTCATGGCTGCCCTGCAGGTCAAACCGCATGACTTGAGGAAACTCACGAAACTCATCCCGATTGCCGGTGTAAATATCTTCGTCTTTGGCTAACGGGCTTCCGTTAAAAGGAGCTGCTGCGCTGTTATATACCACCACATGCTGAAAGCCTTCCTGGGCGACCCGGCCAAAATCCACGAGCACATCGGCGCGCTCTCCCGGCGAGAGAATCAGGCTGCCGTTCGGCAAATCCACGGCCTTGCCAAGCAAGCCGCCGTCCGTGCCGATCTGCTGAATAAAGCTGCTATTGAGTTTTTCGCGGCGGGTTTCATCGGCGGTTTTCAGGCCCATGAAATGCAGGCGATACACGCGCGCATTGGCACCGTTCACTATACGTAAACGATACACCTGCTTCTTCACGGCGGCGTAGGGCCAGAGCTTGCCATTTACTAACGTGCCGGGTGCAAAACATTCGCGCACGCTGGTTTGTATTTTATGCAGAAAACGTCCGGTCAGATCACCGGTAGCCGTACCATCTGCGGTTTCAAAATTCCGGTCCTGTAGAATAAGCGGTAATTCAAATTCGTCGGTTGGCAGGCCGATGCTCTGTTCAATCGGGTCACGTACCAGCCAGCCGCCCGCCAAGCCTGCAAACACATTAAAGCGCGTCACACCCATGGCATGATCATGGTACCAATACATCGGCGCCGTCCCGCCTGGGTAGGATTCCTGAGTGGGAGTTCCATTCGGTGACTGCGCAGGATGTTCCATCCTGTAGATTTCACGGTCGAACTGGTAAAGCATTTCAACATGCTCGCCGTGGCCGATCATATTATCCGACCAGCCGTCACTGTCGGGATGCGTGGGAGCGCCGTGCAAATGCACGACAGTCCATGCATCCAAAGCGGATACGGCTAATGTTTCTTGCTTGTCCAGCGGGTCAGCGGAAGCGGCATCCATGCCGGGATCGTTCATTGAGCCACCCGCCGCCCCACCATCGTCAACTGCAACATGCGGATACGGAATTTCCCCCTCAAGCTTGTTGACTACTTTGACGCGTACTTTCGATCCTGAATCCACTTCAATGGTCGGGCCAGGAAATTTTCCTTCATAACCCCAGATGGGCGTGGTCAACCCCAGTGCCGGATGCACTTCAACCACGTTGGTTTTTTCATGCAGCGTGAGGTGCCCGGGGGTTCCATCGTGAGGACGCAATTTGGCGCCGAATTTTAAACTACCGGAGGTTGCGAATACGCTATGACTTGCATTCGCCGTAGAGGTCAAAGATTTCCATTTCGCGGGCATAATTTCACTCCATAAAATATGTTGTGGTTTAGCTGCTATCAGTGTCGACAGAGGCGCAGATGGCATTATGGTGTCTGATATTGTCATCTATGGCGGCTCATGTACTCAATGTACGATTCGTTTACCCAAGCGTCGCTGCCATTGCATGACGATCTAGCGCAGACCGGTATCGCACACAATCGAGGTCAAAGTAAAAAACGCTTTGCCTACGGTCAGATTAGCTTCCGGACAACGGGGAAAATCGACCGTCATGATGTGCACAATATAATCGCCGGGAGGGGCACTGACAATAAATGCGCCCTGTGGATTGGTTACCGCGCCACCGATGACTTGACGGTTGAGATCAAGAAGCTGAACGATGGCCCGTTCATACGGCCGCTCGCAGGGAATACCCACGCGACACACCGGAGTGGAGGGCGAGAGCGTCACATGCCCGGCTACGCCAGGTCCGTATCCGGGCACAACCACCCATGCGGAATCAGAAGGAACGGCTGCGTATGCGGACGAACAGCCAATTGTGGCGGTGATCACCGCCGCCTTCAACAGCAACTGAATTTTTGAACCATTGACCTTATTCATGTGTTACCTCGTGTTGACATTTAAAAAGAACCGCCGTTAATTCGTTAATAAGGTCCGCGCCGAATGTACGCAAGGAGCGATGCAGCACTCCTATCGAGAGCTGCTGATTGCACCGTTTTTGTTGTGTAACCTGACACTGAAATCGACGATGTCGTGATGATGCGTGCGTCGTGTAAAAAATTAATCAGCATGATGTATTAGTGGGCATACATCGAAAGGGCTAGTACAAAAGTGTTATTCGACAGCAATGTGTGCAGGGCTCGGCCCTTGAGATTTCGACGCAAACATCAGATTTTACCGAAGAGCTACTCGACCACAGCAACACGACTCATCGCGACTGTGTGTGCACGCTAACCAGGCAAACGGCGAAGCTTCACTTGGCCGGATCACTGACCCTCCACAACCGGCGCCTCCCGCAATCCCTGCGCCAGCGCCACGCGTTCGTCGAACACGAAACAGCTGCCGCGCCACAAGCTTTCTTGCGCAGGAATCTGTTCAAGATATTTTAAAATTCCGCCTTGCAGGTGATATACGTTTTTAAAGCCGACATCCAGCAAGTATGCACTGGCTTTTTCGCAGCGGATGCCGCCGGTGCAGTACATGGCGACGTTCTTGTGTGTGGCGGGGTCGAGTGTGCGGCGTACGTAATCCGGAAATTGTCGAAACGTGGCAATACGCGGATCAACGGCGCGCTCAAATTTGCCCAACGCGGTTTCGTAGGTGTTGCGGGTGTCGAGCACCAGCACGTCGTCGTTTGAAATCAGATTATTCCACTGCGACGCGGGTACGTAGTCACCCACCGCGCGTAGCGGGTCGACGCCGTCGACGCCGAGCGTGACAATTTCCTTTTTGAGGCGGACTTTCATGCGTCCAAATGGCTGCTCGCGCGCTGCTGATTCTTTCCAGTACAAATCGGTCAGGCGTAGATCGGCGCGCAGAAAACTCAACACTGCATCGACATTTGCACGCGCCCCGGCTATGGTCGCATTGATGCCTTCGGGTGCCAGTAAGATGCTGCCGATGACACCCTGCTGCTGGCATGCCTCAAGCAGCGGTGCGCGCAACGCGGCGTAGTCACTCAAGTGCACAAACTTGTAAAAGGCCACCACCACGAATTGCGGCATCACATTCACTCGTCCAAATTTTCAGAAGGCGGATTTTACCGATTGCCGTGCGGTTGCGGGGAACAATTTCTTGCGCCAATCAAACTGGCAGATTCGGGTATAGGAAAACACCAATAGATAACTGTAAAGGTCCGGGCGAAACTTGGATTTGATATTTTTTTACCAGCTACAGAAAGGAGAATTTGCATGTCCACCGGACTCGTGTTTGTTCTCGTCTGCGCAACAATCGCCTTACTTTACGGCATCGTTTCCACCTATTACGTGATGTCTCTGCCCGACGGCAATGATCGCATGCGCCAGATCGCGCGTGCGATTCAGGACGGCGCGTCGGCCTATCTGCACCGGCAATACACCACCATCGGTATCGTCGGCGTGCTGTTATGTGCGGTCATTTTTGTCGGGCTGGGAACGCTGACTGCTGCTGGCTTTGCGCTGGGCGCAGTGTTGTCCGGAGCGGCAGGTTATATCGGCATGATCGTGTCGGTGCGCGCGAACGTGCGCACCGCTGAAGCATCGCGCCGCGGGCTCGACGCCGGTTTGAGCGTCTCGTTTCGCGCGGGGGCGATCACCGGCATGCTGGTGGTTGGACTGGGCTTGTTGGGTGTCGCCGGGTTTTACGCGCTGCTGACGTCACTCAGCGGGACGGGAAGTCCAGACCTGGCGCCACTGGTCGGCTTCGCCTTTGGCGGTTCGCTGATTTCGATCTTCGCACGCTTGGGCGGTGGCATCTTTACTAAGGGCGCCGATGTTGGTGCGGATCTAGTCGGAAAAGTCGAAGCTGGAATCCCGGAAGACGACCCACGCAACCCGGCGGTGATCGCCGACAATGTCGGTGACAACGTTGGCGACTGCGCGGGCATGGCGGCGGACCTGTTCGAAACCTACGCCGTGACCATCATCGCAGCGATGATTCTGGGCGTGTCGCTGTTCCCGCAACATGCGACTGAAGCGGCCTTGTATCCCCTGGTGCTGGGCGGCGTATCGGTGCTGGCCTGTGTGCTGGGCACTTTTTTTGTCAAGATCGGCGCTAACCGCAAGGTGATGAACGCATTGTATCGCGGCGTGATCAGCGCGGGCGTGCTGTCGGCAGCGGCGTTTTATCCTGTCACGACCTGGATCATGGGCAGCGTCACCGATGTGAGCACGTCTGCGCTTTATAGCGCTGCGTTGGTTGGGCTTGCGGTCACCGCGTTATTAATTGTCATTACCGAGTACTACACGGCAACGGAATTCCGTCCGGTACGCGCGGTGGCGGAAGCCTCGGTTACCGGTCACGCCACCAACATCATCGCCGGACTGGCCTTGTCGATGCGTTCCACCGGCGCGCCGGTATTGGTCGTGTGCACCGGCATCTACGTGGCGTTTCACTTCGCGGGCCTGTACGGCATCGCCGTTGCCGCCACGTCGATGTTGTCGATGACCGGCATCATCGTCGCGCTCGACGCCTACGGCCCGGTCACTGACAACGCAGGTGGTATTGCTGAAATGGCCAATCTTGAACCGGCGGTGCGCAAAACCACCGACGAACTGGATGCGGTCGGCAACACCACCAAGGCGGTCACCAAAGGCTACGCCATCGGCTCGGCGGGCCTCGCCGCGTTAGTGCTGTTCGCCGACTACACGCGCGAACTGAACCACCATTTGCAACAGGCCACGAGTTTTGATTTATCCGACCCCAACGTGATCATCGGCCTGTTCATTGGCGGCCTGGTGCCGTATTTTTTTGGCGCGATGGCATTGGAATCGGTCGGACGTGCAGCGCAATCCGTGGTTGTCGAGGTCCGGCGCCAGTTCCGCGAAATGCCCGGCATCATGACCGGCGAACAGGCGCCAGATTATTCCACTGCCGTGGATATGCTCACGCGCGCAGCCATCAAGGAAATGGTGTTGCCCGCATTGTTGCCGGTGTTGACACCGGTGGCCGTCGGCTTGTTGCTGGGTCCGCAGGCGCTGGGTGGCTTGCTGGTCGGGTCCATCGTCACCGGCTTGTTCGTCGCCATCTCCATGACCACCGGCGGCGGCGCCTGGGACAACGCGAAGAAATATATTGAAAGCGGCAACCACGGTGGCAAGGGTTCAGACGCACACAAGGCAGCAATCACCGGCGACACCGTCGGCGACCCCTACAAAGACACCGCCGGTCCCGCCATCAACCCACTTATCAAAATCATGAACATCGTCGCGTTGATGATTGTGCCGTTGCTTTAGGTAGATTTGGAGTACGTACCCCTCCTCATTTTCGAGAGGGGTGCCCCGAAGGCGACCGCCACGGATGGCGGAAGGTAGAGCAACACAGGAGCAGTTGCCGGGGTGGGGTGGTTGCGGTGGCCGTAATAGAATTTGAAAGCGACCACCCCGTCCGCTGCGCGGCCACCCCTCCTTGAAAATAAGGAGGGGAGAAAATCTCGGGGCGCAGATCAATCACTGCGGGCTAATACAGTTCTCGCCACTGACGGTGAGGTCGACGTTCGTGACAATTAACCGATAAAGGACGTACCCTCCCCTCCTCATTTTCGAGGAGGGGTGCCCCGAAGGGGTGGGGTGGTTGGTGGCATGATGAGACTGCTGAACAACCACCCCGTCCGCTGCGCGGACACCCTCCGCTGCACATGGATATGCGAGTGCCGCGAGTGCAGGCGACCGCCACGGATGGTGGAAGGTAGAGCAACGCAGGAGCAGTTGCCGAGATGCACGAGAGCGGCCTTGAAAATAAGGAGGGGAGAAAAGCGGGCGTCGGATCAAACACTACGGATTAACGCAGTTCTCACCGTTGACCGGTAGGTCGACATTCGTGACAATTCCGTCGAGGTCGACCGGCGGTGAATGCAGGCGGTTGATCACGGTGTTGACATCTGCGCACGATAGTGCGCCGTTGCTACCTAGCTGTAACAAGCGTGCATTCTTCAACGCGACCAGCGCGTCCACGTGCCCCACGCCCTGACCGCCCAGTTCGTTGCTGGAAATATCCAGCTCGGTCAGGTTGAACAGCGTCGCGAGGGGTGCAACGTCAACAATATGGTTACCTCCCAAGTACAGGCGCGCAAGGCTTTTAAGCCCGGCAAGCGGCCCGACGTCGACAATTTCGCTGTTGTACACCGACAGGTATACGATGTTCGCCAAGCGCGCCAACGGCGACAGCGTACTGACCTTGGTGTCGTTGAGATACAGGCTGGTCAATCCCGTCAATCCGGCCAGCGGATCAATATCACTCACCGGGTTCCCGCTGAGCGACAGGTAATTGAGTTTAGCTAATCCAGCGAGCGGTTTGAGATCGGTGATGTTGTTCCCATCCAGTGCGAGATAACTCAACGTGGCCAGCCCGCCCAAGCGGCTCACGTCACTGATGCTGTTGCTGCGCAGGGATAGGTTAGTGACATTTTCCAACCATTCCAGCCCGACCAGATTACTGATCCCCAACTCGTTACACACCAGAATGCCGGTGACTTCATCACCGTACATCCAACCGCTAATCGCGGCTTCGCCGTCGATGCACTGTTGCAAGGCTGCATCAGGAAACAGACCGGACAGGCGCTGATTGTGCGGCGTAACCACCCGCTGTTCGGATGCAAAACCTTCACCACCAGCGTTCACCGCAGTGACCTTGAACGCGTACTTCGTATTATTAGTTAAGCCGGTGAGTACAAACGGAGCGACCGCATTGGGCACCTTGGTGAAAGCAACATTGGCGCTCGCGGCGACTTTCCAATAAACGGTGTAAGACTCCGCCCCCGGCACCTGCGACCAGCCCAAGGTGATGCGCTTGTCTTCACCTTTCGTGACATCTATCACCGGCCCATCCGGCGCCAGGGTCAACGAAACTTCCGGCGACAATTCGCTTTCACCACCGGCATTGCTCGCCGCGATTCGATAAAAATATTTCGCACCGTTGTTAATTTTGGCATGAAGTAAAGACGCGGCACTGGTTTTCAGAACCGCATCTTTTGCGGTGACGTTACCGGTGATGTTCCAGTAGATGTGGTACTCGGTCGCGCCACTTGCGGTTTTCCACGCCAGCGCAATCTGCCTGTCGCCGCCTTTGAGGTTTGACAGCGTGGTCGCATCCGGCGCCAGCGTCACAGAAAATTCCGGCGCCACGGCCTCACCGCCGCTGTTGACCGCCGCAATGCGATAATAATATGTCATGCCCCGCACCAGCCCGGTGTGTGTCAGCGCCGCATCGACGCTGGTCAATTTCGCGTCCTTGGTCGTGACATTTCCGACGCTGTTCCAGTAAACGCGATACTCGGTCGCACCGAACATCGGCGTCCAGCGCAGACTGGCGACCCGATCACCGCCTTGTGCGGATTGCATCACCGGCGCATCGGGTGCAAGCGTGACACTGAATTCCGGCGACAACGGACCTGCGCCCGCTTCGTTGCGCGCGCTGATCCGGTAGTAGTAACTTCCACCGTTCGTTAAACCGGTGTGCGACAAGGGCGCCTTGAGCGACTCCAGTTTGGCGTCATGCTCGCTTACTTTCCCGCTCGCATTCCAATACACCGTATACGCGGTGGCCCCGGGCACCGCACTCCACTGCACGCTCGCTTGCTTGTCGGCAGCCAACGCAGTGCCTGCGGGTGGTGCGTCCGGAATCAGCGTGACGCGGATTGGCGCAGCAGCAGTTTCACCCCCGGCATTCAATGCCGTGATCTGATAGTGATAAGTCAATCCGTTAGCCAGATTTTGATGCACGTAAGGCGACGTGACCGACGAGATTTTTTGATCCTTGCTGATCACCGCACCCGAGGTATTCCAATAAATGTTATACGCTGCGGCACCCGCCACGGGTTCCCAGCTCAGCGTCACCTGATTCGTGCCACCGACTGGCGCCGCAACCACCGGCGCATCCGGCGCCAGCGTGACTTTGGTTTCTGTCGACAACTGGCTCTCACCGCCGGCGTTCAGTGCGGCGATGCGGTAGAAATAGACTCCGCCGTTCGCCACATTGGTGTGCACCAGGCTGGAGGTGCTGACGTCCAGATGGACATCGGACGCAGCAACATCACCCTTGGTATTCCAATACACGCGATAGCTGACGGCGCCGTTCACCGCCTTCCAACTCAAGGCGATTTGCTTGTCACCACCCAGCACCACAGGCAGGCCGGGCGCTTCCGGGCGCAAGGTTACCTGCAACGGCGCCGCAGCCACTTCCCCGCCTTCGTTGGCTGCGGTCACTAGATAAAAATAGGTTTCACCCTTGCGCAATTTGTCATGCACGAACGGCGGCGTGACCCCCGCCAATTTGTTATCGCGCGTCGACACGTTGCCGCTGGTATTCCAGTACACGTGATAAGCGGCGGCGCCTTCGGACAGACTCCAGCGCAGTGTCACCTCGCTCTCGCCGACCGCTGCGATTTCGGCGTGCGGCGCATCGGGCGCCAGTGTCACTGCGACTTGCGCAGTCAAGTCGCTTTCGCCGCCGTCATTGCGCGCCGAAACACGGTAAAAATATTTGCCGCCGTTGCGCAACGCTTCGTGGGTCCACTGAATGTCTTTGGTCGTGACTTTTTCGTCACGCGTCGTCACGTTGCCGGTGGTGTTCCAGTAGATCGTATAGAGATTGCTTGAGGGCACCGCGTTCCAGCGTAATGTCACGCGCTGGTCGCCGCCTTGTGCCGGTGACAACACCGGTGCGTCCGGCGCCATGACGACATGGACTTCCGGCGACAACGCGCTTTCACCACCGATATTTTTCGCCGCCAGGCGATAGTAGTACGTCACGCCGTTACTCAAATCGGAGTGCGTCCACGGAAATGTCACGCTTGCGACCTTGTTGTCGCGGATACCGACATCGCCACGCGTGTTCCAGTACAGCGTGTAGCTCTGGGCTCCGATAACCGGCTCCCACTGCCAGGTGATTTGGCGCGGGGCCTTGTCAAATTGCGTGATCACCGGAATTGCCGGACGCAGCGCTGCGGCAAGCTCGCCCGACAAGGTTTCGCCGCCCGCGTTCACCGCCGCGACGCGATAGTAATAAGTTTCACCCGGTTGCAAACCATCGGGAGCAAACGGCGACGTCACGCCGGCGATCTTGCGTGACGCCTGAGTGACACCCGGGCGCGTATCCCAATACACCTGATAACTTGCGGCACCGCTGACCGCCGCCCAGTCCAAAAAGACATGGTCGCTGTCATTACGGACGCGCGGCGCGGGTGCGACCGGTGGAAACGTCACGCTGACTTCCGGCGATAACTCGCTCTCGCCCGCCAGATTCAGCGCGCTGAGCCGGTAATAATAAGTGGCGCCGCGCGCCCGGCCGGTGTGAATGAAGGCCGACGACACATACTCGATTTTCTTGTCGTTCTTGGTCACATTACCGGTGGTATTCCAATACAGGTGATAAGACTCCGCCGCCGCGACCAACGGCCACGCCAGCGTGGCGTCACTTTCTCCGGCGACGACAGATGCAATCACCGGCTCTGCGCTGGTGAGCTGCACCGATGTTTCGCGTGACAGCTCGCCTTCGCCGCCGTCGTTTTGCGCCGCAACGCGGTAAAAATAGCGTGCGCCCGGACGTAAGCCCTGATGACTATAAGATGCCTGCGTCGCGGTGATCGCCGGGTCGCTGGTCGTGACTTTTCCGGTGGCGTTCCAGTAAATACGGTAGTGCATGGCCCCTGATACCGGCTCCCATTGCAGACTGGTGGTCTGGCCCGCTGCCTGCGCATCCACGTTTTGTGGTCTTCCCGGCGCCAGTGTCACCGTTGCGGTCATGCCGGTTTCGCGCTCACCCAAGGCATTACCGGCGCTGATCCGGTAATGATAGGTCGCACCGGAAGCGAGGCGTTCGTGAACAAATGGGGAGGTGACGTTGACAATTTTGGTGATGCCCGTGCTGGTCCCTCCCACCCGCTGCGAATAAAGGTTGTACCACACCGCGTCGGTGACCGCAGGCCACATCAAAGTCACGTTTTGTTTACCGGCCGTGGCGGTCAAACTGCCTGGCGTCGCCACACCGTCTTGCGCAACCTCGCCATGCGCAAGACGCGCCAGCATGCACAGGATTACAGCCCACCACCGGAGTTGGAAAGCGCGCATTATTTCCCTGATTGAATTTCTGCAAATGTTTGAACGTGCGACGCATCGCGTTGCGACCGGACAACGTTAGCGCGCCAAAGCATAGCGCATAGTAGGTTGCTATCCCAAGTTCGGGCGTGATGCAATTCACGAGCGTGGACAACATCATCCACCACGCTCGCACGTTGCATTGGTGCGTGACGCGGGGCATGCTTTGCGAAACATGAATTGCCTATGCCTCTGTCATTACTGAATCAACGCTGCTTGCAAACCGCGTGCATGACGTTGCGGCGCCATGTGCTGTGCGTTTGCTGTGTGTTGCTGGCGTTCGCGCCAGCCGCCGTTGCCGCCGCGCCGGAAGCGCCCCAGCATCGACCCAAAATCGGCTTGGCACTGGGCGGCGGCGGCGCGCGCGGACTGGCGCATATCGGCGTGCTAAAAATGCTCGAAGAATTGCGCGTGCCCATCGACTACATCGCAGGCACCAGTTCCGGCGCAATCATCGGCGGCATGTACGCAGCAGGACTATCACCCGAACAAATTGAATTGCGCATCGCCGGCATTGACTGGGATGACATGCTGTCTGACCGCCTGGCGCGGCGCGACCTGTCTTACCGGCGCAAACAAAATGATAGCAATTACCTCTTCCCGGTGGAGCTCGGCATGCGCGGTTTGCGGCCGATTTTTCCGCGTGGGCTGATCGCCGGACAGAAAGTCGGATTTTTTTTGCGCTCGGCGACGCTGCGCGCAGCGGGTGTTACCGACTTTGATCGGCTGGCGGTTCCGTTTCGCGCAGTGGCGACCGACATCGAAACCGGCGCGCCGGTGGTGTTAAGCAATGGGGACCTGGCTGAAGCGATGCAAGCCAGCATGGCGCTGCCGGGGATTTTCTCGCCCATAGAAATCGGCGGCCGTCTGCTGGTCGACGGCGGCATGTCATCGAACGTGCCGGTGGATGTGGTGCGTGCGATGGGCGCGGATATCATCATTGCGGTCAACATCTCCGCCCCGCTGCTCAAACGCAAGCAACTGGAGTCGATTGTCGACATTTCCGACCAGACGCTGTCCATGTTGTCTTTAAAAAGTAATCAGCAGCAATTGGAGCGGCTGCGCGGCAACGACATATTAATTACTCCCGACGTTGCCGCGATCGGTACCATGGAATTTGAACGCGCCTCCGAAGTGGTCATGGCCGGAACTGCCGCAGCGCAGGCGCAGGAATTATTGCTGCGCAACATCAGCGCGGCGCCGACGGAGTACACCAAATATCTGCGCCAGCAGCGCACCAAGCTGGTGGCACTGGCGCGCGTGGATTTCATCACCATCGACAAGCCCGCCCGCGTGTCGGAAGCGATTATCGCGCGGCGCCTGGCAACCACCACGGGTGGGCTGCTGGACATCAATGTTTTGCGCGGCGATTTGACCCGCATCTACGACCTGGGCGACTTCGAGCGCGTGGATTTTCGCGTGGTGGAAACCGATGCCGGACAGGGCTTGCAGATCGACGCACAGGAAAAGTCATGGGGACCGAACTACCTGCGTTTTGGTTTGAGTCTCATTGATGATTTTGAAGGCGACAGCCGTTTTAATGTGTTGGTCAACTACACCCGTAACTGGGTCAACCCGTTAGGTGGCGAATGGAAAAACGAATTCAGCGTCGGACGCACGCGCCGGATATTCACCGAATTTTATCAACCTCTGGACCCTTTCAGCGTGTGGTTTGTTGCACCGCGCCTGCAATTCAATCAGGACACCCGCGATGTATACAGCGGCGATGATCGCATCGCGCAGTACTCCACCAAGACCAGCGAGGTCGGTTTCGATACCGGCCTCGAATTGGGTAAACACGGCGAAATTCGCTTCGGCTTGTTGCGTGACTGGGTGCGCGCGGCGCCGCTGGTGGGCGCAACCGGCCTGCCGCTGTTCGACATTCGCCAGGGCGCATACACGGCGAGCATCGCCTATGACCGCGTTAACGACGTAAATTTTCCACGCGACGGCACGCTGATTCGCGCGCATCTGTTCATGGCCCGCAAAGAACTGGGCGCAGACCACACCTACGACAAACTCGACGTCAACTGGCTGACGGCATTCACCTACAACACCCACACCATGTTCGCCAATGTGGAGATGGGAACCAACCTCAACGATCAGTTGCCGTTTTACGACACGTTTACTTTGGGCGGGTTTCAACATTTATCGGGATACCACACGGCCCAGCTCAGCGGGCAGTATCTCGCTTACGGTCGGCTGGTTTATTACGAGCGCGTCAGCAAATTGCCCAAGGCGGCGGGCGACGGGGTGTATGTTGGCGCCTCGCTGGAAGCAGGCAATGTGTGGGACAGCCGGGACGCCGTCGGACCCAACGACCTGCGCAAGTCGATCTCATTGTTCGCCAGCGCTGACACCGTGATCGGCCCGTTATATTTTGCTTATGGCTTGAGTGACGGCGGCAATTACATGTTTTATCTGTTTCTTGGCCGAACTTTTTAACCACTACACAAGGAGGACATATGGCAAACGTAAAGCTTTATTGGGACCCGGAAGGACTGCAACTCAACGCGCTTGGCAGCAATGCTTTTGTGCGCATCACCGACGGTGACACGCCGTATGTTTCAACCGCGATACGTCTGCTGAGCATCGACACGCCTGAAGTGCATTATCCTGGCACCAGTGATCCCGCCAAACACGACGCAAAATTTCAAGACCTGGCGGATTGGATCAAGGCGGGCAAAGTCGCCGTCAATGCGGATCTTGCCACCTATCTGTTGCCCAAGCTTGCCACCGGACGGGTCGGTAGTTTGCAAAAACAACAGGGCGTTGCCGCTACACAGGCATTGCAACAACTCATTGATACCAAGCTTGCCAAGCCCAATGGCGGAAAACGTGAGGTGTTTTTGTCTGCTTCAAATCAGCCATTCGACCACTATGGCCGGTTGCTCGCGTATGCGTCGCCGCAATACAGCGAAGCTGAACGGGCGGCGCTGAATGAAAAGGAACGCGCGACCTTCAACTTTATGATGATCGACAACGGCTGGGCCGCGTCATTTCCAATCTATCCCAGCCTGCCGAAATATCTCGACCTGGTACTTATGCAGGCGAGCGCTCAGGAGGCCATGGAGCAGAAGCGCGGCATCTGGGCCGATGCGGCAACGCTCGCTGGCTATGAGTTTCGCATGTGCTACAAGCTGTGGGACATCACCAACCAGCTCTTGAACGGTGCCAAGCTCAGCAGCGCGCAACGCAACAACTGGGTGGACCGTTACTGTGTGGACATGACTTCGCGCGAAATTTTCGAACCGGCGGATTATCACCGGGTATTGCCATACAACCGCGTGTTTGTGTGGTCTGCCGATGTCAGCGCCGCCGTTGCGCAATTGAATCTGGTACCGCCGGGCGGATAGTTATCCCGCCATCAATATTTATCCGTTTGCGTCAATGCGACTTTGCGTTTAGGTTTTTTGCTACGCCACTTGCAGGTACTGCTTATGACCGACGCACCTAAACCCATCCGCGAAATTCGCATCAATCCGATTGTGCCGACCGAGTCGGTGCTGGTCGCCACCGCACGCAGCATGCGGCCCAAGAAAGCCGAAGCGCCCGCAGCGCGCGACACACGTCAACATGTCGAGACCTGCCCATTTTGTCGTGGCAATGAACACATGACGCCGCCGCAAATTGCGCGCTACCCGCAGCAAACCGACTGGGCGATACGCATCGTCGAAAATTTGTACCCGGTGTTAGGTGACGACCAGCCGCACCAGAATTTCTCATTCGGCTTGCAACACACCATCGACGGCTACGGCCGCCATGAAGTCATCATCGACCACCATCATCACGGCATAGCGCTGCAGGAAATGAGTGCCGAACATATTGCGCTATTGTTCGGCGCATATCAGGAACGCATACAACAGCTTTACCAATCCGACGACCGCATTCGCTACGTGCTGGCCTTCAAGAATTTCGGCCCCGCAGCGGGCGGCAGCATTCCGCACACGCATAGCCAGATCATCGCCACGCCGGTGGTGCCGGAAAATGTCCAGACCGAGGTCGTGCACAGCCGCACTTTCTTCGAGCAAAATCATCACTGCATTTTTTGCGCGCTGATCGACGAAGCGCTGACTTTTGAAGCGACCCTCTACTCGCGCGAAACCGGCGAAGTGCGCCGCAAAATCAACGTCGGCCAATACGTGGTCGAACGCGGCCAGAAATTCATCGCTATCAAACCCTTCGCCAGCCGCTACGAATGGGAAGTTCATATTCTGCCGCTGCAACACCAAGCCGATTATCTACGCGCCAGCGCCGACGACCTCGCCGACTTCGCGCGTGTGCTGCAACGCACCATGGCGCGCCTCGACGCGGTACTGGGTGGCGCGCAGTACAACTATTTTTTACATTCACTACCACACAGCCCCAGCTACGCCGACTGCACCGCAAGCTATCACTGGCACCTCGAAATCTGCCCGCGCACCAGCATCCCCACCGGCTTTGAATTGGGCTCGGGATTATTTGTCAATACCGTGAGCCCGGAAGATGCGGCGGAGAAATTGCGGGCGGTGAAACTTGGTTAAGTCCACCGAAACTCTGGCCAAAGAACGCCGAGAGGCGACCTTCACATTTGGAGGCTGGGTTGATAAAACCAGCGTTCGCAACAACATCACCATCATCGCTGGGCTTATCAGCCCAGCCTGCTGACTTAACAAATTGTTGACGGAGAAGCCTACACATTAGGAGCAATCGCCGGACGCATTTGATACTGAGGATTCATAATGGTCAAAAGCATCGCGGGTATCGCGGAACTTCCTCCTGCAATCGTCACTATATTCGTGTTTGCTGGCACATTGGGCCAAATCGTTGGCCGCGTCTTTAAGCTGATTCGCCGCTTTACATACCTCTAGGCACTTGCCTTTCAATTTGCTACATGAATTAGCCATAAGCCGCTGCACTGAAATAACTTGGATTTTTTCGGCCGGAGTAAGAGTGTCGAAGCTTCGCTCACCACGCATTACCTGCATGTAGAGTTGAATCTGCTTGTCGTCACTGCTCAGCACCTGTTGAGCGGATGCGGTGCAAAAAGCTGCCCACAAAAAAATGGCGACTATTATTCGCATATTGCTCCTGACGTAAAAATTATCTGCCGCCATTCCGCTTACGCCACAGCACAAGTCGTCGACGCTCATAATCTCGAATGAACGACGCAGGTCGAACGTGCAGGAGACGGTAGTTTTCGACCGCGCGATCCAGGAGCCGCGTAGCTTCTTCTTCGAGGCTGATCTCAATGGGAGTTCCAGAAGCTAAATGCTTAAGTTCATTTCTTGTTTTGTTCTTAATTTGAACAAACGGTTTAATTCCAGGATCAATCTTCCAAAGGTGCTTATGTAGTGACCGCGCATTTTCGGTTCTTCGAGTTAGTGCAGGAATAAGGCCTGCTTGGGAAGCAAGTTTGCCCAGAATTTCCTCAGCCGCACCAGCTAGAGTAATAGCCGAAATTAGCTCACGCTCTTCGAGAACGAGAGAAATTCCATGCCGAAGTTGAGAAGTAGCAATTTCAAGCTTATTGAGCTTTGTAGTGCACATAGCGTCCAGCGAGTCTGTAGAAAATCTGATTTCGAAAAGCCTACCATGAGCAATGGCACCAGGGTCAGGCACTGGCACCAATAATATCGGGGCCTGGCTTGCGCTGTTGCGTTGTTACTCCCTCGCATTAAAAAAATGACCGCACACCCCCACTTAAATTGCATATTGATCTAAGTATTTATATTATTCCTTCATGAAGCCGCTAACCTTTATGGGCGCAAGTCAGGACGACTTACGTGATTTCCCGTTGGAGGCAAGAAAGGCAGCAGGATTTGAACTCTGGCAAATCCAACTTGGCTTGGAACCTTCCGACTGGAAGCCGATATCCGGTATCGCTCCGGGAGTGAAGGAAATACGCATTCATGTATTGGGCGAGTGGCGGGTGATGTATGTTGCCAAGTTTGCGGATGCGATTTATGTGCTGCATTGCTTCCAAAAGAAAACCCAGAAGACCCGCCGCGAAGACATCGAGCTTGCGCAGCGGCGCTTTAAAATGATCGGAGAATGACATGGCGAAAAAGCGTGCAACGATGACCAAAAGCTCGGGCAACGTTTTTGTCGATTTGGGATTCCCACCGGAAGAAGCTGCGATACTCGCGATGCGCGCGGACCTGATGGGGCGGTTGCGTTTGTTAATTGAAAAAAAGGGCTGGACGCAAGCGGAAGCGGCTCAAACGCTCGGCGTATCCCAGTCGCGCGTGTCGGATCTGGTGCGCGGCAAGTGGGATAAATTCAGCCTGGACATGCTCATCACCCTCGCTACCCGCGCGGGCATGCGTGTGCAATTACGTATGGCGGCGTAAGTTTTAAACTTCGAAACGCTCGCTCGCGCGGCGCTGCCACCGAATCAATCACCACGCTTTTCTTTGCGTATCACCAGTTTTAATCCCGACCACACTGCGCTTACCGCGCACACTTTGATGTCGACGTAATCCAGCGGCAAGGCCACCGCGCGAATCACGTCCTCGGTGATGTCGGTGGTTACTTTAGAAGCTTTTTTGGGCCATGAAACCCAGATGAATCCTGACGATTCCAACGCGCTCCGATGCTTTTTCAACAGGTGCGTCAATTCGTCTTTCTCAGTTACGAACATATGCACGGCCATCAACGGCGGGGATGCCTGTGTCACGATCTGCGCCCTCTCCGGCAGTTCACCCAACCAGTCGTGGAACTCTTGCGGCGCGTTGATCGCAAAATATTTCATCCCCGGCTTGATGCCAAGTTTCTTGGGCAGCGGCGTGCCTGAATATCCGGCAAGTGCGATCATTATTTTAATTTCGGATGATCGCGCCATGCGGGTAGCGTGCGTATGTAGTCGCGGGTGCGGTGTTCGGCCGCGTCACGTGTCAAGCCCGGTTCCCGGCTCGCCGCCCACTGCACCATGCGCTCGAAGCGCTCCTCGAAACTTTGCAGGTTGCCTTGCGCATCGACGCAATGCGGGCAATACACTCCGCTCTCGATAGGCATGCCGCAGCTTTGACATTTATCTGATCCACTCATGGTTTGCTCCTTTTGGTGTTTATTTTCGCATCGGCAATATCGACCAACGCACGCAATCCGGCGATCAGGCAGCGGCGCTCTCGCGCGGTCATGTCCTCAATGCAACGCGTCAGAAGATCCACGTCCAGCACTTCGCGGCTACGCTGCAAACTGTCGATACCTGCCTCTGTCATCCACACCAAGGTACGGCGCCGGTCGCGCGGGTCGCGAATGCGCTCGACCTGTCCGCGCGTCTGCAAGCGGTCGACCAATTCGCTCATGGCTGATTGCGCCCGCTGAAAATGCCGGGCTGCTTCAGTCACCGTGAGCGGCCCGGACAACTCCAGATGGGCGAGCACCGCCACCACTTCAGGCGAGGGCCGTTGCTCTTCTTTTCGCCAACGCGCGTGTAGCCGCTGGTAGATTGCGGGATAGAGCATCGCGATTTCTTGCGCCAGCTTGATGTGTTTCACGCAGACATTCTAGCGAGAAAAATTACATCGTAAATCCCGATGCACTTCACACTGATCAGGACGAAAGTGTCTTGCGCATTAACTGTGCGGCACGCGCAATTCACGGCCAGCGCACGTGCGCTAGGGCACTGAAGGTTTTACTGTGAGCGAACATGATGGCTAGAATATGTATCCCACCCGCAGCTCTGTGCTGACACAGTTTTTTACGGAGAACGACATGCAAACTTATCGCACATCAGCCCTTGGGTTAATTGCCGCAATGTGCGGCGCGCTGCTCGGCGCATGCTCGACGGCACCGGTCACAGGACGGGAGCAGCTGATGCTGGTGTCTGAATCGCAGGCACAAGAAATGGGGCTCCAGGCTTATAAAGAAGCGATCAGCAAAGCCAAAATAAGTCAGGATCCAAAATATGTTGAGCAAGTGCGCCGGGTTGGCGCGCGCGTCGCGCAGGCGGCGCAGAAGCCGGATTACCAATGGGAATTTAATGTCATTGATGAACCCCAAACTGTCAACGCCTGGGCCCTGCCGGGCGGAAAGGTCGCGGTCTACACTGGCTTGCTTAATCTCGGCGTCACCGACGCGGAACTCGCTGCGGTGATGGGCCACGAAGTTGCTCATGCTCTGGCACAACATAGCCGCGAGCGGATGTCGCAGGCGATGGCGCAGCAAATCGGGCTGCAAGCCTTGGGTGCAACGGGCAAGTTGGGCGAAGGCGGTCTGCAAGCTGTGAATCTCGCATTGGGTCTTGGCGTAGGTTTGCCGTTTGGACGTAAACAGGAATCTGAGGCGGATTATATCGGCCTGGACTTAATGGCCAAGGCCGGTTACGACCCGCATGCCGCACTGAGTTTTTGGCATAAAATGGAAAGTAGTGCGGGCGGCGGCAAGCCACCGGAATTTCTCTCTACGCATCCGTCGAGCGAACATCGCATCCGCGACATTGAAGCTGCGCTGCCCAAGTTCATGCCCATCTACGAAGCGAACAAGAACAAGGCTTGACATTTATAGTTTAAAAATCCGGGCCGCTGGAATTCAGTCAGGCCCGGTTTGGTTTCTAAATTCGATCTGGCACCGTTGTTAACCCGTCCACGTCACTTTTTGATCTACCGCCACACCGTCTTCAATTGTCCCCTTGGGCAGCGAGTTGGCCTTCGCCTGAATGACAACGTAGAGCAAATCCTGGTCCGAGTTATTCCGCCACGCCCGTACGCCGGTCGGCGCAACGCGTATCGCGGTGCCCTCCTTGACGTCGATCACCTTCCCGTCAATTTGAAACTGACCCCTTCCTTTCAGAAACAGATACAGCTCCTCGTGCTCCTGATGCCGGTGATAAAACGGCATGGCGGCGCCGGGAGGAAAGGTATTGAACGAGACCTCCATCCCGGTCAGCGCCAACTCGTCCTTCAAAAATTTCTTGCCGGTTATGGCGGACGGCAGAACTTTAGAAGTGAACGAGTATTGACCGATATTTTCCAGCTCTCCAATTTCAAAAATCGAATAGTTCTTTTCCATACACTGCTCCTGAGTTAGCGATTGAGTTTCCGGTGGTACCGGTGTTGTCACCGCGTGGGCGATTTAGTTCGGCGCGAACGCTGATCAGATCGTGACCCGATGGAACGCGGACGACGCCGAGCGCGAGCTGGTTTGGCCGCGCGGTGAATGCCTATCGTAGAGTTGGGGGACCGCGCGCTATTGCGCAGTCCCCCTCCAACGCAGGGTTAGCTGTTACGCCCAAGCCCAAGCACAGCACTGACTTCCCATTGGTGTCATTGGGCAACAGTTGCAAGCCCACCCAGTCCTAATCCGTCTACGACTTGACGCTGAACAGGTGCGGTAGCAGCATTGATCGCATCAGAGCCAAACGGCTGACCGACCACAACGCGATCAGGACGCTGCCCTTTAGGTGTGGCAACCAACTTGACGATAGCCTCCGCAACATCATGCAGGTTGGGCCCGTTGGCAGCGGCGAACATCCCCATGAAAGTCTCGAACATCTTGCCTGGAATTGCGCCAATCTCACCATACGCTGTGCCGCGTGCCGCATCGCTGGGCTGCTGGGCCGACGCATACATGTTGGTGGGATACGCACTCGGTTGAACCAGCACAACGTCTACACCAAGCTGTGATAGTTCATAGCGGTAACTGTCGGTCATCGCCTCTACCGCAAATTTTGATGCGCCATAAAAACCGAAGAATGGAAAAGTCACACGCCCGAGGATAGAGCCCGTATTGATGACAAGGCCGTCACCCTGCTTGCGTAGCGTCGGCAACACGGCTCGCAACACGCGCTGGATGCCAAATACATTGATCTCAAACAAATCACGTATCTGTTCGGGTGTGAAACTTTCCGATACGCCTGCCGACGCAATACCGGCGTTGTTTATAACAACGTCGAGCTTGCCACCTGATTTCGCCAGCACCGCCACAATCGCCGCGTTGACACTGGAATCGCTGGTTACGTCGAGCGCAACCGGTTCGATGCCTTTAGCGCGCAGCGCATCGGCGACGGCGAGGTTGCGGCCAGCAATGTCGCGTACTCCAGCGAATACTTTATAACCAGCCGCAGCCAGAGTTTCTGCGGTATCGCGGCCAAACCCGCTTGATGCTCCAGTGATGAGTATGATTTTTTTCATGGCTATTTTCCTTTTGGGAGATTCGATAAGCGTGGTAATGGATAGGGTTCGTTTATTTTTTCATGCTGTCAGGGATGTCATCAAACTTGACTGATTGGCTGATAAAAAAGAGACATTCATTTGATGAAATACATTTTGTGATATGGCGTTCGCCGCCTTTTTGTGTCCAATAAGAGCCAGCTGGCAGCGGCACATCTTTGCTTCCCGGAGCGCCATTTACACCCACGCCAGAGATCACCACGCCCCAGTACTCACCGGTATGGGTGTGAATTGCGCTGACAAATCCAGCCGGCATTTTGACGAATGTGCCGTGTGCTCCCTTAGTCATGTCGCCATAACCTGGCGCGGCCTGCAACGTGCCGATGCCATTTTCACTGTGGATACCCGTGTCAAAATATTTGAGCTCCGTAACCGGAATGTTGACCGAAGGCGAGCCGGATACACCATCGGGTGATGCAGCAATTGCCATCGCTGTAGCGCTGAATGCCGCCGCTACAACCAGCAGTTTTAATTGAATGTTTTTCATATTTTTACTCCTTTTAAGTATACCTACTAATAGGTAGTTTTTGTGGGCTAAAAAAAGAGGTCAGCCCTTCCTCGTTAAACCTTTAATCAATAACCTTGCGGTTCGATCAAATGCCGCGTGATCGCCCGTGGCGCGAGCAATCAACAACGCGCCTTGTAATGTCGCGAGGAGAACACGAGAATGATCTGCCGCCGTGCCTGCCAAGACAAATATTTTCTGTGACTTGCCCTCCGCGACGACTTCGGTCAACCACTCAATATTGCGCGCGAAAAAGCGCTTCAGGCCGGGTAGCATGGTGGTGTCCAAGGTAAGCCACTCAGATGCCAGCATACCCCCAAGACACATTCGTTCAGCATCCAGCGACCCCCGAAAAATGGCGACATACGCAGCGAGTTTTGCATCGGCCTTTGCAGGCAATGCGCCGATACGCAGCAACTCAGCATCAAGTTGTGCTGAATACACCTCGATGAGCGCTATGCCAAGCTCGGTTTTTGTGGCGAAATGATGGTGCAAACTCGCTTTGCGGATGCCAACCTCCTCAGCAATATCTGCATAGCTGAAACCATTGAATCCGCGCTGCTGCACCAGCTTTTGTGCGGCAGAAAGTATGTGTTCTTTTGTATCCACGCCGGAACTATAGACTACCTACTGATAGGTTGTAAAGAGCAAATTGACAGCTATCTCGACATATCGCATGCGAACCTCGACGTCTCGCCCCGCCCGCTGGCGTTTCTGGCGACCGATGTCGCCAGCAGCGACCCCAAGGCACGACAGGCGTATACCGAGGTGTACAAAGGTCTGGTCAAGCTATTCGACAACCACCGGCCAAAGCGCATGGCTAAAAGTGATCCCGATTCAAACCTCGCCATCGCCGCGCTGATGATCGGTGGCGTCGCCGTCAGCCGCGCCTTGCATGACAAAGCGCTGGTGAAAAAATTACTGAAAAGCTGCCGAACTGTCGCGCATCAATTAGCTCAACGGCGATAGGAGCAGACACGCACTGAATTTCTGTGGAGCATGCGTGGATCGCATCGCATAATACGCGCCGCCATGACCACCCTCCAATTTCATAACGAGCATTTCCTCATTGCTGTCAAACCGGCCGGCATGCTCACCGTGCCGGATCGTGGCGGCGTGGATTCTGCGCATCCAGTGCTCGGATTCCAGTTGCAAGACGAATTGGGTGTGCGCTTGTTTCCAGTGCATCGTCTGGATTTGCCGGTGGCTGGACTGGTGGTATTCGCACTAAATTCTGACGCGCATAAAATTGCCAACACCTGGTTCGAAAACCGGCAGGTGCACAAAACCTATCGCGCGTGGACGCACGCGCAGAGTTTTGCACATATTCCGGCTCACGTTGGCAATCCACGGCACGCGATCACGCTGACGAATGACATACGCTTTGAATGGCGCGGCAGAATCGACCGCAACAAGCGCCGCGCGTTTGAAAGCCCGCACGGCAAGCCCAGCCTGACCTTGGCGCAGTATCTCGGTCGCGATCCCAAGCACGGCCATTTGCTGTGGAACGTTGAACCGGTCACCGGTCGCCCGCATCAGCTGCGCCTCGATTTGAGTCGTCATGGTTTCCCCATCATTGGCGATGCGTTGTATGGCTCAACCATGGAGTTCGGACCGGATCGCATCGCGCTTAAAGCCTTCCGCCTGGACTTCAGCGCAATTGTCGAGACGCAGCGCCTGGGATTGCCGGAACAAGTGCAGATTGATCCCGCCGAGTTGTGAAAAACATTTTCCCGGTCGGGAATAAAACCCGTCGCCGCACTGTTTACCCCATGACGGCGCGCGTTTTTGCGCGCTCAACCTTCAACAGGAGTATCAAATCATGTACGGTAAATTCACGTTCGCGGCGTTGTTGCTCGCCTCTTCCACCCTGACATTCGCAGGCCCGACCGACGATGCGCAGGCGCATTTCAAAGCCATCGGCGCGGGTGAAGTGGATAAA
>JANMQQ010000466.1:0-2676 GCA_031370545.1 Gammaproteobacteria bacterium
CATGGACGAAGCCTATTTCGAATTCGGCACGGCGCTGGGTCTTGACGATTATGCCGACGCGATGCTGTGGCTGGAAAAATATCCGAACGTGATTGTGACGCGCACGTTTTCCAAGGCTTATGGCCTGGCGGGTTTGCGCGTTGGTTATGCGGTATCGCACCCCGAAGTGGCTGACCTGCTCAGCCGGATACGTGCGCCGTTCAACGTCAATTCGCTCGCATTGGTTGCCGCGCAGGCGGCGCTCGGCGATCACGCGCATTTGTCGAATACGCAAGACGTGAACAAAAAAGGGCTCGCCCAACTGACGCAGGGATTAACTCAAAATGGCTTCGCGGTCATCCCATCGGCTGCCAATTTTGTGTGCGTAGATGTTAAAGCCAACGCCGCCCAAGTGTACGAAGGCTTGTTGCGCGCAGGCGTGATTGTGCGTCCGGTCGCGGGCCTTGCGCAGCATTTACGCATCACGATCGGTCGATCTGAAGAGAACGCGCGCGTGATCGCCGCCTTGTGCAAGGCGACAGGTCGTGACTGAGGCTGCAATTCAACGCCTGTGTGTGATTGGCATCGGATTGATCGGCGGTTCACTGGCGCGCGCGTTGCGTGCTGCGGGAGTGTGTAGAGAAATCGTTGGTTGCGGGCGCGACGCGCAGCAACTTCAAAAGGCGCTCGTGTTGGGTGTGATTGATCGCGCCGAAACTGACATTGCACGCGCGGTACAGGGCGCGGATGTTGTCATTGTGGCGGTGCCGGTGGGTGCGATGCCAGCGGTGTTTCAAGCCTTGGCGCAGCATAGCTCGCCCAGCATGATCATCACCGATGTGGGCAGCACCAAGGGCGACGTGGTGTATGCGGCGCAGCTCGCTTTTGGAACGTTGCCATCAACGTTTGTGCCGGGTCATCCCATCGCGGGCACTGAGCAGAGCGGCGTGGAAGCGTCGTTCGCGGAGCTGTTTCGTCACCGCAAGGTGATCCTGACACCGGCATCCAACACAAACCCAGAAGCGATAGCCCGCGTGAAATGGATGTGGGAGCAGGCGGGCGCGCATGTGACCACCATGGATACGCAGCATCACGATGAAATTTTAGCGGCGAGCAGTCATCTGCCGCACGTGCTGGCTTATGCATTGGTCCATACGCTGGCGGGCATGAAAGAAAGCGAAGAAATTTTCAAGTATGCGGCGGGTGGTTTTCGTGATTTCACGCGCATTGCCTCAAGCCATCCGCAGATGTGGCACGACATCTGTTTGGCGAATCGCGACGCACTGCTTACAATGCTGCGCCGCTATAGTATGGAATTGCAGCAGATTGAAGATGCCTTGCAGCGTGGTGACGGTACTTATTTACAGTCGGTGTTCACGGCAGCGAAGCAAGCGCGCGATGACTACACGCTAAAAGCGAAGTAAATGAATACCGCATAGTGCAGTTCTTTACTAATTATACATTCCCAGTGTTGAGCTTTTTGGAACGGTGAAATGACGACAGCAGAAAAAGACGTGGTATACACCGTGCAACCCGGCGGTAAGCTCACGGGTCGCGCACGTGTGCCGGGTGATAAGTCGATCTCGCATCGTTCGGTCATGTTGGGTGCGCTGGCCGAAGGGGTCACTGATGTGAGTGGTTTCCTGGAAGCCGAGGATTGCCTGTGCACCATGGCCGCGTTTCGCGCCATGGGTGTGCCTATCGACGGGCCAGAGCAGGGACGTGTCGTGATTCAAGGCGTTGGCTTGCGTGGCTTGAAAGCGCCGCAAAAAGCGTTGTATCTAGGCAACTCCGGTACCTCCATGCGATTGTTGTCCGGGTTGCTATCGGGGCAGGCGTTCGATGTTGACATGACCGGCGATACCTCGCTGTCCAAGCGCCCGATGAAGCGGGTGACCCAGCCGTTGCGCTTGATGGGCGCGGACTTGACAACTACGCCAACCGGCACGCCGCCAATGCATATCAAAGGTGGGCGGAATTTACGCGGTATGAACTACACCATGCCGATGGCGAGCGCGCAGGTGAAGTCGAGCTTGTTGCTGGCGGGTCTGTATGCGAATGGCAAGACCTGCGTCACCGAGCCCGCGCCGACCCGCGATCATACCGAACGCATGTTGCAGGGCTTCGGGTATGCCGTTGAACGTCGTGACAACACCGTGTGCGTCGAAGGAGGCGGGATGTTGCGCGGCACCAAGATCGACGTACCCGCTGATATTTCCTCTGCGGCGTTTTTCATGGTGGGTGCCAGCATTGCGACGGGTTCGGACTTGACATTAGAGCATGTCGGCATCAATCCTACGCGCATCGGCGTGATCAACATTCTTCGTGCGATGGGTGCGGACATCACGTTACAAAAGGAGCAGGTGGTCGGCGGTGAGCCGGTCGCGGATATCCGCGTGCGGGCTGCTCCGTTGCGCGGCATTGCAATTCCAGCCGATCAGGTGCCGTTGGCTATCGACGATTTTCCGGTGTTGTTCATCGCGGCGGATTGCGCGCTGGGAACGACGATATTGACCGGTGCCGAAGAGCTGCGCGTAAAATAAAGCGACCGCATTCAATCCATGGCGGAAGGTTTGTTGAAGCTGGGGATCGACGCGAAGCCGACCTCGGACGGCATGATTATCCAGGGGGGCAAACTCACCGGCGGAGTCGTGAATAGTTTTGGCGATCATCGCATTGCGATGGCATTTTCAATCG
>JANMQQ010000276.1:0-14244 GCA_031370545.1 Gammaproteobacteria bacterium
GATGAAATGCTCAAACATGTTTCCCGTCTGTGGGGATTTACCGTGCGGCTCGAAACGGTTTATGAAGATGGCAAAGTGGAAGTCACGCACGAGTGCAAGGTGTAGCTGGCAGGATTAAAACCGTGACGAGACGTTAAGCAATCAAAAAAACGGTTGCGGTGGCCCAAAAGCGACCCACGTCTGGATGCAAAAATGCGCTCCTTGGAGGCGGATTAGCGCTGGGTTGAATTGAACCAAATGTTACTACCTCTCGTATCAATCGAAAGCAACCCCCATCTTACGGTGAGCATCAGTCACTCATGACAATAGCGCTTGCGGTTAAAATGTTGTTGGCATAGGTCCCGGTAATCTCTGCCTTGTTTCCGTTCTTGTAGACAGAGCTGTCCCCACTTGGAATGAGCACGGTCACGCCGGCAACTGTAAGTTGCCCCGATATCGCGACGCTTTCAATTTCACCTTTCAAATCGACAATCCCGGGCGACTCGACATCGTTGCGGATCAATTGGGTGGCTACCAGCCCACCATTTCCATTCTTGTAAATCTGCATCTCAACGTAATCGCCGACGAGTAGATCCTTTACCCCGAAATAGCGCACCGGGACTGCGCTATTGCTGTCGCGCTCGTCTTTTAATACGGTGAGATTGTCTATTTTAACGATCAGTCCAAGCACGACTACGGCATTGAGCGTGGGGTCGGTCGCCGATACATAGGCACTTAAACTGGTTGCGCTGGCTTCTCTAAACTTGACTTTTTTAGCAATAACGTTACCGCTCGCATCAAACTGCCCTTCGATTTCCAGCTTGGTATCCGCGACGATATTTGCGGTAGTGCCGTTTTCATATTGCGTTTGAGTGTTCAGAACAATGGCTTGTCCGTTGAGATCAAACGCAGTCGCGGAAGAAACCGCAGTCACGATACCTTCCAGCTCCAGAGTTTCACCGGCTTGCCCCACCACACCCTTGTGTCCGTCGCTTTTAACTTCAATCTTGGTGGCCACAAAGGTGTTGTTGACGGGTGCACTGGTGCTCTTTATCTCGATATACAGGTCATTACTTAATCCATTGGGGACGTCAACGCTCGCAAGGTGATAGTCAATTATGAGCGTACCGACCGTGAAGGTATTGGCACTTGTATTCAAATTTGCGACCACGCCTTTAAGTTCGACTTCCTCGCCCGCAAAGACCTCGTTTTTCCATTCAATACGTGTCGCGTGAATATCGCCGTACCCGGAGGAATATCCGCTAACTTCAATCACGTTACCAGCCTTCATGGTCGCCAGGGAAAAACCTAGCTTGCCCGCATAGAGCGTGTCCGCAGTAACGTGCAAGGTCTGACCCATCACGTTCACGGTCTTTGCGACGGCGTCGATCGAAAGCACAATGCCCTCTAACTCATCCGCGTAATCAATTGTTGTCGCCACACCGGTCTTGCCGTCAGCATTCACGCTACCGTTTATTTTTACCACCATCCCGACCGCAAGCTTGTCTTCGTTTTGCGCGACTCCCTCCAGAGTGATTGTGCTGGCTTTGGTATCGTATTCCACGCCGTTAACAAAAACGCTACCAAAGCCGGTGATGCTGCCCTGCGTGGTGTGCAAGCCGGTTCCGCTAGTGCCACCATCGGAACAGGCCGCGAGCGCTAAAAAGACAACCATCGGCGCCCAGCGATAGAAGCTACACGTCGTGTTCATGAGGAGACTCCTTGATGCTTTCGTCTTCAAAGTAATACAAACCGATACCGCTCGCCTTGCGTCCGGTACCGGTGACTTTTGGATTGGTGTCGCGGTCATGCGCGGCCATCCAGTGATCTAACTTTTCTACAAATTGTTGTCCCTGCTCGGCGAGCAATTGGCGCAGCTCGACCACTGCTTCCTCGGGCAAATTGTTGTAATAAACTTTGCGCTGAAAAAATGGATCTTTGCCGGCCGACTGGATGTTGTGGTCAATCGTCGAGATGAGCCCCGCGACGTCTTTTCCTAAAATGCCGAGCTTGTCGGCTTCGCCCGATTTTGGAATATAGGATCGACTCATCAAGCGGAGATAGCCGCCGTCTTGTTGTTCAACAACCCCCACGTGAATCAATTCATCCAAGATCGCACGCGGCGGAACATCGCCACTGAATTTTCTAACCAAGTCACTGAAGCTGGTCTGCTGGCCGCTAAACAACATCAAGCGCGGCTGCCCCACAGCGTCGAGGAAAGCCGGATCGCGCACCCAGCCAGCCACCACGCGCGCGGCACGATGATGACGCTCAATAAAATCGTTATCGACATTTCCTTCGAGTTGGATAAGGCGCTTTACTTCTTTACGTGGCATTCCAGTGATGGTCGAGATTCGTGAAGTGCTTTGTTTTCTGCCGGGCACATGGAATTCGGTACGCGCGACTTCGATATACACTTGCTTCACCATTTCCGCCAAACCGGCATACGGGACGCCATTGCGTAATAACAGGCGAATGAGTGGTCGTAGCAACTTGAGGATTGCCTTCGACAGTGCCTGCTGATAATCGTGCGAGTTCATCGTGTTTTATCGTGACTCATGCGCTCTTATTGAGCGTACTGCGAGCTCGCCGTAAAGATAAAACCATTCACCTTCAGTGCGTTTAAAGTGGCTAATCTCATGTAGCCTGATCATCTTTCCGTTCAGTGAAAAATGGGCAAAATATTCAACCGCGCCCGCGTCGTCATTCAGACCGCCGCCTTCAATGTGCAATATCTGCAATGTCACCCATTTCACTTTCGTGCCAACAATCGACTGCGGTTTTGCCGGTCGGGTCGATTCATGCCAGGTACGCAAGATGTAGTCTTGGTCATCGACACACAGGGCGGCGTAAATCGACCGCATCAATGCTTCTGCGGTGGGTGTTGACTTCAAACCGCCCAAATAGGGGCGGCAACAATCGTTTAACGCTTTCCCCGAACCACAGGGGCAGGCATGAAGACGTTCAAGGCTGTGTATATTCATGGCAAGTCCTTCGTTGCATTTGTGTTTGAATCAGGGCGGCCTTAAACAAGGCCGCCGCTGTCACTCAGCTTCAGTTACCGAACAGGGATACTGAACATTAATCATCTTTCTGGATTGTGGTTGCAGTCAGCGTGTTGTTGGCAAATGTGCCATCTACCTCAACTTTGGATCCCGCGACCGGCGCTACTGAACCGAATGCCATCAAATTCGCTTTCGACAGATCCACACTCACGCCCGCGATCACAACAACAAACCCGGTGACCGAAGTCACCGTGCCGTTTAACTGCGAGACGTTACTTCCTGTAGATTCGCGTTTCAGTTGGGTCGCCACCAAGCTACCGCTCGAATCAAGGTAAGCGTGGATTTCCAGTGCGTCATTGACGGCCATATCCTTCAAGCTGAAGTAACGTATTCCATCCCGTTCGTCTTTCAGCAAAGTCAGATTGTCGATGTGGATCGCCCGACCCAATACCGTCACGGTACTTGCGGCGACATCAATCGCTCCCACGATGGCGCTTATTTCGATGTTGCTTTCCTCGCGGAATTTCACTTTGTCTGCGGCCAGCTTGTGATCCGCATTCATGGTGCCTTCCACTTCAAGTCTCATTCCTTTCGCAATACTTGCGGAGGTGCCGTGTTCGAACATGGTTGTATCGGTCAGCAACACAACTTGATCATTCAGAATGAACTCCGTGGACGATGCTACGTGAGTCACGACACCTTCCAACTCCAGTTCTTCACCAGTTGTGGCATCAACGCCATTTTTGCCGTCGCCATCCAGTTCCACTTTGCTTGCGAGCAATACATTGCTGCTATTGAACCCTTGTGTGCTCTTAACTTCGACATACATGTCATTAGCCAAGGTGCCGTTGGGAATATCACCCAGATTCGCAGCGCTGTAGTCGATGGATTGTTTGCCGATCAAGAACATTTTCGCCGTGCTATCGAGGCTGGCAATCAGGCCCTTCAGCTCGATTTCATCGCCGCTGCCCATGGTCGCCTTCTTCACCTCGACGCGGGTCGCATAGATGTTGCCGTCACCCGCCGTGTACCCGCTGACCTCAAGGATGTTACCGATCACGATCATGTCCATTGAGGTAATCGCGGCTACCTTGCTTTCAAAGACGGTAACAGCATCGACGTTCACCGTTTGACCCATCACGGTTAAAGCTCCCTTCCCCGCAACAACCGCAACTGCTTGCACAATGCCGTGTAGTTCATCTGCGTACGAGATATCAACTGCGGTGCCGGTCTTGCCATCGGCATTCACGCTGCCCTTCAATTTAACCACCATACCCACAGCGAGCTTGGATTCGTCCGCAGCAACGCCATTGGCCTTAACAGTCGCGGAACTGGATTGATACTCCACGCCATTGACGAACACGCTGCCGAACCCGGTGATAACTCCTGTTCTAGCCAAGGCAGCTGAGGTGCCGGTAGGTGCGCCAGATGAGCCGCTATTACAGCCAGCGACACTCAGTGCGCCAAGCACAGCCAGGGCCATAACTTTCAATTTCATGTTTTGCATGGTGATCTCCACAAATTCATATCAAGTTTAAGAAGTGTGTTGAGCACGGCGCTTCGAGAGCGGGTATGTGCTTCACGTTTGTTTTGGGTTTAATTACCCAAACTGACAAAGAGGTTCTCGGACTGATTACCGGTTACTCAAGGGTTAAAAACAGTCGGGTGTGCTGTTATGTGCGCTGGTTACCAATCTGGCACTGGGGTCGGTCATGACCTAATCATGGAAACATGGTCAATTAATTGTTATTAACCAATATATTAGGTGATCATATCGCCTACATTGAGCGATGCGGCGCGACGGGAGTACTTACAAGTGCAGCACCAAGTTAGTCAATACATTAGGCCTATTGCGCACAACGTGAAGGTCACGAGCACGTGGCGATTGCGTCGCCAATTTTTCGCTCCCGAGGGGGACTTGGACGTCCCGTCGGGTTTCGCCAAAAATGGCGACGCAATCGCGATTTCGTATTCTTCGCGCGTCGCGGCGAAATGGCCAGCAATCGAAGGAAAGATCACGAGATCAGCATGCTCGCGCTGCATTTGATTCAGAACTGCATGGTCTACATCAACACGTTGATGATTCAGAAAGTGCTGGCACAGCCGCACTGGCACGGGACACTGACACCCCGCGACTACGCTGCGCTGACCCCGCTGATCTGGGAGCACGTGAATCCGGCTGGCGCAGCTCGGTGCAATCCATTGCCCGGAGACGCGCGCGGTCTCACAAGCGGCGTTTTTCTACGACTGCCATACAGGACGATTGGCATTATTAGCTGGTGGTAAAAGGGCTGTATTACGACGCACGCATTGTGCGCAACACCGACGAAGGTGCCGAAGCTTTTCGTAAAATATCTGCGGAATGGGGCGTTCCGGTACCGGTGCAGCGTGTGGTGCAAGGTGACGAGATTAGTCTTGCAGCGATGGTCGATGGCGCAGGCAACATGCCTGGGCGCCGTGATGATGAAAAAATTGGCCGTGACGGAAAATGTAAAGCCTGGGCCGATGTCAGTAGCGAAGCGGCGATGCGTTATCCCGCCGATGCAACCATGCAGGTTTATCTTGCGCGCGCCTATGCCCGCCTCAAGAAAGATACGCAAGCCCGCGTGATTTACGAACCGGTGTTGGAGCGCATTCCGCGCCATCTGGAAGCCGTGCAGTATTTGCAAAAAGGCGGGCGCTGAATATGCCGCGTCTGATTTCTGACGGGGCTCGGTCAGGCGGGCGTCGTGTTAACGACGCTCCGAGCGACAGGACAAGACATTTAACGCCAATGCGGTTGACGACCACGTCGCCCCTTCTGCGCACGCACCGCGTAGCGGATCGCGCGTCGCACGGTGAACGCGTCGGGCACATCGCCGAGGTTGGGTGGGGCGACGAGCTTTACAGCCATATCCAGGGTCATGACCGGTGCCGCAGAAATCACCACGCGGCGCGCTAATTCCCAGATTTCGTTGGAGGGTTGGTGAACCATGCTGATCAGCATGCGCATATCACGCTCGGGCAGCGGGCCGTAGAGATTCTTGCATTCGGTAAGTTCTTTCATGGATGACCTTCCTCAACTCCGTCCTTGTAACAAGTGCAGTAAATATGCCACGGTCGCTGCGAATAGTATCCCGGGCATGTGCCTATTTTAAGTGGTCGTTCAATGAAGACAATGCGCTGGGGAACAGACCGACAATAATTTTGATTTGAGCCGCAAACACACGTTGATTTGAATGCTATTTCTAATTAATCACTCCGTTCAGATTTGGACTCACGACTGTGCAACATGGCTAATTCATCTTGATTGCCACGCGCCTGCTCGCAGCGGTTACGGCCATTTTGCTTGGCCAGATAAAGTGCTTTATCAGCCAACCCCACCAACTCAGGTGGACGCATGCGCGGATTCGGCCGTACCGTCGCTACCCCGATGCTCAAAGTGATATGACCTGCCACCTTGGAAAATTCATGCTGGATCGCGAGCCGTTCAATGCGCTGGCGGATTGACTCGGCGATCACTATGGCACCCTCCATGTCGGTCTTTGGCAATACCACCACGAATTCTTCGCCGCCGTAACGCGCAGCCAAATCGCCGGGGCGCTGCAATACTTCACGGAATACGCGTGCCACGCGTTGTAAACAATCATCTCCCACCAAGTGGCCGTAATGATCGTTGTAGGTTTTGAAATAGTCGATGTCGGCAAGTACCAGTGCGATGTTGGATCCGTCACGCAGCGCACGCGCCCACTCCTGCTCGAGATAGGTATCAAAATGCCGACGATTGTAGATGCCGGTGAGTCCATCCTGGCAAGAGATACGATGCAGCTCAAGGTTGCTGGCTTCCAGTTGGAGCTGCACGGCATGCAATTGCCGGAACGCTTCATCGCGTTGTACCTGAGCCAGATAACTACGCGAATGGGCGCGGATGCGTGCAATCAACTCGATCTGATCCGGGATTTTTACCAGGTAATCACTGGCTCCTGCGGCGAACGCCTGACTTTTGTAACGCGGGTCATCGCGTGTCGACAACATGATCACCGGCACCGCCTGAGTTTCCGGCGCGGCACGATACGCCTTGAGCAGGGCCAACCCGTCAGACTCGGGCATGACAATATCCTGCAAGATCACAGTCGGCTTTAACTGCGCCGCCATCGCGAGCGCCTGATCCGCAGCTTGACAATAGTGATACTCGATGTCCGCTTCATAAGCCAGCATGCGCCGCAACGCTTCGCCGATCATCACTTGGTCATCGACCAGCAACACCACGCATTTCGCGTCGACCGGTGCAACTACACGCTGTCCATCGAGCTCGTTCATTAGGTCTTTTCCATCGAAGCCGTCGCGTCGACACTACGCATCAGCAGCGGTGCGATGTCAAGCAGCGGTACCACATGGACCGCCGCGTTGAGTTCCGCCGCCGCGCGCGGCATTCCATACACGGCGCTGGTCGCTTCATCCTGCACGATGGTGACGTGTCCATCCTGCCGCAAATGCAACAACCCTTCCGCACCGTCGCGTCCCATTCCGGATAACAGGATTGCAATACATCGGCCACGACCGTGTCGCTGCACGCTGTTGAAAAATACATCGACCGACGGTCGATACGGCGATTCCTGGGGTTGCACTTCATAATTCAGTGAGCCCCAGGCGTTAAGCACCAAGTGTTCGTTGCGCGCCGCCAAATAGACAACACCCGGCGCAAGGCGCACGTTGGGTTTCGCCAGAACCACGCGCAGTGCGGTATGCGTGCTCAACCAGGTCGCCATTTCAGGCACGAACTGCGTGTCCACATGCTGGACGACCACAATCGGTAACGGGAATTCGACGGGCAAGGCGGCGAGTATTGTCATTAATGCCGACGGCCCACCGGAGGATGCGCCAATCGCCACCAATTGAAACCCGGTCGGCGGCAGCGCATTGGCGCGCGCGATCTTGGGCTGCTCCGATCCCGCCGGACGAGGCCGAATCAACATTTCAATAGTTTTGAGTTTGGCGAGAAATTCGGCGCGGCCCGCTTCGTTGCCGTGCGTGCCCAGCAACGGTGTATTCACCGCATCCAGCGCCCCGTGGCCCATCGCCGCGAACACCAGCGCGGCGTTTTCTTCCACTGAAACGGTCACGATCAGGATCGCGCAGGGGGTCTCGGCCATGATGCGGCGTGTTGCCTCCACACCGTCCATTTCCGGCATCACCAGATCCATCAAAATCAGATCCGGTAGATCTGTTGCACAGCGGGTGACCGCATCGAGCCCGTTCTCGGCGATCCATAACACGCGATGATTAGTATTTGTCACGACCGCGCGCCGCAGCGCTTCAGCAGCCATAAACATATCGTTGACGATTGCGATTTTCATTTAGAGTTCCACCCGACCAATCAGGTCGATAACGGCGTCAATCAAAGTTTCATCGTGGAAACTGCCCTTGGTCAGATAATAGTCTGCACCTGCTTCCAATCCACGCTGCCGATCTTCAGGACGATCTTTATATGACACGATCATCACAGGAAGGTTTTTCAATTGCGGATCACGTTTGATCATTTCGACCAGCTCAACACCGTCCATGCGCGGCATGTCGACGTCGGTGATGACCAGATCGAAGCGCTCGCTGCGCACCCGATTCCAGCCGTCCATGCCATCGACGGCGGTCGCCACCCAATAGCCGTGGGTTTCCAGCAGTTTGGCTTCCAACCCGCGCACCGTGATGGAGTCGTCGACCACCAACACGCGTTTCTCAACTTTCCGCTTTTTGTTATCGGCCCACTCTTCGATGTGCTGTAGCGTTCCGCCGCTGCGCGCGTGGTCGATGGAACGCACGAAATCGTCGACGTCGATGATCAAGGTCGGCGTGCCGTCTTCGAGCAACGCGGCAGCACTGATGTCCCGGACCTTGCCCAAACGCGGGTCCAGCGCTTGCACCGCCAACACACGCTCACCGACGATGCGATCCACCACCACTCCATACCGACTCAGGCGATCGCTGAGCACCACCACATCCAGATGGCGATGCGCTTCCAACGCCGATTTTTTGCCGAACAAACCACAGGCATCCACCAGCCCGACGTTTTCCCCATCAATCACGGTGTATTGATGACCTTCGATGGATAGCAATTGTTCCGGCGCCAGGTTGAGCAACCGATCAATGCGTGCCAACGGCAACGCATAACTTTCCCGCCCAATTTCAACCAACAATGCTGGAATCAGTGAACGGGTGATGGGCAGATGCAATGTGAAGCGCGTGCCGCGACCTGCACTTGTGCTGGTCTTGACTGTTCCACCTAAAGCTTGCACGGCATCGCGCACCACGTCCAGTCCAACCCCGCGCCCGGACAATTCAGTCACGCTGTCGCGGGTGGAAAATTTCGGCAGGAACAAGAACTCGGTCAGTTCATCTGCATTCAAACGTTCAACCAGGTGGGCAGGCGTCAATCCCCGTTCGACAATTTTTTGTTTGAGCTGTTCAAAGTTCACGCCGCAGCCGTCGTCTTCCAGCACAATCGACAACATTCCACCGCTGTAGCTGGCGGCCAACTGCACCGTGCCCCGCTCCGGCTTGTTATTCGCACGCCGCTGCTCAGGCGACTCGATGCCATGGTCGATCGCGTTGCGAATCAAGTGCGTCAGCGGTGCCTCGAGTTTTTCCAGCACATCACGGTCGACCTCGGTACGTAATCCATGCACGGTCAAATCGACTTTTTTTCCGGTGGCACGTGCCAGGTCGCGCACCATGCGCTGAAATCCCTGTACGCCGTCGGCCATCGGCCGCATGCGCGTCAAAATCACTTCACGATGCACGCGTGCGGTGGTGGTACTCACACGCCGGTCAAATGCGTCGGCCTCGGTCAGGTTGTCCGTCAGCAGTTGCGTAAAGTCGGTGGCGCGTTTACGCAATTGTGTCAGATAAATATTCGCGCGCTCGTTGGCGCCAAGTCCTGACATCGCATCGCGCAATGAATCCAGGGTGTGCAAAATTTCCGCGTGCTTCTTTTTTAACTGCAACAACGCTTGCACCTGCTTCTGGGCGTGACGCACATCCACCACCAATTCGCTGCTTAAACCAAGAATGTGATTCAAGCGATCCGCGCTGACGCGCAGAACGCGTTCACCACCTTGGGCAGTGAGCGGCTCGAGCGGCGCCGATACCGGCGGGATGATGGTCGGCAACGCACGGTGCTGTGCGGCAGGTAGCGCAGCGCCTTGCTGCACTGATTCAAGCGCTTCGACGATGTTATCGAACTCTGGCTCCTCATAGGTATCATCGGCAAAGTCTTCTTGAGCTGCGATGCGCTGCAAGCAGTCGACTGCCCGCAAACAGGCATCGACCGCTTCGGCATTAATCGCGATCTGGCCCTTTTGCGCCGCGACGAACACATCCTCCAACACATGCGCAAGCCGCTCGGTAGGACGCAACCCGACCAGCCGTGAGGCTCCCTTGAGCGAATGCGCTGCGCGCATCAACGATTCCATCACCGCAGGCGGAACCGGAGTTTTTTCCAGGTTCAGCAGGCCGGTCGTGAGCGTTGCCGCCTGCGTCTCGATCTCGATCTGAAACAGCTCCCGCATGGACAGATCGCTGATGTTTTTGCCGTGGTCGTTGCGCATCAGAGGCTGCGCTCGAAACCGGCGATGACCAAGTCAGCATCCAGATGACCGACATGATGCTCACCGTACTGCACCAGACCCAGTAAATAACTGGAAGCCAGCGCGGATATCGTGGATGGGACCGCTTTCAATTCTTCGAGTGAAATGCGTGCGAGCTCCAGCACCTCGGTCACCGGAAAAACATAGCTGTGCTTGCCCTGCTTGAGCACGATCAATCCCTGATAGACGGCGGTACGTTCCGTGGAGTCAAGCATCGACGCCTTTTCAATGCCAAGCAAAGTGCCTAGCGAAAAGCACATTTTTACTTCACCCGCGACATTGACAATGCCTTTGACGATGGCGGAGTTACGATGTGGAACACTATGAATGACGCGCCGGGTCTCGACTTGTTGCAGATAGTTGACCGGCAATGAAAACCATTCGTCACCGATGCGGAACACGATCACCGTCAGCTGCTGTCCCACCTCGGTGTCTTTCTTGCGTGCGAGTAACCGCGTCCACTCCTGCTGGTACTCCTCAGGCACGCTGCGCTGCAATGCGCGCTGCCCGGCGGCAATATATTTTTCGCAATTGCGGCAGTGGATAACCTCCAGCAGCACCGGACAACGTGGTCGCTCACGGCCCCACACGCCAATGCTGTTCCAGCAATTGATTATTTGTGCACCCGGCGAAGTGGTATTCGTATCGAGAGTGGCCATGGTCGCTTATTCCGGCTTCTTCCGGTTCAACACCCGGTTCGCACGCAGTTGCAAATTTTTCGCGCTGGTAGCATCGCCATAACGCACCAAGTGTAGCGCCAGGTGAATCATAGCTTCGTAGTGATTCGGATCGAGGTATACCGCCTTTTTAAATAACTCACCCACCAACTGATGCTTGCCTTCCGCTTCACGCACTAATCCCAACAGATAATAAGCCTGCGCCGAAGTCGGATGTTGACGTAAATAGTTTTCGCATAACGCGCCCGCCTCGCGCAATTCGCCCCGGTTGGCCAGACGCGCCGCATCACGCAATACTGCCGCGTCAGTTTGCGGCAACAGGTCGGCGCGCTTGAGCTCGACAGTTTCCAGAAACTCCATGTTCGACTTGGCACGCGGAACGGTGGGCGTAGTCTTTTTCGGCACCGCAGGCAGCGCTGAAACGCGTCGCGTACCGTCTTTAACCTGTACGGCGCTGGTGATGACTTTATGGTAGGAAAACGAACGTGGATATTCCGAACGCGTGAAATTACCGCGCAGGAAATCTGGCGTTTCAGCGTGGCCGATCAGCATCAGCCCATCATCGGCCAGCAGCTTATGAAACTTCTGCATCGCTGCGTTCTGCGTCTCACGATCAAAATAAATCAGTAAATTACGGCAAAAAATCACGTCGTAAATCTGACCGCTGACACCGAAATATTTGTCCAGCAAATTGCCCTGCTGAAAATTTACAGCGTTGCGCAGCTTGTCGTTGAGCACGTAGATGCCGCCGACCAAATCAAAATACTGGTCTCTGAATTCGTTTTCTTTGTTGCGAAATGAGTTGCGCCCGTACACACCGCGCTTGGCCTTGGTGAGCAAACGTTGACTGATATCAAACGCGTCGATCTGATATTCGCCCGGTTGCAGACCTGCCTGGTCCAAGGCCATGGCGATGGTGTAAGGCTCTTCACCCGTGGAACAAGGCATGCTCAGCACTCTGAGCTTCTTGCCCTTTAGGAGTTCCGCGCGGCGTTTTTCGGCAAATTGCTGTAACGCGGTAAATGATGCGGGATTGCGGAAAAACCAGGTTTCCGGAACGATGACTTCGTCGATCAGCTCACGAAGTTCCTCAGCTTGACGTAGCGCAATGCTGTAGGCGTGCACGTCGGTGACGTCGAGCGCCTTCATGCGATGCCGCACTGCGCGCTCAAAATTCGACGCGCCCACCGAGCTGACATTCAGCCCGATGGTGTCTTTTAACAGGTCTTTTATAGCCTTTAGCGACATGGTTATTGAAACAGCAACGCTTGAACTTCGGCTGGCAGTAACGCGTTGACATCGACGCGTTGCACCAGATGATCGCGATACGTCATGACCTCACGTAAATACGGTGCTGCCGTATGCACCAGGGTGCTGGGGCGAAATTCCTCAGCGCTGCACTGCAAGGTCTCGGTCACCTGTTCCGCCAACAGACCCAATACCCGTGCCGCACCCCGCGCATCCAGATACTTAGCCAATACAATCCGGCTGCCAAACACCGCCGCGCAGTTCTGGTTGTGCAGCAACATGCAAAGGTCAAGCACCGGCACGCTTTCGCCGCGATAATTGAGCAGCCCCGCGACATAATCTGGCGCCTTGGGAATGGAACGCAACTTCACCCATGGAACCACTTCGATCACATCGCGCACGTCCACCGCGTAACTTTCGTTTTTAACATGAAACAACAAATACAACATGCAACGACTCCTACACCATTACTCCACGTCTTTGCGCACCTTGAACTTGGTCACTCCGCTTTGCAGATTGTGCGCGGCATCGTTGAGGCGCTCGATAGCAGAGTTGGACTGCCGAATTGAATCCGCCGTATGCTGCGCCGACTCATTCAGCACGGTCATGGACTGATGAATGTGCTGCGCGCCCTGCGCCTGCAAATGCATGCTTTGATGCACCGACTCAAAACGTGGCCGCAATTCCTGCACCTGGTCGATGACTTGCGCCAGCTGGCGACTCACCTGGGTTACATCTTCTACGCTGCGACGCACCTGATCGGAGAATTTTTCCATGCTCATGACCCCGGCCGACACCGCGCTTTGCATTTCTTTTACTGACTGTTCAATGTCGAGTGTTGCGACTGCGGTTTGATCAGCCAGGCGGCGGATTTCGCGCGCCACCACCGCAAAACCAAAACCGTATTCACCGGCTTTTTCAGCTTCAATGGCCGCGTTTAGCGACAACAGATTGGTTTGATCGGCAACCTTGTTGATGGTCGTGACCACCATGCCGATGTTGCCGGCCTTTTCATTCAGGATTTCCAGCTTGGCGCCAATCGAACCCGAGGCATCCACGATCTGGCCCATGGTGGTCTGCATGCGCGTCAAGCCCGCCTGTCCCAGCGTCGCGGAACGCGCCGCGACTTCCGCAATACCTGCTACCTCCTGCATGGTGGTTTCCAGTTCTTTGGAAGTTGCCGAAATCTGGGTCGCGGTCGCGACAATTTCGTTGGTGGTGGCCGCTTGCTCGGCGGCGGTTGCATCTTGCTGCTTGGACGTTGCGGCAATTTCCGTGGTCGACGACGCCACTTGAATCCCGGAGCGCTGCACCTGCGCCACCAAGCTGTTCAAGCTGTCGATCATGCGCTGCACACCACTCGCCAACTGGCCAATGGCATCCGTGCTCGCGACATTGATGCGCCCGGTAAGATTGCCCTCGGCAGCTTTAGTCACGACACCCAGAATCTCGTCCACCTGGCGGCGCAGGGTTTCGACCGCGACGCGTTTTTCGTCGATAGAATTGCGAATGTAGGTGATCATGATTTGCAAATTACCCGCCAGTTCGCCGATGGCGTCTTTGCCGTTAAATCCGACATCAACCTCGTAGTTGCCATCAGTCACTTTGTGAATGACATCGAGCAGCCGGGCGACTTTCGAGTGCAACTCTTCGGCCGAGTCATGCTCGCGTTTAGCGCCGATCATGATATTTTCTGCCAGAATGTTGAACGCGGTG
>JANMQQ010000277.1:0-5885 GCA_031370545.1 Gammaproteobacteria bacterium
AGCGCGCGCTTCATGTCGAGCGGACTTTCCGATGCTGAGATCACCACCCCCGGCACCGTCTCGACCTGGTCGAGAAAAGTCCGCAAACCCTCGAAGGCCTGCATGCCCGGCATGTGCAGGTCGATCACGGCCAGCGTGCTGTCCGGGTGCCGCACCATCAGCGCGAGGGCGGTTTGCCAATCGCCTGCTTCCAGAATTTCGATTGCGTTGGCATCGAGCTGCCTTAAAAGATCGCGCACGCCTTTTCTGTAGAGCGCGTGGTCGTCGGCGATGAGGATTTTCATTGGTGTGGCCGGGCACGGATGCATGTAGCCAAATAATATAGCCGATCTCTGCTCAAGCGGTACTAGTACCACGGCGCCTGCTTAGTACCCCAAGACAGTTTCAAGTTTTCCCGCATCCACCGACAATCCGCGCCATCCCTCCACAGGGAGCGGTTGCCCTTGGTTAGCGCCCGCCTATATTTCCTCGGAGACCAAATGCCTATTTTCGCGAAACTGTTGATTAAAAATTCCAGCATTGTGGCGCTGGCTGGTGTGTATCTCATGCTTGCCGCCTGCGGCGACGACGGTTCCACCACCGTCATCAACACCACCGTCGTTTCACCGGTGGCAGTCAGTTCGGTGGTTCCCACCGAAGCCCGCGCGAGCGAGACGATCACCGTCAGCGGCCAGAAATTCGGTGCCACTCAGGGTACGAGCACGCTCAGTATCAACGGCATCACCGCGACTCAGATTACCAATTGGAGCGATACCCAGATCGAGGCCACGGTGCCGGTCGGTGCGACCACTGGGAATGTCACGGTTACGGTCGGCGGCACCGCCGGTGCGCCGGGGCATCTGGTCGTGTTGTGGCAGGCCACCAATCCGGTGAATGTCGCGGTTAGCGCTGCAGCGGGTAATCAAGACGGGCAGCACATTATTTCTGACGGCGCGGACGGCAGCATCATCGTGTGGCAGGACCGGCGCAACGGCAATGTCGACATCTATGCCCAGCGCCTGAACAACGCCGGTGTGCCGCAGTGGACGGCCGATGGCGTGGTCATCTCGGCGGCCGCTGGCGATCAGTTGGCGCCGCAGTTGGTTGCCGTTGGCGCGGGCGGCGCGATTATCGTCTGGCAGGATCAACGTCGCGGTACTTCCACCGCCTTCTTCGGCAAGGATTCCGATATCTACGCCCAGCGCGTGAACAGTGCCGGGGTGCTGCAATGGGGAGCCGATGGCGTGGCCATCAGCGTGAACACCGCCACGAACGGAGTACACACGATGCCGCAACTCGTCGCCGATGGCGCGGGCGGTGCGATCCTGACGTGGAGTTACCTGCTGCCCGACACCAGCCCCGTCCCCGGCGGTGGTGTCAACATCGGCATCTTGGCCGACGATATCTACGCCCAGCGCGTTAACAGCGCCGGTGTGCCACAGTGGATCGCGGGTGGCGTGGCCCTCAGCGCGGCGGCGGCGGCTTCGGCTTTTCCGCGTCTGATCGCTGATGGCGCAGGCGGCGCGATCATGGCTTGGATGGATGGCCGTGATGGTGGTTCCGGTTTTGGGATCTATGCGCAACGCGTCGATGGCGCCGGCCTCCTGCAATGGACGGCCAATGGTAAGCGGGTTTCCAGCATTAACAATCTGCTCAAGTTTTATCCGCAACTCGTGGCCGACGGCGCGGGTGGGGCGATCCTGGCATGGACGGCGGAAAATAGCGGTATTAACAATGGTGTTTATGCCCAGCACGTCAATGCTGCGGGTGAGTCGCAGTGGACTGCGGGTGATGTGCGCGTCAGTGCGTCGTTCGATCCACTGATCCCGGTCCCGGACAAGCAGGCAGCACAATTGATTCCCGACGGCGTCGGCGGTGCGATCATTGCGTGGGAGCAGGGAAACACCAGCAACACCAGCTTCGACGTCTACGCCCAGCGTGTCAACGGCGCGGGTGTGACGCAATGGGCCAGCGGCGGCGTGGGTATCGCTACCGCGAGCGGCAACCAGAAGGCGCCACAGCTCATCGCCGACGGTACCGATGGTGCGATCCTGGTTTGGCAAGATCAAGGCAGCGGCAATTACGACATCTATACTCAGCATGTAAACGGTGTCGGCGTGACGCAATGGCTCACGGCCACCGTCGTCAGCACCGCACTGGGCGATCAGGTTGCACCGCAACTTATTTCCAACGGTTTTGGAGGTGCCATCGTTGTGTGGTCGGATAGCCGCAACGGCAACAGCGATATCTATGCACAGAATATTTCCGCCAACGGGCGGCAGTAATAGGGTTTGGCCGAAAATTTCTTAGCTACGGTTACGTCATCCCGGAATAGTTGAGAGGCATGTTACGCGGTCACGGCCGCCATGTTTGGCTGCGTACAGCGCATGGTCGGCGCATGCCACCAAGCGCGTGGATTCTTCCTGAACATCAGTGCTGCGCGCCGCCAGCATCGCGACGCCGATAGACAGCGTAACGCGCAAACTGTCTTGTTCCTGAATGATAAAGTCATGCCCCGCTACTGCGGTGCGAATGCGCTCCGCAATTTCAAGTGCGGCGTCGCGCCGGGTGTGGGTGAGCAAGGCGATGAATTCTTCGCCGCCGTAGCGCGCCAGCAAATCACTGCCGCGTAACTGCGCTCGCATCAACCCCGCCACGTCGATGAGTACCCGGTCGCCCGCCGGATGGCCGTGCGTGTCGTTGATGTTCTTGAAATGATCGATATCCAGCAGCAAACAGGCCAGCGGCATGGCATGACGTTGGGCGCGCGCAACTTCTTCCAGCACGCGTTGATCAAAGAAGCGCCTGTTGTTGACGCCGGTGAGCGGATCGGTCAGCCCGACGCGTTTCAAGCGTTCCAGGTTGATGCAATTTTCCAGACATATAGCGACTATCGCCGCCAGTCGTTCCAGAAAATCGGTGCGCACTGACGCAGAGAAATGTTCTTTGCGCGGGCTGCCCAGACTCAAACAGCCCATCAGTTCGTTATTGCGCACCAGCGGAAGCAGCGCGATGCTCTCGGGTGCATGCGGGCTAAGTGGGAACAGCGCTTCATGTGCGCGTACCTTGAACGCGCCGAGCTTGGGGGCTACCGAGATGCTGAACAGGCGATTCAATACATCTTCATTGGGAAAAAAAATCAGTTGGGTGGCGTCATCGCTGTCGGTCGTGAGTTCGTGCACCACACGTTGAGTTTCGTAGAGCGGGTCGATGATGGCGAGCGTGACAATTTCCGCGCCGCCGAAACTGCGGTAGCCCTGCACGATGCGTTGCGCCAGTTCATGTACCGAGGTACTGCTTAGCAGGCGTAGTTCGTAACTTTGCAGGCGTTGTAATTTTTGTTCGTTCTTGCGGGCTTGCGCCAGCAGCTCCTTTAGCTGGCGGCGCAGCAACTGATTTTCCTGGTAGAGGTCGGGTTTCATTCCGTCCTTAGTGTAGGACGGAGTTGCGGGAAACGTTAGAACCGGTTCAAGATCTACTGCGCGACGGTGATCCGAGTTCAAACGGTGCTCGGAATCCTCATTGACTCCATGTCAACTCCGGTTCCTGCGCGCCGTTTGAACCCGGCTGACCGCCGCTCGCGACGATCTTGAACAGGTTCTTAGGCGGCCAGATGTTGAGCGATGCTATCCAGCTCGTCGCGGGATTCCAGCAATTTGTTGAACTTGGTGTCGATTTGCACATCAGTCAAGCCCAGCGCCTGCGCCAGGCCGACCGGCAGATCGCCGCTGGGTGCGTCGCCCAGATCAAATTTTTTCAGCAGGTGATCCACCAGGCGTACCAGTCGTGCGTATTCCGAAAAATGTCCGGAGTAATCCGCGTTGTGATGTTCGCGCACCACGGCGATGACTTCGGCTGGCATGTTCCAGGACTCCATCAGCCAGGCGCCGATGTCACCGTGGGAGACGCCGACAATTTCGGATTCAAGTTCTGCAATCGGTGTGAGGGGTTGCGCAGCGACCGCTTCATTTAAGAGTTTGAATTCGGCCGGGTACACATGGCCGAGTACTAAAAATCCGAAGTTATGTAGCAGGCCTGCGAGGTAGGCCATTCCTGCTCGGGGTTTCGGGCCTTTGCTGACCAGGCTGCACATGGATTGTGTCAACACCGCGCTGTAAGTCGCGTGGCGCCAGAATGCATCGAGCCCCAAGGGGCCGGTGTGCGTATGTTTGAATGGCGCTGCCGAAGCCAATCCCAGTGCGATGTTCATGACCAAGTCATAGCCCAGCACGCGTGCAACTGCATCGTGAATGGAATTAATTTTGCCGCGATAGCCGTAGAACGGCGAGCGTGCGTAACGAATAATTTGCGCCGCAAAACTCGGATCAATTTCAACCACCTGGGCCAGGTCTTGAATTCTGGCGTAGGGATTGGAATTCAAGCTGAAAATCTTCTGCGCCATCTCCGGCATCGGTGGTAGTTCGGTGGTTTTCTGCACACGGAATTTCATACGCTCCGCCTTCGCAGAAAATTGTGTCGCCGGAGTTGCTGGGATTTGAGTGGGCGCTACCTCGGTGTGCATCGGCAGGGTAAAGCTAAATTCAAAACGGGCGCCTTCATGCAATTTGCGCAATCCAGCGCGGTCGACTCGTACGTATTCGTTCGGGTGGCTGTTTTCAAAAAACGCCATATCTTGCGCGGCCAGGTGCGAGTCGACCAGCACGCGCACCCCGTAATTGTTGGCAAACGGCGAAAATGTCGTCGGCGCCCAGCCTTTGAACAGGGTCACATAATCATGCGGTGGCACCAGCTCGATGCTGCGTTGCAGGACTTGTTGCAAGCTTGGAATGTTGAGCGCCCGATCAGCAGCAATCACCGCTAGCAGCAGGCCGTCGCGATCCTGTAACACCACGGACTTGACAGTTTTTTCCAACGGGACCCGCGTGTCGGCGCTACTGTCGTCGGCGGCGCCGCGCGTCACGACAACATAAGGCACGTTGTGAGCGGTCAGGTGATTCTGGATCAAGGTGGCGAGTGACATAATCCATCCCGAAATTTTCGAATACGTTAGTGTCAAGAATACGTGAATCGAAGCGCTTTTCTTTCAGACAGGGTCACACTCTTATCGGCCGCAATTTCGGTGGGCGTAGTGATTTCACCGACCAGTGGCGAAAGTATTAGCGCGTTCCGTTGCGCAGTGCTTTTTGTTGTTCCAGCAGGCGTTGGAATTGTTCTGCGGACAGTTGAGGTTTTTTGCCGGTTTTCAGTGTGACGCGTACCGCATCATGACGCAGGTCGGTCTGGTGACCCGCGTTCAGCACCGCGATGTCGTAGCTGCCCAGCGGTTCATCGGCGGGGAGGGTCGCGGTGAAGGTCGTGTCAGTCGTGCGGGCGAAACGCACCTCCGGCAATAGTTTAAGCGACGTGAGTTTGTTTTCCCCGGCAAAAAATACCTGGCCATCGCGTACCGCGAAGCGCTCGATGTGATGAGTCCCGGGATAACGCGCATGCAAGGCAGGTGCAGCGCTGTCGCTCAGATCGAGTACCAATAATTCATCCCGCGTCGTACTGACGTACAGGGTGTTGTCAATCATCTGAAAATCTCGGAACGCATCGCTCAGCGGGTAGAGCGCGCGCAAGTGCAGGTTGCGATGGTGTTGGGTGAATACCGCAAGCGTTTGGTTATGCAGTGCGGCAACCACGACATCGCCCTGCGCTCGCACGGCTTCAACTTCGGAGGAGGTGCTGAATATCTTGGCCAGAACCGGTGGCTGTTCGGCATCAAGCGCGAAAATGTTAATACCGTGCACGCCGCGCGCGACATACAACGTCGTTGCATCGGCCCACATGTCGGTCGCTGATTTTGCAAGCGGGATGAGGCGGCGACGGGTTTTATCCAGCTCGAATACTCCGCCGTTATCATCCAGTACAAACACCCGGTGCCCCGCAGTGCGCACCACACGTGG
>JANMQQ010000289.1:0-11323 GCA_031370545.1 Gammaproteobacteria bacterium
ACCATCAACGAGCTACCGCCCGCGCTGGGGTACGTGGTCTTGACAGGGCGGCCTGTGGTGGGGTCGTACTCGACGCCGACCATGAAAGTGTCGGTGTTGATGGTGGTGCCCACCGACGACACGCGCCCGTCACCGTTGTAATAGAAGTAGCGCGAATAACCATTACCCCCACCCACGACGTTGGCCAGCTTCCCCTTGCCGTTGGCGGCTGTGTCGTAAGTCCAGGTGCTGGTGCCTTCGGCTTCGCTGCGCGTGCGCATGCGGCCGAGCAGGTCGTAGGCCATAGTGGTGATTTGCGCCTTGGCGTCTTGTTGCCACGTAAGCTCACCGAAGGGGTCGTAGCGATACGACCAGGCGCCCATGTCGGGATCGGTCATTGCGATCTTGCGATCTTGCGATCTTGCGGCCGCGCAGGTCGTAGCTGTTGGTGATGGTGGAGGTCTTGCCGTCCGTCCCACCCGTGGTCGTGACCCGGGCGAGGTTGCCGAACGCGTCGTACTGGTAGGTGATCACGCCGCCGGTGGCGTCGGTGACGTTGGCCAACAGACCGTTGGCGGTTTTGACTTCTTTGCGCGTGCGGATTTTGCCGTCGCTGCTGATGGCATTCGGTGCGGTGGCGGTGGTGGTCAGTCCCGCAAACTCGGTTAGAACCAAACCCGCGCTGCCGTGATCGGTGCGAATCAGCGTGTTGCGGTCTTCCTGATGTCAGGACGACGCGGTGGGCGTGTGACGAGAGTGCGGTGCTCCCGCTGTTCGCTCGCTTGCAAATATTTACACAGCGCGCGCAGGTCGTGTTGATGTTCAGCCGCGATTTGTTCGCGGAACTCGCGCACCTCTTTCACAATTGGATCTTCCCAGGCCATGTCACTCTCCGGTCAATTCATCGGGGGTACAGATAATAGGCGGTTTATAGCCGTAGTCGATGCAAACAGTAGCAATAGCATCGAAGCGCTCGGCATTGGCGATATGTTTGCAGTTCCATGTCATCAGATAGTGGATGCCGTTCACAGTCGCCACCGCCACGTGCACCGCATCGGCGTTTGCCACCGCAGGGATCGCATGGCGATCAACCAGTGCCTGCGCCAAGGTCACCACGTCTTCGCTGATACTCAGCAAGGCAATCCCATCGAGGAGGGCGAGGCGCTTTTGTGCGGCCTCTTCATGGCCACGACTTGCCTCGGCGATTACCAGCTCCGAGACATACACGTCAAAAGTGGCACGCTGCGTCTCCCACCATTCGCGCGTGCTCATCTGATGCCCAGCGACAATGATATCCCGCGAGGGTCGGTTGGTGAGGTAGCTCACCACACTCGTTTCGAGGTAGACGGTTTTCTTTTCCATGGCAAAAGTTTACTCGACGCTGTCCGCTTCGTCTTGCACGATTTCACTGGGGTTCCGTCCTCCGCTTCGGCATCGATAGTGGAAGGTTCGGGTCAGTGATCGCTTTTGTTTTCAAGGGCGGATGAGGCGCAGCCGTTATCCGCCCTTTTGCGCCCCACCCAAGCAGGCAGCTATTGGTCAAGACCAGCGACTTCGATGCAGGCAGATCAGGAAGCGTAACCAGAAAATATTTCGGTCTGGGTAAATTATGCAATAACACAAGCCTGACCCTGGTTCCTGGTTCCTGGTTCCCAAGCCTGACCCTGGTTCCTGGTTCCAGTGACCCTGGTTCCTGGTTCCAGTGACCCTGGTTCCACTGGTTCCAAGCCTCAAGCCTGACCCTGGTTCCTGACCCTGGTTCCACGGTTAAGCATTTTCTGCCTATCGACCCGCCTGGGGAGATCAATTGGGGCGAGGCGAGCAGCCATGATTTGCGGCGATTTCTCTATCTAACTGTAAGTGAGAAGGCGCTTAACTGGTGGTAGAAATGCGCCTTTCGCGCTTAACCGAGTGACATGAGTGTCTGACCCCAATTGTCCCGGCGGATAACGCTGCGCTCATCCGCCTTACGGGGTTACGGGTTATTCAAACTCACTGCGCGGAATGCCCGATTGGCGAATGATGGACATTAAAGTACCGATACGGATTTCAGGATGATCAGGCACTGGAACCGTGATTGTCGTGGTGGGTAGTTTTTTCTGCATTACGACGTGGCTACCACGTTGACGTACCGCAGCAAAACCATGCCGAGATAAAATTCGACAGACTTCCTTGCCGGATAAGACGCGCATTTTACCCAACCGCAACTTCGAGTTGTGTCACGTAGACTTCTTCATGCAGCCGCTGCTTTACTTCTTCCGGTGAAGCAGTTGCAAAGAATAATTCCAACGCCTCGCGCAAATTGTTACGCGCTTGTTCAATCGTCGCGCCTTGACTGGCGATATCCAAGTCCGGGCAGAGTGCGACATACCCATCATTTTCCCGTTCAATAATTGCAGTGAGTTGGCGAACCATGGCGATAACTCCGTAATGTGGGTGGGCGTATGTAGTAATGCAGTGTAACTTTTCGAGCACGGTAACACACGAAGGGTAATCTCACATTCTCCATAAGACAGACGTAGGGCGGGCGGATAAGGCGAAGCCGTTATCCGCCATTGTCTGCCGCACCCAGGCCGGTAGTGATTACGTCAAGCCCTGCGACTTCGATGCAGACAGATCATGAACCGTGAACGGACAACATACGGCGGATAACGCTGCGCTCATCCGCCTTACGGGTTAAAACGGCGGATCATCTGTCTATGTCACTGGACCAGGGATGCAATTACGCAAGCCTGACGCCGTTCCCGCAGGCTTACGGGCTTACGGGTTCTAGTGAGTATGCCTCACCAAACATATTTGTTGAGAACAAACGGAATATCACGGTTTCGTCCTTGACGAATGGAAATTCTTTATTGAAACCCGAGACGTAACGCTCGAATTCTTTTCGACCTTCAATATAGAAACGCCACAGTATCGGCTCCTTGGTGCAGTCGAGCGTAAAATGCCCGATGTACACGATTTCTCCCGGACCAACGGTGAATGTGCCTCCGATAGGTTTGCCCTCCTTGAACAGCTTCGATGCGCCCGCTTTTAAATGGCCGACGTCAGAAGAAGACTTCGCAACCTTTACGTCGAACTCGGAAAGAGCGTATTCCCCGGGGATTATGATCAATGTGTAGTTAGTAAAGGAATCTTTCGCTGTCAGTTTTGATGGTATTTCAAGCGAAACAATCCCGGTGCTGTTTTCGCTCAAAGGTAACCGCGAAAAACTTAGCGATTGAAGCTGAGCATTATCCAGCCCCGCGCATTTCCATTGGCGACCCCAATTTACGTGAAGCAACAAAATTGACTGCTCGCGGCCAACCTCTTTGTAATTCTTCTCGGTCAGATATTTGAATTCCGCTGCGGAGACAGAACTTGAAATGAACAGTACGACCGATATGAGTAGGCCAAAGTAAGTAGTTTTCATGATTTCATTTCCTACAGTTAGAGCCTAACCATGTTAAGCATAGTGGCGCAGTTGTTATCCGCCATTTTGGTGGCCCACCGCTTTACGTCAAGCCACGCTACTTCGATGCGTACAGATCGTGAACCGTAACCGGAAAACATACGGCAGATAACGCTTCGCTCATCGCCTTCAAGGGTTAGGGATTCGATTGCAACATTGCAACAATAAGGTCGACCCCGGCGGAAGCATTGAGGCAATGGCAAAAGGAGATGCGAGTACAACGTTCGCTCCATTCAGAATTTCCCCAAAGATAGCCGCGCCGCTACTTAGCGACTTCCCATTTCCAATTGCGTCATACCAAAATCCACTATTGAAGTAATCATGTGTCCCCGAAAAATTCTCCACTACAAAATCAATCACACCTCCTGGCGTATAGTCCCATACAATAAAATTTCCCTGTTGCCCTTGAATGCCACCGAGAGGACTGCTGGTACATGGCGAACGACATCCGCCTAATTTGAAATTATCGCCCCGAACGCCTGCGCTAGTACCACTTTCGTTAGAGCCGTCGGGATTAAGTCTCGAACTTTGGATTTGGTCAGCGCGCATAGCCTGAGCCGCTACGGCAAGCGTCGCAATTATTGCGGTTGTACGCGCCCCATCCAATCCAGTTTGATGCGCTTCACTCGCCGATGCCCCCCAAATGCGCGCCGTCGCATTGCTACTCGCGTAGCCAACTGCCGCGCTCTGACCTACGTACATACCGGCTGTTGCCCAGGTCAGGTCCACTGGCGCCCCTGGCATCGCCATGTACGCTAACACCATTACACCCGCCGTTGCATGTGCGCGAGCAACCGTTTTCCAATCGTTGTTTGACCATCCATACGCATATCCAAGTGTGCCGGTTAACGCGGCGACCGTTAGTATTCCACCCACTCGATAACGTTGTTGATACACACCGGGAATATTGATCTCAATCGTGGTCTTGGAAATATCTCTCACGAGGTCTCCGGTGATTTTTTTCCACTTCCGCTTGCTCAACAACGTCGCGTAGCCGCTTGGATCGGTAAAGCTCAGCGGATTGTTCAGGACATACGAGTAGCGGTTGTAGCTTTGTGAAAATGCGGGGGCTTGAATAAATGGGTCCGCCTGCATGAACCTCCCCAAACTCGGGTCATACACGCGCCCGTTCATGTTGATCAGGCCCACGCCGTTCATCATTTCGTGGCCGGTATAGCCGTGGTGGGTAACGTTGGGGTCACCGCTCAAGGTTTGCTGTTTGCCGAACGGGTCGTAGCGGAAGCGCGTGACCACCGCACCGGTGTCGCTGGTTACCGTGTCCACCGAGCCGAGGTGATCTTTGTGCAGGTAGCGCGTGGTGCTGGTGACTACGCTGCCGGCGACTTTCACCGTGTATTGCGCGACCTGGCCCACGGGGGCGTTGATGTAGTGCTGGTATTCGATGCTGCCGTCCTTTTTGTATTCCTTTTCGAAGTGCACGCCAGTGTCCCAGCGCGCATCCAGATACTCGGTGGTTTCGCCGTTCTTCACTTGCACGATGCGCTGGTGTTCGGCGTCGTATGACAGGCTCACCACTTCGGTGCCCGAGGTAATGTAGGTGGGCATGTTGAAGCTGCTATAGCTGCTGATGGTGCGGCCACCACCGTTGAACAGGTTGCCGTTGGCGTCGTAGCTGTACACCGGATTGATCGCGCCGTTGACGTTGCCGGCGACCGAGGTGACCGCGTGCGTGCGCACGGGATCGGCGTAGGTATAGGTGCCAACATCGGACTGGAAGGTAATGTTGCCCAGGCTGTCGTAGTTATACGATGCAGTGCGCAGACGATTCAGCGAGCCGTAGGTGAAGTTTTCAGTGTAGTTCTGCAAGGTGTCGGCGCGGCGGGTGAGATTGCCGAGCTTGTCGTACACGAAGCTTTCGTTTTGCACGGTGCCGCCGCCCGCGGTGGTGCCGGTGTTGATCGCCGTAACCCAGCCGGTGTTGACATCATAGGTGCGCTTGGTAAACAGGCCGTTGCCCAGTTTTTCCTCGGTCACGTGTCCGGCCGTATCCAAGGCGGTGGCTTGCCAGTACACCGTGCCAGTGCCGCCCGCGCCGCTGGAAACTTTTTCCAAATAGCCGAGTGTGGGGTTGTAGCTGTTGTAGACCGTAAGCGAACTGCCGCCCGCGCTGGGGTACGTGGTCTTGACAGGGCGGCGCGTGGCGGAGTCGTATTCGAAACCGACCATGAAGGTGTCGGTGTTGATGTTGGTGCCCACTAACGACACGCGGCCATCCGCGTTGTAATAGAAATAGCGCGAATAACTATTCTTCGCAGTACGGCGCGGTGGCTCGCGTGAGAAGGGTTACCGGAACGCCGTTGTGTGCGTAAGCCCGATGGTGTTCGCGTTGAGTTCGCGGCCGGACGCGGTTTGGTAGCGCAGCCATTCGAAACGGATGCCGGTCGCGGAGCGCGGAAAAAACGAATAGTCGAATTGGCCGATGAAGCCGATGGCCGGGTCGATTTTCTCGTCGGGAAGATAATTCGAGAGGAATCGTCCGTTGAGGTGAGCGCTGACGCCGCCGCCCACGCGCATCGGTGAATCGGCCACCCGGTACAGCGCGAGTGCTTCGATGGGGATGCTGCGGGTGCCAATTGTAAGGTTTGTGTTGGTTTGACGGTTTGAGTCGTAATCGAAATTGCCATTGGTTCGCCATCCCACGCTGATCTCCGTATCGGTGCGCGGGAGGAGGGTCGGGTGGCGAACGCCGATGCCCAACGAAAACCCGCCGTTCAATCCCGGATCGTTGGCTTCGAAGTCCGATTCAAAAAAGCGTGGACCAAACGACAAATCAAATTTGAAAATCGGCGTGATGCCAACGCCTGGCGCAACCACTGGCACGATCCCGATGGCCGGTGCAAATACCCGCGTGGTGATGCCGGAAGACGTGTGCTGCCAGTCCCAAGATAGCACTCGCTGCGCGCCGCTTTGCTTGATGGTGTAAACGTCGACGCTGTAGTCCGCTTTGTTCCACGTCAACTTCTCCGGTGTCTGCGTCAACATCATGTAACCGATGAACACGGTTGCAGGGAGAAAAATCTCCAGCACGCCACCCGAGGCCCACAGCGCGATTCCGCTGAAGTCCGCCACCATGCCGTACTGTGACGTGCGGTCGACCACCGTTGAGACCGTTGCGTTGGGCGGCCCCCAGTTATCGATGAGCTCCTCCGCCACCGGGAAGTTGAACACCTGTTCCGACCGGTGCTCCGCGCTATATTGACGCACGTCGCTGAATCGTTGCGTGAGTTCCTCCGGCGGCAGCCGAAAGTCGTCATCGGATTTCGGAATCGATTTGAATGGTGTCGTCGCGCAGCCGTGGGCGGCGAGCACAAGCAATGTTGCGGCGATCCTTCGGCACGCGAGATTCATACAGTCTCCCAAGTATCAATTTAACGGCTTCAGTTGTTGTCAATACCCACTCCCGGCACTCGCAACGCGAGAGTTCTTTCGTCTTCCATCTTCCCGAAGCTTCTGAGAGAAGGGCGGAACATGCTTCGCTATTTCACCTTTACTGGTTCGGTTAGGGAGCGGTAAATGTGTCTCGAACTTCCTCCTTGGTAAATTTCTTCTCATCATCAACGTACAAATCGATGTCGATTGCTTGATCAACTTTCGGGTCGGGGGATACGTTTCTGATGATACTGTGGTATTTCTTTGCGTATTTATCGTAAGAGAACGGCAGGTCATGGGTTTTAAAAAATTGCTCAATGTCTTGTGAGCTCGATCCAACGGCAAGCTCATTATTTATCATCGTTCTAACTTTTTCTGATGTCACTTGATTTTCTCCACCACACACAATCATCGACAAGCCAAGCGCCAAAACAGCTACCGATCCCCATTGTTTTACGCGTTTCATTTTGATCCTCTCAAAGTCAGTATGGCAATTGATATGACGGACTGCCTACTGTCCAACCTGGCACCCACACAGCCGGTGTTGGTCTCGCGAAGCCAAGGCTTTCAACAAAAGTAAACGCATATGAATTGCTATTAAATCCTGGTGTGTATGCGTTCTGACTTGCATTAGTAATCGCGGCGAACTGACTCATCCTGGCAGCAACATCCGATAGAGATAAGTCCAACCGGCCGACCACCTGCATAGTGTGTACACTAGACGGCGTGTCACGGAACAAGTCGTCGTACACATTCGATTGAGCGTAGAGATATCCAAATCCCATGCCTGATGAATTGCTTTCGACTTTGCCTGTACTGGGCCCTGCCCGAGTTGCATACTGCTCACCTGTAATAGGGTCGATCGCAATCACGAGTGCGTGATTCGTACCCATGCCAATAGGTGTATCGGTGTAGCCCAAATATATGTCGACACTATTCCTATAGTAGGAAGCATCACTAGAAAAATAACCGTCGTTCCCCGCATACATATTCGTGCCAGGACGAGTACTACTTCCCTTGCACGGTCCACCACCCCCACACGGAGGAACACCGGCTGATTGTGAACCCCCTCCCGACGACCCGCTCCCTCCAGTCGGATGCTTCTCGCCGGGCGGATCTGTAGGCGCAGCGACACTAATTTGAGGCTTGATTTGACAAGTTGCTTTCATTTCGCACAATCCATTCCCAGCGAGCGACAATCCAGCGCTGAAAACGGGTACCGCCCACAATGACGCAGGGGGTACAGCGAGAATGACACCAACGACCATCAGAGCGCCACCCGCAACCACCTTGAGTGTACCCCGAATCCCTAACCAATCCTTAGGCGATACAGAGTCCTTAACAGAGTGGTAGGCGTCACTAAATATGTTGTACCCGCTGGGGTCAGTCATTGACAGCGGGTTATTCAACACATACGCGTAGCGATTAAAGTCCTGAAGATTCTTTGGGAACTGCACCGTCGGATCCGCCTGCATAAACCTCCCCAAACTCGGGTCATACACCCGCCCGTTCATGTTGATCAGGCCGACGCCGTTCATCATTTCGTGGCCGGTGTAGCCGTGGTGGGTAACGTTCGGATCACCGCTCAGAGTTTGCTGTTTGCCAAACGGGTCGTAGCGGAAGCGTGTGAGTACCGCGCCGGTGTCACTGGTCACCGTGTCCACCGAGCCGAGGTGATCTTTGTGCAGGTAGCGGGTGGTATTGGTAACCACCGCGCCCTTCACCGTTACGGTGTACTGCGCGACTTGGCCCACCGGAGCGTTGATGTAGTGCTGGTATTGGATGCTGCCGTCGCTCTTGTATTCCTTCTCGAAGTGCACGCCGGTGTCCCAGCGCGCATCCAGATACTCGGTGGTTTCGCCGTTTTTCACTTGTACGATGCGCTGGTGTTCGGCGTCGTACGACAGGCCAACCACTTCGGTGCCCGAGGTGATATTCACGGGCATGTTGAAGCTGCTGTAGCTGCTGATGGTGCGGCCGCCGCCGTTGCCCAGGTTGCTGTTGGCGTCGTAGCTGTACACCGGATTGATCGCGCCGTTGACGTTGCCGGTGACCGAGGTGACCGCGTGCGTGCGCACCGGGTCGCCGTAGGTGTAGGTGCCAATGTCGGATTTGAAAGTGAGGTTGCCGAGGCTGTCGTAGTCATACGACGCAACGCGCGCGCCGCTCACGGTGCGCAGACGATTGAGCGAGTCGTAGGTAAAGTTTTCGGTGTAGGTCTGCAACGTGTCACTGCGACTGGTGAGATTACCGAGCTTGTCGTATACAAAACTTTCGTTTTGCACCGTGCCCCCACCCACGGTAGCGCCGGTGTTGACACCCGTGACCCAGCCGGTGTTGACATCATAGGTGCGCTTGGTAAACAGGCCGTTGCCGAGTTTTTCCTCGGTCACATGCCCGGCCGCATCTAAACCCGTGGCTTGCCAGTACACCGTGCCGGTGCCACCCGCGCCAGTGGAAACTTTTTCCAGATAGCCGAGTGTGGCGTTGTAGCTGTTGTACACCATCAACGAGCTACCGCCCGCGCTGGGGTACGTGGTCTTGACAGGGCGGCCTGTGGCGGGGTCGTACTCGACGCCGACCATGAAGGTGTCGGTGTTGATCGTTGTACCCACCGATGACACGCGCCCATCAGCGTTGTAATAGAAATAGCGCGAATAACCATTACCCCCACCCACGACGTTGGCCAGTTTGCCTTTGCCGTTGGCAGCCGTGTCGTAGGTCCAGGTGCTGGTGCCTTCGGCTTCGGTGCGCGTGAGCATGCGGCCGAGCAGGTCGTAGGCCATGGTGGTGACTTGCGCCTTGGCGTCTTGTTGCCACGTAAGCTCACCGAAGGGGTCGTAGCGATACGACCACGTGCCCATGTCTGGGTCGGTCATCGTGATCTTGCGGCCGCGCAGGTCGTAGCTGTTGGTGATGGTGGAGGATTTACCGTCCGTTGCGCCCGTAGTGGTTACCCGGGCGAGATTGCCGAACGCGTCGTATTGGTAGGTGATCACGCCGCCGGTCGCGTCGGTGACGTTGGCCAACAGACCGTTGGCGGTTTTGACTTCTTTGCGCGTGCGGGTTTTGCCGTCGCTGCTGATGGCATTCGGTGCGGTGGCGGTGGTGGTCAGTCCCGCAAACTCGGTTTTGCTGACCGCACCGTCGGGGCCAAGCACCGAGATCACGCGGCTTAGCGCATCGTAAGTGGGCGTCGTCCAGAGCGCGGTGGCGCCGGAAAAATAATTGAGCGACGATTTGGCCACACGGCCGAAGGTGTCGTAGGCCGTGTCTTTGTACACCGTCGCGCTGTTGAAGCCTTTTGATTCAACGCGCAACTCGCGGCCCAGCATGTCGTAATACACCTTGACCGGTGCGCTGCTTTGCACGTTGTTGTTGCCGTAGTTGGTGGTGGTGACGGTATAGCTGGCGTAGCTCACGCCGCAACTGCTGCACGCGGTAATGTCGATGGTGGTGTACGTGTTATCGGCGCGCAGTTCTTTCACCTTACGGCCGAAACCGTCGTAGAACCACTGCGTGCTTAACAGGGTGCCGATTTGGTTAGGGCCTTGTAACTTAACTGGCACCCCGAACTTCGGATCAAGCGTCTGAATTTCTTGATGACCGACCGGCTTGAGCGCATTGGTCGTGGTAATGGTGTTGTTCACATAGTCGATCACCGTGCTGGTGGTGCGGTCCTCGATCACGTTAACCCCGTTCAAACCGCGCGCCGTCACGCTGGTGCGGTAACCCAAAGTTGGGTCATAGGTATAAATCGTCGCCACACTATCAGCGCCCAACGTGTAGCCGGTCAGATATGTGGACGACGAGGCGGTGGGATTAACCGGTTGCACCACTTCGTCGGTGAGTTGGTAATTAACCTTCACGGCGTCGAAGGCGTATTTGTAAACCGTCGTGCGCGTTTGTACGCGCGGCACACCCGGCCCCATCAGCGTTGCGGACACCGCCGTGGTGTCACTGGTGACTTCGATTTTCACCGGCAGACCTAAGCGCCAGTTTGCAACATCGTTATAGAACATCGTATTAGTGGTTTTAACGAAGCCATCGCTCGTCCTTACAGACGAGGTGGAGACATTGCCGTAGCCATCCGGCGCACCGCTGGTGCTGGTGACCGTGGCGATCACGGTGTTGTTCACCGCCGAGTTGGTGCTGACTTCACGTGTGATGGTCACGCTGCTGGCTACATAGGGCATTGGCCGCCCGCTTGCGGAGTTGGCGCTTGCCAGCGTGTTCGTCACCGTGCTCACCGCCACGCCGCTCACGGTTGTGGTGCTGTTCAGAAGCATGCCGATGTAGGGAAAGGTTTGCGCATATTCGGTGGTGTTCACTGCGCCGTCGGGTGCCGTGAGGGTGATTTTATGAAAGCCGAGATTGCCAAGACCGGTTTGGTGCTCCTTCATGCCGGTGTAGGAATAATTCGCAGTGTTGACCCCGCCGAGGCCGTTGCTGGAGGAGACGGCGGAGACGACGTACATCGGCTCTTGCACGTCTTTCACCGGGTAA
>JANMQQ010000060.1:0-2372 GCA_031370545.1 Gammaproteobacteria bacterium
AGGAGGGTGGCGGCACCATTTCCACCGAGACGGGCGTCCTCAACGAAGCGCCTTATGGATTCAAGGCGCGCTTCGAGAATGGCAAGGGCACCAATCCGGAGGAACTGATCGGTGCCGCGCATGCCGGCTGCTTCTCGATGGCTCTCTCTCTGATGCTTGGTGAGGCAGGGCTGACGCCGGAAAAAATCGAAACGCATGCCGACGTGATGCTGGAAAGGGTCGGCGCCGGCTTCGAGATTACCGCGAGTCACCTTACCGTGTCCGCAAGAATACCGGGAACCGATAACGCAAAGTTTCAGGAGATTGCGAACAAGGCCAAGACCGGTTGTCCAGTGTCCAAGCTGCTGAAAGCCCGGATCACGATGGATGCGAAACTGGAAGCATGAGTCGCAGCATCGCAACGCCCTGGGTGCGCCACCGCACAGACGATACTGCGTATCGCCCGTACAATTCAGATCAGAGTAAAAAAGTCGCCCTTCATGGTGAGGCCCACAAATCGAATTGTCGATGCTGAGACTGCAAGCCGTGAGAATTGCAGCGTTGGCATTTTTGGCCTTCGCCAGGGCTTTCGGAACCGTACTTGAACCCAAAGGAAATAACATGTCCAAACTGATGATTGCACTGTTTATCACTGCCGGGCTGAGTGTTGCCGGACCCGCCGCGGCGCAGACGTACGCGGCGAGGGCCACCGTGACGCCGATGGCGAAGGACACCTACACCATGGCGAAGACGAACGCCGACGCCCAATACAAGGTCGAAAAAGACGCGTGCGCGTCGTTGAACGGAAACGCCAAGGACATCTGTATCGCGGAAGCCAAGGGCAAGGACAACATCGCCAAGGCCGTCGCTGAAGCAGCATACGAGAACACGCCAAAGCATCGTGAAAACGTGCGCATTGCGCGCGCTCAAGCGAACTACGACGTGGCCAAGGAAAAATGCGACGACCTGACAGGCAACCCCAAGGACGTCTGCGTCAAGGAAGCAAAAGCTGGATTGGTCAAGGGCAAGGCGGACGCCAAGGTCGACCGCGTAGTAGCCGATACAAGCAAGGATGCGGCGATGAAGCAGACTGACGCCCGCAAGGAAGCGAACACAGACAAACGCGACGCGGACTACAAGGTCGCGATCGAAAAATGCGACGCACTCGCGGGTGCCGCGAAGGATTCATGCGTCAGCAACGCAAAGGTGCAATTCGGCAAGTCCTGAAATCGTTTCAAGTCTCCCTAGCCGATCTCTTTGCGAGCAGCTTAAGTGATCGGGTATTACGGCCGGGGCTGGCACAGTCCCGGCCATTTTTTCGTCCGGCGGCCGCCCGCCGGTCGCTCCGCGTGCTGGTGACTGATGCAAACTTTCGGACGACAAGCCGCGTATGTGGTGACCCAGCCAGGCGCCTTCACCTTGCGCGTCCTGCGCGCCTTTCGAGCGAACCAGGGGTTGCTGCTTTCGGGTGCCGTCGCGTACTACACGCTGCTGTCGATCGTGCCGCTGCTTATCCCCATGCTGATCGCGCTGTCGCAGATCATCGACCAGGGCGAGTTGCTCGCAACGCTGGAACGATATCTGGAATGGGTGACACCGGGACAATCAAGCGCGGTGATTGGTGAGCTGGCCAGTTTTTGGATCATCGCGAAGTGATGGGTTGGGTGCTGCTGGCCGCCATGTTGTTTTTCAGTACCCTCGCGTTTACGGTTCTGGAATTCGACCGCGACAGTGGTCGACAAAGGCGGGTCACCGTGTTGATCCACTTGAGCGTGTCGTGTGCGTCAACGCACAGACCAACGGAACGGGTGAGCGCATTATTGTTGAAATAGGTCAGGCAGCGCAGTCCGCACCAAATTCAACGGAACTCATTGAGGAGAGGCAGATGACACCAACTGAAATGGACCAAACCGAAATGCTGTTGCCGGCCAATGGAAGCAGCGGCGCGGCCGCACGGGCCGTAGACGATGCAAGCACCAGAGCGCATGGCGCGATCGACAAAATGTCCGCCAGCGCAGTGCCCGCGGTAAATCGCATGGCGAGTGGCGCCCATCAGGCCGTCGACAGGGCCACGCAATTGGCAAGCGGTGCCGCAGATTCAATTGTGGCCAAAGCGGATCAGCTGCAGGCTGCACAAACCCGCATCACGGAGGAGTGCCGTGGATACGTTCGTGAAAATCCGCTGGCGTCGGTGGGCATTGCGCTGGCAGCCGGATATTTATTGAGTCTTCTGCTGCGCAGTCGCTAGGCGCACACGCTCGTTACGGACTGGCGATAGCAGAAGTGTTCTGGCGGCACTGCACATCGGACAGCAGGCGGTCCAATTCCTTCTTGACCACGGCGTAGCACTCGCACGCGCGGGTCTCCAGTCCGGATCGATCGAGCACTGCGAT
>JANMQQ010000359.1:0-3159 GCA_031370545.1 Gammaproteobacteria bacterium
GGCAGGCGGCTGGCGAGCATGCTTTTGCCGGTGCCGGGTGGGCCGACCATGAGCAGGCTGTGACCACCCGCCGCCGCAATCTCCAACGCTCGCTTGGCATGCTGTTGCCCGCGTACATCGGCAAGATCATGTTCCAGCCGGTCCTCCGGTGCGATGACCGGTGCAGCCACGGCAGCGAGTTCTTTTCGACCGCAGATGTGGGCGCACACCTCAAGCAAAGTCCTGGCGCCTAACACACGCATGCCGCCGACCAAGGCGGCTTCGGCAACATTCGCTTCCGGCACGATCAAAGTGCGTCCGGCCGCGCGCGTTTGTAACGCCACTGGCAACACACCGCGCACCGCGCGCAATTCACCACTGAGCGCCAATTCACCTAAAAATTCGTAATCAGCTAACGCATTACCGGGCAGTTGTCCGGCCGCCGCCAACACACCCAGGGCAATCGGCAAATCGAAACGTCCGCCCTCTTTGGGCAAGTCGGCAGGCGCGAGATTGATGGTGATGCGACGGGGGAAAAAATCGAACTGCGAGTTGATGATGGCACCACGTACCCGGTCTTTGCTTTCTTTGACTGCCGTTTCCGGCAAGCCGACAATCGAGAAATTCGGCAGTCCGTTGGACAAGTGCGCCTCGACCGTGACCAGCGGCGCGCTCACTCCCACTAACGCCCGGCTGAACACGACCGCCAACGACATAAATATCAACCTTTGAGTTTGGCTTCCAGCGCGACGACCTGTTTTTCCAGGCTCTCCAGTTTCGCGCGAGTACGCGCCAACACTGCCGCCTGCACGTCGAACTCTTCGCGCGTGACCAAGTCCATTTTGGCGAAACCGCTGTGCAAGGCGCTGCGAAAATTCTTTTCCACATCGGCCCGCAAATCACGCACGCTGCCGGGCAACGCGTCGATCAGTTTGCGCGCTAATTCATCTAGTTTTCCGGTGTCCATCATTGCTGCTCCTGGCTCGCTTTTAACCCGGCGGATTGTAGCATTCCCGCAATTTACCTCACGGTTCATTCCCGCACTAAGAAAGTGCACTGCGTTGCGATTGGCTTCCATCGTGGTGCGTGTGTCTGGCGTATTGTTCACCGGTTATTGGCTTAAGTCCCTAATGTTAAAAATAAAACAAGGTATGGCACAGGCGCTGCAAAACTGCCCGCAAGTCGTTCCTCACTTGGGTAACGCAAGGGCGTCGGCAACGACCTCTTAACTAAACCGGGATTATTCATAGGAGGTTAACCTGCGATGAAACTCATCTCAGCGATCATCAAGCCATTCAAACTCGACGACGTGCGGGAAGCGCTGTCGGAGATCGGCGTGCAGGGAATGACCGTGACCGAGGTCAAGGGCTTCGGTCGCCAGAAAGGTCACACCGAGCTGTATCGCGGCGCGGAATATGTCGTGGACTTTCTGCCCAAGGTCAAACTCGATGTCGCGGTGCGCGAAGATCAGGTGGATCAAATTGTCGAGGCCATCAGCAAAGCTGCAAAAACCGGCAAAATCGGCGATGGAAAAATATTTGTCTACAACGTCGACCAAGTTATTCGCATTCGCACTGGCGAGTCCGGCCCCGAAGCGCTGTAAGCCAACCAGGAGAATCGTTCATGCGTCACTTTCGATTACACAGTTTTCTGTCTGTTGTTGTCCTCGCACTGTGCGCCTGGCTAGCACCATTAAGCTATGCCGAAGACGCTGCTCCCGCAGCGGCAGCGACCACGGCTGCACCGGCGGCTCCAGCGGCAGCACCTGAAGCTGCGAAACCTGCGCTGAATTCCGGCGACACCGCATGGATGCTCACCGCCACGGCGCTCGTTTTGTTCATGACCATTCCAGGGTTGGCATTGTTTTACGGCGGCATGGTGCGATCTAAAAACGTGCTGTCGGTACTGATGCAATGTTTCGCCATCACTGCACTAGTCACCGTGTTGTGGGCGCTGTTTGGTTACAGTCTGGCGTTCGATACCACGGGCATGGCGAAAGGCACCGTCAACTTCAACTCGTTTATCGGCGGGCTGGGCAAAGCATTCCTGTCGGGTGTGGGTCGTGACAGTTTAGTGCTCAACATTCCTGAAACCGTGTTCATGACCTTCCAGATGACATTTGCCATCATCACTCCGGCGCTGATCGTCGGCGCATTCGCTGAGCGCATGAAATTCTCCGCGATGATGTGGTTCATGGGCGCGTGGTTAATTGTGGTTTACGCACCCATCGCGCACATGGTCTGGAGCGGCGACGGTGGTTTGCTGTGGGACTGGGGCGTACTCGATTTCGCAGGTGGTACTGTCGTGCACATCAACGCCGGTATCGCAGGCTTGGTTGCCGCTCTGGTGCTGGGCAAGCGCAAAGGCTTCCCCACCACTGCGATGCCTCCGCATAATGTGACCATGACCCTCATCGGCGCGGCCATGTTGTGGGTCGGCTGGTTTGGTTTCAACGCCGGTAGCGCAGTTGCAGCCAACGGCTCGGCGGGCATGGCGATGGCCGTTACGCAAATCGCAACCGCTGCTGCGGCACTGGCCTGGATGTTCAGCGAGTGGCTGATGCACGGTAAACCCAGCGTTCTGGGTATCGCCTCCGGCGCGGTCGCGGGTCTGGTGGCGATTACTCCCGCCTCCGGCAGCGCGGGACCGATGGGCGCACTGATCATTGGCCTGGTCGCAGGGGTCGGGTGTTTCCTGGCCTCATCCAAACTGAAACGCGCCATGGGCTACGATGACTCGCTGGATGTGTTCGGCGTGCATGCCATCGGCGGCATCATCGGTGCCCTGCTCACCGGCGTATTCGCCGATGCAGCCTTGGGCGGCATTGGTCTGGCGGAAGGCGTCCATATTGGTGGCCAGGTCATGACTCAATTCAAGGCGGTCATGGTTACGGTCATCTACACCAGCATCGCCACCTTTATCATTCTCAAGATTGTGGATGCCCTCGTCGGCTTACGCGTCACGGAAGAACAAGAAACGGAAGGTCTGGATCTCGCGTCGCACAACGAGCGCGGTTACAACCTGTAAGCCTCTGGAAGTAGATCGGGTAGGAGGTGAGGTCACCCTCACCGTCCTCCCACACCACCGGACGTGCGGTTCCGCATCCGGCGGTTCATTGAACACACTGGAATCGTCGCAGCGTATCGAGCAGCGACACCAAGCCTGAACGATCAAAGAAGG
>JANMQQ010000481.1:0-5174 GCA_031370545.1 Gammaproteobacteria bacterium
CGAATAATCCAGCGGGCTGCGATAGTGGCTTGCCAAAATAAAAAAGCGCACCACCTCCGGATCGTAAACCTTCAACACTTCCCGCACCGTGAAAAAATTGCCCAGCGACTTCGACATTTTTTCTTCGTTGATGCGCACGAAACCGTTGTGCATCCACACGTTGACAAATTGGCAACCTGTGGCGCCTTCGCTTTGGGCGATTTCATTTTCGTGATGCGGAAATTGCAAATCCATGCCCCCGCCGTGCAAGTCGAAGTGATTACCCAGGCATTTCGTTGCCATTGCGGAACATTCGATATGCCAGCCGGGGCGGCCTTTGCCCCACGGTGAATCCCAGCTCGGTTCGCCGGGCTTGGCCGCTTTCCACAACACGAAATCGAGCGGATCATCCTTGGCTTCGTCGACTTCGACGCGCGCGCCCGAGCGCAAATCTTCGGTGTGCTTGCCGGATAATTTTCCGTAGCCGGTAAATTTGCTCACGTCGAAATACACGTCGTTGTTCTTCGCCGGGTACGCGTGCCCGTTCTTGACTAATGTTTCGATCATCGCAACGATCTCGCCGATGTAGCCGGTCGCGCGCGGTTCCTGATCCGGCGGCAACACGCCCAGCGCCTGCGCATCGTTGTTCATCTCGTCGATAAAGCGCTGGGTGAGCGTGGTATACGCTTCGCCGTTTTCATGCGCACGCTTGATGATCTTGTCGTCGATGTCGGTGATGTTACGCACGTAGGTCACGTGCCGGTCGCCGTAAATTTTGCGCAGGTAGCGCGCGACCACGTCGTACACAATCATCACGCGTGCATGACCGATGTGACATAAATCGTAAATCGTCATGCCGCACACGTACAGGCGCACGTTGTTGTTATCGATCGGCGTGAACAGTTCTTTTTTGCGCGTGAGAGTGTTGTGAATGTGCAGCATTGAAAGCAAGACTCCCCCTGAATCAAATGAAAACGTTTTCTCTCCCTTGAGGGGCGGAGAATTTTTCGACCCGGTAAGCTTAACTCCGCACGGGCCGTTGCAGAACTACCCGGTACGCATCCATCCCGCGACTGTCAAAAGCGTAGGCCGAGCCCCACAAATAAAGTCGGAAGCGACGGTAGATCATTTCACCCCAACGGTCGATGATTTTATCCCGGGCGGCTTCCAGATTCTCAGCCCAGGCCTTGCAGGTGAGAAAATAGCTGTGGCGGTCATTATAACTCGCCAATATTTCAAGCTCGGAGCTGGCGACTGCAGCGAGGAATTCATGCAGGCAAAAATAGGAATGGTCGCCCGGGAAAATATAGCGGGCCACGAAACTGGGCTTGTCATACTTCATGCGGAACGCGCTGGCATCCAGGTACACGTGTCCACCCGGTTTCAGTAATTGCAGAAGCTGCTGGAGCACGCGCGGATAATCCGGAAGATGTTCCATCACGCCCAGAATGACGATGGCGTCGTAGGGTTCGGGAGCTGCGTATTCCAAAAAGTTTTTATTCAATACCTGGCACGGCAGTTGTTGCCGGTGTATCAAGTCCTGAATGAATTCTTCCGAGTTGCGCGAGATAGTCAGCGACGTCACTGCGATGCCGCGCCGCCCGGCATGCTCGGTGAAACTGCCCCAGCCGCCGCCGACATCCAGCACGCGGCTGCCCGGTTTCAGCTTGCACGCGTCAAGCACAAAATCCAGCTTGCGGCGCTGCGCTGTTTCGAGCGCTTCGTTGTCATGCTCGAACACCGCCTGCGAATAACAGCGGCTGCGGTCCATGAAGGTAAGATAAAACTCGTTGCCCAGATCGTAATGAGCGGCGATCGCCTGCTGGTCCGAGCGCACCCGGCCGATCACCCACGGCGCCATGCGTTCCCACAGCGCGGCCAGTGAAGGCCGGTCGCGCAACACGGCGCGAAAGCTGGCGGCCTGCAGCATATCGCCGGTGAAATCCAGGCTGCCGTCCATGTAAGCTTCGCAAATCTTGAGCTCATCGAAGCGACTGAGCGCGGCCAATCCATTGCGGTCTTTTACCGTGACTTTAAACGCAGGCTCGCCTGCTCCGAAGCGATAGATGTGATCGGCTCCCAGCCGAATCTCAAAAGGTGTTTCAATCCGGTTGGCCAGCCGTTTCCGGATCAGCTGAAATATTCCGTCATCGAGCCGAATTCCTGAAGCTTGAGCGGATTGATCCATTGACCGTTCCTCGCATAAAAAAATTGTCGAAACCCAGCGCCTGCGCTAATAATGCGTCGTTAGTTTTAGCGCGCGTTCGCTCCCAACAGTGTCTTTAATATCACCGCTGGATAAAATGCTCTGTGCTTTACAACACTCACACCTTCAACTCCATACTTGATGCGCGCAGATGCTTGATCTGGTCACGCGCGCGGGCGGCCTCTTCGAACTCCAGGTTTTGTGCATGTTTGTACATCTGCTGTTCAAGCTTCTTGAGTTTCTGCGCGAGCTTGCGCGGATCGGTCACGGCGTATTCGAGCATTTCTTCCGCGACCTTGGCGTATTGCTTGGCCGAACCCGGCGCTCCCGGATACGCGCTTTCCATGATGTCGTGCACTTTCTTGATGATGCTGCGCGGCGTGATGCCGTGCTCGGTGTTGAAGCTCACTTGTTTGCTGCGCCTCCGGTCGGTTTCGTCGATGGCGCGCTGCATCGAGCCGGTGATGCGGTCCGCGTACAAAATCGCGCGGCCGTTGAGGTGGCGCGCGGCGCGGCCGATGGTTTGAATCAGCGAGCGTTCTGAGCGTAAAAAGCCTTCTTTGTCGGCATCCAGAATGGCGACCAGCGATACTTCGGGAATATCCAAACCCTCGCGCAACAGGTTAATGCCCACCAGCACGTCGAAGATGCCCAGACGCAAGTCGCGCAGAATTTCCACGCGCTCAACGGTGTCGATGTCGGAGTGCATGTAGCGCACCTTGACACCATGATCGCCGATGTAATCGGTCAAGTCCTCGGCCATGCGCTTGGTTAATGTCGTGACCAGCACCCGTTCGCCGAGCAATGTGCGTTTGCGGATCTCCGACAGCAAGTCGTCGACCTGCGTGAGCGCCGGGCGGATTTCAATGACCGGGTCGATCAAGCCGGTCGGCCGCACCACCTGCTCCACCACCGCGCCGGAATGTTCGCGTTCGTAGTCCGCCGGAGTCGCCGACACGAAAATGGTTTGTGGAATCAGGCGCTCGAACTCCTCGAATTTCAGCGGGCGATTGTCCAATGCCGACGGCAAACGGAAGCCGTATTCCACCAGCGTTTCCTTGCGCGAGCGGTCGGCGCGATACATGGCGCCCAGTTGCGGCACCGTCGCATGACTTTCGTCGATCACCAGCAGCGCGTCGCGCGGCAGGTAGTCCATCAACGTCGGCGGCGGCTCGCCCGCCGCACGTCGGGACAGATAACGCGAATAATTTTCGATGCCGGAGCAGTAACCCAGCTCCACCATCATCTCGATGTCAAAACGTGTGCGCTGCTCCAAGCGTTGCGCTTCGACCAGCTTGTTGGCCGCGTACAGGTGTTCAAGCCGCTCGCGCAACTCCTGCTTGATATGGTCAATGGCGTCGAGCACCGTTTGGCGCGGCGTGACGTAATGATTTTCCGGGAATACGGTATAGCGCGGCACCACGTTGACAATTTCTCCGGTCAGCGGATCGAATACGCTGAGCTTGACGATTTCCTCGTCAAACAATTCGACGCGCAGCGCTTCGCTGTCGGATTCCGCGGGATACACGTCGATAACATCGCCGCGCACCCGAAAGGTGCCACGTCGCAACTCCACATCGTTGCGCTGGTATTGCATATCGGTGAGGCGGCGCAACAACGCGCGCTGGTCCAGCAGATCACCGCGCGTGAGATGCAACACCATGTCCAGGTAGGAACGCGGATCGCCCAAACCGTAGATCGCCGACACGGTGGCGACGATGATGCTGTCGCGCCGCTCCAGCAACGACTTGGTCGCCGACAAACGCATCTGCTCGATGTGTTCGTTGATTGAGGAGTCTTTGTCGATGAAGGTATCGGTCGACGGCACATAGGCTTCAGGCTGGTAGTAGTCGTAATACGACACGAAATATTGCACCGAGTTCTTGGGGAAAAACTCGCGCATCTCGCCGTACAGTTGTGCGGCCAGGGTTTTGTTGTGCGCCAAAATTATCGTCGGGCGCTGTAAATCCTGAATCACGTTGGCAATGGTGAAAGTTTTGCCGGACCCGGTAACGCCCAACAGAGTCTGGTATTGCATCCCGGCGCGCAGATTATCGAGTAATCCGTGGATCGCCTGGGGTTGGTCACCGGCCGGTTCGAAGCCAGCGGCAAGTGCGAAGTTTTTGCTCATCGGGATTTTGGTCTAATGGAGTTTCCGGTAATATTACACGCCTTTGCCGTCGGTGCGTGTCGCGTCCGATGAGGCCTTATCCGGTGAGGACTTTCTGCTTGGACATACAGCTTTCACAGCGCGTGCAACGCATCAAACCGTCGCCGACTTTAGCCGTCACCGCGCGCGCGCAAGAACTGAAACAACAGGGCAGGGACATCATCGGCCTGGGCGCGGGCGAACCCGATTTCGATACACCCGATCACATCAAAGACGCCGCTATTAAAGCGATTCGTGATGGCTTCACCAAATACACCGCAGTCGACGGCACGCTGGAATTAAAAACTGCCATCGTCAACAAATTCGCGCGTGAAAATAAACTCAATTACAAGCTCAACCAGGTGTTGGTGTCGTGCGGCGGCAAACAGAGCTTTTTTAATCTCGCGCAGGCGTTGTTGAATCCGGGCGATGAAGTCATCATCCCGGCGCCCTATTGGGTGTCGTACCCCGACATGGTGTTGCTGGCGGATGGTGTGCCGGTGATCATTTCAGCGGGCGTGGAGCAGGGTTTCAAAATCACGCCGGAGCAGCTGGCGCGCGCCATCACTAAGAAGACGCGCCTGTTCGTGCTCAACAGTCCATCAAATCCTACCGGTGCGGCATATTCGCGCGCCGAGCTGTTGCGGCTTGGCGAGGTTTTGAACCAACATCCGCACGTGCTGATCGCGACCGACGATATGTACGAGCACATCCTGTGGACCCCGGAACCATTCGTGAATATTCTCAACACCTGCCCCGATCTGTACGACCGGGCCATCGTGCTAAACGGTGTGTCGAAGGCGTATTCGATGACCGGCTGGCGCATCGGCTATGCCGCAG
>JANMQQ010000012.1:0-4588 GCA_031370545.1 Gammaproteobacteria bacterium
TCTGCGCAAGGTCGAAGCGCAGGTCGAGGTCGGAGCACTGGAGTTATTTTGAAGCGCAACAACGGTACGAGGATCACATGAATTCAATAGTCGCGATAAATGCACAGGCGCAAGCACGCGCCGAAGACCGCAAGATACGCAGCAAAGTTGTTGTCGTCGAACACGACAAGGACAAGCTTGGCGGGCTGAAACAGTTCATCGAAAGCTGCAACCTGGACGGATATCAGGCCAGCAAGCACACCGTGTCGAGCGTGTTGAAACGCAACGTCGATCTGGGGGCGATTTTCCTGCCGTACGCAGCCGGGCATGAAAGCGACGACATGGAGCTGGCGCTTGCGATTCACATGTCCCGCTCGGACTTGCCGATCTTCTTGCGCGTGGACTCGCATGAAGTGGCCAACGATATTCCGACTGAATTACGCAATGCTGTCACGGGTGTTTATGTGCACTGTGAATTTGAACGACTGAAGGAGTTGGTGGATACGTTTTTATTCAACCGTCACTATCCGAACGCATTTGTGGCAGGTGTTAAGGAATTCACTCTAAATGCGTTTCAGGCTGAATTCAAAGGTCTGCACGTTGAGGCTGACCCGCCCTACATTGTCAAAGACAAAATAATTTACGGTGAACTGTTTAGCCTGTTACCGCTGGAAAGTGTGTGGTGCCGGGGCTACATGACGTTGCAATCGGAAGAAGACAGCGTGCGTGAAGCGATTGCCGCACGCAAAACCCAGATGCATGCCATCGAACCTAATTTTCACCACGTCAATGAACTGCTGGCGGAATTGGCGAACATGATCCGGGGCGGATTCAAAACTCGCTACGGTTCTGGAGCAGTCGATTTACAGGGGCATGTACGTGTGGAGGTGCCGATTATTATCAACCATGCGCACAGATATATTTCTTTCGGTGCTGACGCGCCGCAGCTGTGTTTCAAGGTCACGCTGACCGACCCGGACGGCAAGCTGCGTCCCGTGGTCATGTACGAGAAATTTATTTTTAATTTGGACTGGTCGCCGGAGAAGTATGCCGAGTCGAACCAGCACGTAAATGAGATGGTGAGTTCCGGCGAGCTGGAACTGTTTTAAAGACGTGGTAGTTAACTCGATTTTTTGATGGGGATTTACCTATGGCACAAATTCTGGTGGTCGACGATTCTGAAGCAGTCCGCAGCCAAGTGAGCGGATTTTTCAGCACCAATGGCTTGACAGTCATCACGGCGGTGGACGGAAAAGACGGACTGGCCAAGGCCAAGAGCAATCCGGAGATCAAGCTCATTTTCGCCGACGTCAACATGCCCAACATGGACGGCCTGACCATGGTCGAGAAAATTCGCAGTGAAGCGGGCAATACCACCGTCAACATCATCATGCTGACCACCGAGAGCGATGCCAACATGAAGGCGCGCGGCAAGGCGGCCGGAATCAAGGGTTGGATTGTAAAGCCGTTCAACGGCGCGAACGTGCTGGAAACGGTCAAGAAATTGGTTGCATGATAACAACCGCACTTTAGTCACCGCCGCAGTGGCGCGCGAATCTGAATCGTAGCGGGTATTAACATTTTGGAGTGATAGCCTTATGCACGCGAACACATTTGAATCAACACCCGGTAGCGGTCTGCATCCGAAGCTGCCGCGTCCCAACGGATTCATGCCACTGCTGGTGCAAAGCCGCGCCATGCTTAACAAGGTCACGATTCGGCAAAAGATCTGGATCAGTTTCGGCATTCTGGTCGCGCTGCTGGTGGCCGTGGGCATCACCGCGTATGCGAGCTTAAAAGCCAACAAGGAAAAACTGTCCACGTTGGTGAATGATGTGCAACCGGCGGTGGAGCAATCGCTCAATCTGGTTGATCAGCTCGATCGTGCTTCGGCATCGTTGGGTTTTTACTTGCTCAGCAAAGAGCAGGTTCACAAGACGGATTACGTTTACAACATGGGCAAGATCACGCAGTCCGTGCAGGCGTTGAGTGCGATGCGGGTTGTCCAGGACGATGCAGCAACGCTCAAGATGGTCGACGATGTGCAGCAAGGCATCGTCAAGCTGCAAAGTTACAAAGAGCAAATGCTGGTGTTTGCCAGTGATGACGCGAAGAACGTTCCGGCGCTTGGATTCGCCAGCCGCGAGGTGAATCCACGCGCGCAAACCATGCTGCAAAGCCTGCAAGAAATGCTGCTTGCCGAAAGTGGCGAGTCCGCCAATGAGACGCGCCGCCAGTTCCTGCTGGACATATTTTCACTGCGCACCAATGTCGCAAGTGCGCTGAATGAATTGCGCATATTTCTTGCCTTTCGTGCCGATGCCAACAAAGAGAATTTTCGCAGCTACATGGAGCTGGCGGCGCGCGATGCCAACAAACTCAACGGTCCCAGTAAGAGTCTGTTGGGTTTTGAACAAGAAGCGTCTATGGAAAATTTCAACGCGGCGTTCAAGGAGTGGGGACCGGCTGCCGAGCAAGTGATGAAAATTCACGGTGCCGAAGACTGGCGTCAGGACGCCTACGTCATTCGCAAAGAGTTGTCGCCGCTGGTGTTGCAGATCCAGGAACGGTTGACTACATTAGTCAAGACCCAGCACGACTTCAGCGTAGAAAGCAGCACCGAGCTCACCGTTCAGGTGAATCGCACGCAGTATATTGTCGGTGGGTTGATCATGTTGGGCATGGTTTGCGCGGTCATGGTCGGCCTGTTTCTGACGCGCACCATCATCACCCCGATTTACGCATTAAAGGCCAGCGCCTCCGAGCTGGCGCATGGCAAGCTGGACCAAGCCATCGACACACAACGTAAGGATGAGCTGGGCAGTCTGGCGCAAAGTTTCGCCGACATGCGCGATGCGATCCGGAAAAAGATCGACGACCTGCGTGTGTTGAATGTCACCGGCCAGACCATGGCGAGCATGCACGACCCGATGAAGGTGCTGGAGCATGCGCTGAAAATCATGCGCGCCCACTGCGATGTGGAGTGGGGTTCAGTATATTTGTACAACAAGGAAAACGGCCTGCTGGAAGTGAAAGCGTACTCTCCTGCACGCGACGAGAGCGCAGTGCGCAGCGCACGTACCTTCAAGATCGGCGAGGGTGTCGCCGGAGGTGCCGCGCAACACAAGCGCATTATTTATATTCCTGATACGACAAAAGAGCAGCAGTTCGCAGCGCAACCTGGCGACGATACTTCGGCGCGGGCCATCATCTGCGTGCCGATGATCGACAACGACGAGATTTTCGGCGTGATGAATTTTTGCGGTGACGTGGGCGAGGTGAAGTTTGTCGACTCGGATCGCGAGTTCGCCGAAACCATCGCGCGCACCGCCGTGGTCAGCTTCAAGAACATCCACATGTTGAATGTGATTGCCGAACAAAACCGTACGCTGGAGCAAAAAGTCGAGAACCGCACCGCCGAGCTGCGGCAGAAGACCAACGACATTAACAACATGATGCAGAACATGCATCAGGGCATCTTCACCATCCTGCCGGGTCGCGCCATTCATCCCGAATATTCCGCGTATCTGGAAAGCATCGTGCAGGACAAAAATATCGCGCACACCGATGTTATGGACCTGTTGTTCAAAAACACCAATCTGGGCTCCAACGGCTTGTCGCAAATCTCCGCCGCTCTGGATGCGATCCTGGGCGAAGAGTCGATGATGTTCGACTTCAACCGCCATTGCCTGGTGCACGAATTCACCATGACGCTGCCGGACAGCCGCAGCAAAATTCTCGAACTGGATTGGGACCCGATCATCGGCGAAAACGACATCATCGAAAAACTCATGGTCACGGTGCGCGATGTCACCGAGCTGCGCAGTTTGCAGGCCGAGGCGGAAAAACAAAAAGCCGAACTGCAAATCATCGGGCAGATTTTGTCGGTGGGGCCGGACAAGTTCATGAACTTCATTAAGGACGCAAATCGCTTTCTGGATGAAAACGAGCGGCTCATCAAAGCGACGCAAACTATTTCAGCCGATGGCATCGCGACCTTGTTCCGTAATATGCATACCATCAAAGGCAATGCACGCACTTACGGATTCATGGGCATCACCGACGTGGCGCATGAAGCCGAGACGTCTTACGACGTATTGCGTAAAAATCCTGAAGCGTTCTTTGACAGGGACACTCTACTGAGGGAGTTAGCGCGTACCCGCGAGCGGGTCGAGAACTACGCAACGATCAATAAAGAAAAACTTTCCAAAACTTCGTCCGACGGTGTGTATGTTGACTTAATGCTGATCGACAAACTGCGCGTGGTGCTGGATCACGTCAACGAGCATGACGTCAACGCGTTGCGCCGCGCGGTACGAACGGTAAAGTCGATCTCGGGCGCCATCGGTACCGAATCCATTTCTGCGCTGCTGGACGGGATCACACGCTCAATGCCGGAACTGGCACAACGGCTCGGCAAAGTACCGCCGAACATCGTCATCAAAGACAACGGCATCCGTCTGGCGGTCGAAGTTGCGCAGGTCATGAAAAATGTCTTTACGCATAGTTTTCGCAACGCGATGGATCATGGTATTGAAACCGCAACGGAGCGTATTGCGCAAGGCAAGCTGGAGCAGGGCACCATCACATTGGACGTGAGTGAAGAAGA
>JANMQQ010000030.1:0-4335 GCA_031370545.1 Gammaproteobacteria bacterium
ATTAGGTCTTGTAGGGCACACGGATAGATTTAACCGCAGGACCAAGTCGGCGAATCAGACCAGGGTCGTTACGTGCTTTGGCCAGGAGTTGAATACCCTCGATATAGCCAAGCATGGCATCGGCCGTTGCTTTTTCGTCTATTGGTGGAATGGCACCACTGTGCACCGCGTCCTCAATTGCCGTCTGTATGTGCTTAGCGACTGAGCGCAAACATCCATCGACCTTTTTACGCAGAACCTCGTCTTGAGAGGCCTGCTCCATAGCGAGATTACCGAAAGGACAGCCGGGCATATGCCCGGATTCGTCGGTTTGCGCTTTCTGGAAGGCGTACAATCCTTGCACAAAACGGTCAAGACGCTCCAAGGGTGGGTGTTTTTGGGAAAAGGCTTTCTTAATCAGGTTTTCGTCAATCTGTTCTTTGAATTGATCCATTACAGCAAGTACCAAATCCCGCTTGCTCGCGAAGAAATGAAAAAAGCTCCCTTTGGAAACACCAGCTTGATCGCAGACCAAGGCAATCCCCACCGCGTCATAGCTACGGTTATGGAACAACTCTGAAGCGGCGTTAAGTAGGCGTTGGCGGGTATCGATTTTTTGTATCATAACGTGATAATAGTAGACCGGTTGGTTCATGTCAACCGCTAGAGAGTTTCATGTTCAGTTGTGATGCGCACCATAATCCTTGCATTAAAAAAATATGCGATAGTATCGCTCCGAGTGAGTAGCGTTTATAGGATCTACTGATGACCTCAGATACTGCAGATGTTCCCCCCGCTAGTTTGATAAATTCAATGCGCCGCTTCGCGAAATATCTGAGGCCGGATTCGGCACGCCTGCTGCTCAATGCCGTCGTGATATTCGCAGCAACAATATGCTCGGCGGCGTTGATCTGGATGGTCGGGCACGGATTCGACTTGCTGCACGCTAGCCGCTTCGAGGCCTTACCGCGCTATTTTGTTTCGGTGGCGGCGCTGGCTGTGTTGTTACAACTGTTGCGCTACGTTAATCACTATTTATACGAATGGATGCAGCAGCGCGTGATCTTCTCGATTCGGCGCGCACTTTATGCACACCTGTTGTTGTTGTCGACACCAGTCAAAGCCCAATATGCCGCGGGCGACCTACTCACGCGGTTGGCACAGGACGTCGTCCGGGTGTCGCAATTGTTGGTGCTGGTGCCAGGCCATGTATTTGCCTATGGCGTAACGTTTATCGTATACATCGCAGTGCTGTTATGGATGGAGCCGCGCCTGACTCTGGTGGCGCTCGCGTTGTTGCCGTTGTTCTGGCTGCATCAACGCTACTTTTCCGCGCGCACGCGGCGCTCCTCCAGGGTATTTCTCGCGCGTCAAGGGGGCATGAGCGCCTTCGAAGAGGAGTCGCTTGCCAACCTGCAGGGGATTAACTCTTTCAACGCCGAACCAGTGATGATGACGCGTTTTACACAACTATTTTCCGATTTTCGCCACGCCGCCATGCGCAATCTGCTGACCCAGAACGCTTTTATCGTGACCTTTGAATTGCTCGCTGCACTGTGCGCTATTGTGCTCGTAATGCTAGGGGTAGAAGCAATAGGTCGCGGCGCCTTAACCCTGGGCGGATTGATCAATTTTCTCCTGTATACCGGTTATTTAGCCAAGCCGTTGCAAGGCTTAGCGAATATTCCTGTCGAATCGCAAATCCGCGCAGCCGCCGCGGCGCGCGTGGCTGAGATTCTCGACCGTGTGCCACAGGTACGCGAAACAGCATCCCCCCGCATATTGCAGGAGGTCGCCGGCGAGCTGCGCTTTACCGAGGTCGGTTTCGGTTATCCCGGCGCACCACCGATGCTACATGACTTCAATCTCGATATCCGTGCAGGCGAATTTATTGGCTTGGTGGGGGGGAGCGGCTCCGGTAAATCAACGCTTGCGCGTCTATTATTGCGCTTCTATGACCCAACCGAAGGCGCCATTTATTTGGACGGTCACGATCTGCGCGATCTGAGCGTGGCTTCACTGCGCGGGCATGTAGCAGTGGTATGGCAGGAACCGTTTTTGCTCGACGATAGTGTGCGTGCCAACCTTTTGCTTGCTAACGCCGATGCGAGCGAAGATGAAATGATTGCCGCCGCGCGACATGCGCAGGCACATGAATTTATCACTCAGCTACCGCAGGGCTACGATACCAGGCTGGGCGGCCAAGGCTCGCGCTTATCCAGCGGGCAACGACAGCGCCTGGGAATCGCGCAGGCGCTATTAAAAAAATCGTCTTTGCTGATCTTCGACGAGGCAACCTCAGCGCTTGATGCGCAAGCAGAAATGGCGTTGCAACAAGCGTTGACGTTTGTGCGCCGCGACCGTACCACCATTGTGATTGCTCATCGTTATTCCATCCTGCAAGGCGTTGACCGTATTGTTTACTTGAATGGGGACGGCAGCGCCGATATCGGCACCCATGCCGAATTGTCGCAGCGTCATGAAGGATACCGTGCCGCGCTCGCTCATCAACAAAAATGATTAAATCAGCGGTTTTTAAAAGTGGTTTTGGTAAGGGCCTTAGTAGAACGGAATCGTTAATTCCTGTCGCAATTTTCGTGCTTCATTAAAATAATATTGTTGCGCCGACATCTGCATATGTTGTGCAGAAATGCGCAGGCATATCTAAAAAAAAATTAATCCGAAAATGTCTGAATTCTGACAGAAGGAGTGGAACGTGCGGGTGTAGCCTTTCCTTTCCTTCAGAAATCTGGGGGAATACTCGCAACAATTTCAAATCATCAACTTTTTAAATATGGAGGTCTATCATGGGTGGAGGAGGAATGGGCGGTGGTGGTGGTGGTGGTGGCGGTGGCGGTGGCGGTGGCGGTGGAATGGGTGGTGGTGGTAACGGTGGCGGCGGCGGTGGCGGGGATTAATACCCCTAGAGGGCTGAGACTCTAGCCCTCTCCACAGTAAGCAAACAACGGCACCTTCGGGTGCCGTTGTTGTTTATAAACAGCTCAGCATCTCGGTAAGGTCAGACATCGCGTGGCGCCACGAGTGCATGCTTACTTCAAATACTCACTATCACGAGTTCCGCTCTGGTCGCTGCTCTTTTTTCCCCAGCACGGTCTGAGCAATATCATATCGATCTCTTTTCGGACGTTCCATTTTGCCCGCCGTGTTTATTTGCATATGCCGGCGCGGCACCGTCTCGCTCTGTCCGTTCGCGATTTGCTGCAGATAGTCGAGTTTTTTGATAATCATAAAATGGCGCACACTGTCGATGATGCCTTGGCGTTTCATCTCGGCCAGGCAGGTGCTCACGCCTTGGCGGCTAGCGCCCGCCATGTCAGCAATGTCTTGCACCGTCAGGGGGATGCTGACATGGATGTGTTGCCCAGCCAGCTTCCCATAACTCGCAGATAATCTGAGCAGGAGTTGTGCGATTTCCATCTGGACACTGCCATTCGCAAGGCTCAAGAAACGTTGCCCGAGTTCACGCATGCGCATTGCCATAATTTTCATTAAATAGTAAGCGACGTCGGGCCGGAGGCTAAGCCATTCTTTGAATTCGGTGTACGCGATGCTGAGTGCTTCGCACTCCTCGGCCGCGCGCGCATAAATCTGCCTTGGCCCCTCCTGCAAGCATTCAGCCAGGCCGAAAATCTCTCCGGCGAGAGTAAACCAGAGTAGGACATCGCGCCCTTGAGCCGAGCTTCCAAAAAGTTTGACGCGCCCTCGTATTACAACCCAGACGTTCAAATCCTTTTCCCCAGCTTTAAAAACGAAATCGTTTTTGGCAAAGGCTCGCCTTTTTCCTATACGGTAGAGTTCGTTTTTATCTGCTTCCTCCAAGCGGCCCAAGAAATCACGAGATACGTCTACTTCTTTTTGAAGTTGTTCCATGTCTTCATTCCTGTGTTGTTGCCTCAATGAGTCAAGTCAAAAACCACTAAGTTCTCTCAACGCTTAATGCGGTTAAGCCATGCGCGATAAATGGCAGGAATCAAAAATAAAGAAATAAGCGGTGCGCTGATCATGCCGCCCACTAAAGGTGCTGCGATGCGTTTCATCACGTCGGCGCCGTCGCCCTGGCTCCACATAATGGGCAGCAAACCCACAATGATCACTGTGACGGTCATCATCTTGGGCCGGATGCGCGTCAGCGCACCGTCGATGATGGCGTCGCGGATAACTGTCCGCGTGAGCGGCACGTTTTGCCGCGCAGCGAGCGCCTGATCGATATAGAGCAGCATCACCACGCCGAATTCAGTGGCCACCCCCGCGAGCGCGATGAAGCCCACCGCCACGGCGACCGAAAATTGATAGCCGAGCACGTAAGTCAGCCACAGGCCGCCGATTAACGCGAAC
>JANMQQ010000032.1:0-7025 GCA_031370545.1 Gammaproteobacteria bacterium
GACCGTTCGCAGTAACAGCATTAAATCTAGCGGGTTCAAGTCCCGCCCAAGGAGTTGTCCGTACGCCTTGGTAGCATGAGGAAGCGGCGGCTGAGCAATCAGGGGTCGTAAGTTTCCAAACAGCAAGATAGCAGGCCGTAACGAAAGTGAACCCATGAGTAGCCTCGTAAACGAATTGGAGAAGCCGACCCTGTGGTCAGAAGGGGAAGGCCGTTGGACGCATGCTGGAAGAACGGAAGTGGCATGTGTTGACTCCCGGGGTAGCAAGGACGGCATGTTATCGAAGATTTACTGCCCAGTGCTGGAGACCCGTTGCGGGGGTGGGGAGACCACCAACTGCTGCGTATAAGGAAACGAAAACGCAGCGGCCCCAGACGGGAGTCGGAGGGGTTCATAGTACCGTTTGAGGCTGAGGGACAACACAACCCCGGCCGAGGGAAGGGACCCTGCTTTGTTCGTGCAACCAAAGAGCGGAGGATCAGGGGATTGCCATGTTGCTAGCCACCCCGGATGTGATCAGGACGCTACAGCGGAAGCTGTATACCAAGGCCAAGCACGAACCGGCCTATCGCTTTTACGCGCTCTACGACAAGGTCAGCCGAGAAGACATCCTCAGTCACGCTTGGCGACTTGTCCGTGCCAATCGAGGCAGTCCCGGCGTTGACGGGGTCAGCTTCGAGGCCATAGAGAACGGAATCGGGATAGAAACGTTTCTGGAGGAACTGGCCTGTGATCTGAAAGACAAAACCTACCGTGCCCAACCGGTGCGCCGCGTCATGATTCCCAAAGCGGACGGCAGCCTGCGTCCGCTGGGTATCCCGACCGTCCGCGACCGGGTCGCGCAAATGGCGGTCAAGCTCCTCATCGAACCGATTTTTGAAGCCGACTTCTGTCCGAACTCGTACGGATTCCGGCCCAAGAAATCGGCCCACGATGCCGTGGACGACATCGCCAACGCGTTACGGGCCGGCTACACCCACGTCATCGACGCCGACCTGTTGAAATACTTCGACAGCATTCCGCACGCCAAGCTGTTGGCCGTGGTGGCCGAACGCATTGTGGATGGAGGGATATTGCACCTCATCAAACAATGGCTCAAAGCCCCGGTCATCGGCGAAGACGACCATGGAGTGAAGAAGACCGTAGGGGGCGGCAAAGCCAACCGCAAAGGCACGCCGCAAGGCGGTGTCATCTCACCGCTGTTGGCGAACTGCTACCTACATATTCTGGATCGGATCTGGCAACGGCAGAACCTCAAGGTAAAGCTGCACGCGCACCTTGTGCGTTACGCAGACGACTTTGTAGTGCTGTGCCGGAAAGAGGTTGAGGAACCGCTGAAGGTGGTGCGTCACGTACTGGAACGTGTGGGTCTGAGTCTCAACGAGACCAAGACCCACATCGTGGATGCCACGCAAGCGAGCTTCGACTTCCTGGGTTTTACGATTCAGATGAGTCGAGGGGCACGCACCGGTAAGCCGTACCCGAACGTTCGCCCGTCGGATAAATCGCTGAAGAATATCAAGGCGAAGCTGACGGCACTGACGGGGCGAGAACTGACCCCTCTCCCGCTGGAAGACTTGGTGGAAAACGTGAACCGCAGCCTGCGAGGCTGGGCGAACTACTTCCACTATCGGAATTCCAGCTTGGGAATGAGCAAGGTCAGAACGCACGCGGAAGACCGGTTGCGAACCCACTTGAGAAAGCGCCATAAGGTGAAGGATCGAGGAACCGGCTTACGCCGATTCCCGTATGCGGAGCTTTATGAACGTTACGGGCTGTACAAGGTTCCTGCGGGAGCGGGCTGGAAAACGGCGCATGCCTTGGTATGAAAAACATCGGAAAGCCGTGTGCGGGAAAACCGCATGCACGGTTTGATGAGGGAGGGCAGGCAGGCGCCTGTTTTCTACTCTACCCATTCCATACATTTAAAAATTTGGAGGGGAATTTTTGAGGTGGGTGGCTGGGCGGGGTTGGTGTTGCCGGGAGCATCGGCGTAGGGAGGGTTCCGGAGCGTTTCAAAATTATTTTGTCAGAAGCGCTTCCCATGCGCGCTGACGTACGGATCAAATATTTTGGGCGGAATACAGTGTGCCGGGTATTTGAGGTCCGGTCAGGTAGTTATCTGCGCCAAATGGCTGGAACGGAAGCGATGGTTCGACCAGCGCGCACGCATCATGTACGGCGATTTCGAGGATGAGATCTGCCGCCAAATTAATATTAATTGAGAGGCACTGGGAAATGAATAACTTATCGAGCTTGGAAACCAAGCTGTTGTTGGTCCTGGTTCTATCAGCCATGGGCGTTGTCAGCGGCTGCTCGGAGAGCAATGCGAAGCATCCGGCCGTGGAAGATCCGGGAGTTGTAACGCCTGATACGCAGCCAAAGACCGACTCGGTGACGGTGGCTCCAGCAAGTGCCGCAATTGCCACCGGCCAGACTCAGCAGTTCACGGTGGTGGCGTCCAACAGTGAAGATTCAGTCGTGACCTGGCTGGTGGACAACATTCCAGGCGGAAATGTCGAGGTCGGTACGATTTCCGTTGACGGGCTCTACACGTCGCCGCCTCGCGAAGGCAGCCACTCGATCATCGCCGCCAGTGTCGCCAGCCCCGCCAGGAGCGGTACGGTCAATGTTTCAGTCACGGTTCCGCTGTTCACCGACGTGCTGACTTATCACTACGACAATGCCCGCACCGGGCAGAATCTTCGGGAAAAAGTGCTCAAGCCCGCGAATGTAAAGACCGAGACGTTCGGCAAGTTGTATTCATTTCCGGTGGATGGCGCCGTTTATGCCCAGCCGTTGTATGTCTCCAATCTGGCCGTCGGTGGTCAGCTTCGCAACGTGGTTTTCGTAGCCACGGAACACGACAGCGTGTACGCCTTCGATGCAGATAATCGCGCAGGCGCGCCGTTGTGGCAGGTGAGCTTTATTGATCCCGCCAACGGCATAACCACGGTTTTAAGCGCCGACACCCACTGCAACGACATCGACCCGGAGATTGGCATCACCAGCACGCCAGTGATTGATATCGCAACCGGCACGCTCTACGTGGTGGCCATGACCAAGGAAAACGGCACGATTGCGCATCGTCTGCATGCGCTCGACATCACTACTGGCGGTGAAAAGTTCGGCGGCGGTAAAAAAATTCAAGCTTCGGTACCTGGAACGGCACCTCCGAATGACGGCAAGGGTCACCTGATATTCAGCTCCGCTCTGGAAAACCAGCGTGCGGCCTTGCTGCTGAATGACAACGCGATCCATATCGCCTTCGGCTCGTTCTGTGACGTTGGCGATCATCATGGCTGGCAAATGACCTACGATGCCAAGACGCTCACTCAGCGCGGAGCATTCAGTGCCACGCCCACGGGGACCGAGGGCGGCATCTGGCAAAGTGGCGGCGGTCCGGCCGCCGATGCCTACGGCAACGTGTATACCATTACCGGTGACGGGACCTTCAACGCCGATTCCGGCGGCGCAAATTTCGGTAATACCTTTCTGAAGTTTTCCGGTGCGGCACTCAAGGTGACGGATTATTTCACTCCGTTTAACCAGGCAGTCCTGGACGCCGTGAACGGCGATCTCGGCTCGGGCGGTGCATTAATACTTCCGGATCAGCCCACCGGTCCAGCGCATCTGCTGGTTAGCGCGGGAAAGCAAGGAACGATTTACCTGCTGGACCGCGACAACCTCGGCAAATATCAAGCCGGAAGTGACAGCCAGATCGTGCAGTCCATCACCGGGCCGGGTGCACTGTTCGCCACCCCCGCGTACTTCGAGAATACCGTGTACATGGCCCCTGCTGCCGACAAGTTGACGGCTTACCGGCTGACAAATGGTCAGCTTTCGATGGTCAGTCAGTCATCCAATACCTTCCGTTGGCCGGGAGCGACGGCGATAGTTTCAGCCTACGGATCGACCAATGGAATTGTGTGGGCGCTTGAGACCAACGGGTCGGGTGCAACCGCGATACTGCACGCGTACGCGGCGACCGATCTGTCCGTTGAACTTTACAATAGCGGTCAAAACTCGGCACGTGACTACGCCGGTTCGGCGGTCAAGTTCACCGTGCCGGTTGTTGCCAATGGAAAAGTGTATCTGGGAGTTCAGGGACAACTGTCGGTGTTTGGATTGCTCCCTTGACCGGGGCATCACATGAGACGCAGGAGACCATGACATGATTGCGCCGCAAGTGAATTTGCCGGAAGCGCAGCGTGCCGGCTTCGGTCGACGCCCGCTGCTGGCGAGTCACAACCTGCATCAGCATGAACTGTTCAGCGATGCGGCGCTGATCGACTTGCTGGACCATTTTCCGCGCCAGCATCTGTACGCGTTGACCATGGATAACGATCCGACCCATACCGACGGCAATCGCCTGGCGCTGCACGACGGCGTGAGCGGTGCCGATCTGCTCCGGGCAGTCAAAAACGGGCGCCTTTGGCTCAACATCACCCGCGTTGATCGCGCCGATGCACGTTACCGTACGCTCATCGACCAGCTGTACGCGCAGCTCATCGCGCAGGCTCCGGGCTTTGCACCGATGGCAAGCCAGGGCACCTTGTTGATTTCCTCGCCGCACGTACTGGTCTATTACCATGCCGATGCGCCCACTTCGGTGCTGTGGCATATTCGCGGTCGCAAGCGCGTTTGGGTCTATCCGGAGCTTGATGAAAAGTATATGCGGCGCGAACTGCTCGAAGATATTTTTGCGGGAGTCAGGCATGAATATCTGCCGTACCAAAGCAGCTACGACGCCGCCGCCGTGATTTACGATCTTGAACCCGGGCAGTGGATCACCTGGCCGCAGAACGCGCCGCACCGCGTGACCAACCTCGACAGTGTTAACGTTTCGCTTGCGACTGAACATTTCACAGCGCAGAGCCGCTGGCGTGCGCGCGTGTACACCGCCAATCGTTTTTTTCGCACCCGCCTGGGCGTGCGTAATTTGTCAACACGCGAACACGGCCCGGCGGCGCTGATGAAAACCGTGCTGCATCGCCTGGCCAGCAAAGCGGGCTTGGACCGGTTGCAGACCAAACGTCATATACCCTCACTGCGCGTTGATCCGGATGCGCCCGGAGGCGTGGTCGCGCTCGACCGGATTGCGGTGGCCATTGATTGAGGTGCGCTGCTATGGCTCGCTGCTGGAAGCTGAGTTTCTGCGCGATGAGGTGAACGCGCTAAACCGTGCCAGTGCGCGGCCGGATCCGTTTTCAAGCTTCGAGTTTTTCGAAAATTTCCTCTGTTACGACGATTCCGGTGCGCGCGGACAAGATTTGCAACTGTGGTTTCTTGCGGCCTTTGATGCCGGGCGCTTGATCGGCTATCTGGCTCTTAAACACGTCACGCATTCCGTTTTGGGTTTCCGCGCGTCAAAGCTCGACTTTTTAGTGACGCACGATGCCGATCGTCCGCAACTGGTCGCCCGGCCCGAGCACGCGCGGGCGGTCAGTGACGCCTGCTATGCCTATTTGCTGCAACGCAAGCGCGAATGGAGCTTTCTGGAATTTCGTCAGCAGGAGGCGGGCTCGCCGTTATGTCCGCCACCGGTTGCGGTCAGGCGTACCCGCTACTGGGTGAGGCGATGGCCGAGCATGGACAACGGCACCATTGTCATGCAATGGGATTCCTTGCCAGCCTATTTCAAATCATTCTCAAAAAAGTTTCGCTCGAATGTCAGCCGACAGATGCGCAGCCTGCTGGCGGCGGGTGACGTGGCCTACATGGTGTCGTCGGACCCCAAGACTACGCCCGCGCTATTCGAATTGTATTGCGACATTGAACGGCGCAGCTGGAAATCGCGGGCGGGTGTCGACATTGGGCGGCATGCGCAATGGCCCGAATACTTCAGGGGCCTGCTCAACGCGCGCCAACCCATGCGTATTTCGATCCACCTGCTGTTGCTCGACGGCGTGCCGGTCGCCGGGTTGATCAACGGCGCATTTGATCAAGGGCTCTATGCTTTACATATCGTGTCGGACAACATACGCAGTCATCTGGCGCCAGGATCGGCGGTATTGTTGATGGGTATGCGTGAAGCGCTCACCGGCGGCTACCGCTTTTTTAATTTATTGTCGGGGTTTGGTTACTACAAAGCGCGCTGGCAGGCGCAGATGACCGAAACCCACAATGTGCAGATTTATCAGCTGGGCACGCCGTTTTTCTGGCACCGGATACTGGGAGATCTGAAACGCAGGTTGTTCCCAAAAGTTGCGCAGCGCAGCAACGTGCTTTTCAATCCGATGCACCGCGACGTGCTCGAGCACGACCAGGAGTCCGCAAGCGATACGGCATCCAAGGGCCGATTGTCGACCAAAGAGCACCAGCATATCGCCGCGTTGATTGCTAAAGCGCGCTGCGGCACGGGTGAGTTTATAAATGCTGCGGAGCTTGCCACGCTCATGCCGTTTGAAACACAACGCCCGGTGGTTAAGAAAGCTTAGGGGTCATGTCGTGTGCGACGTGGTTTCGTGCGCATGGCGCGCCGCGTAGCGTGCGCCCTGCGCACGATGGTTCGGCGGATTAATGCGTGTGATTTTCGTGCGCCAAACGCACGTCACCTTCAGGTTTGTTGCGGTTGGGCTTGAGCAGGGAGAGGGCTGGTTTCGCGCAGTGAGAGCACCACGATGCCAACGACGTTGGAGATTTCACCCGCCAGTACGCCCAGCAAGGCGCCTGCGGTGCCGTAGTGCAGCATGCCCCAGTAGCTGGTCGACAGCGAGATCACTGCGCTGGCCAGCGCAAGTGAAGTGAGGAATCGAAAGCGTCCGCGCACCACCAGCAGGTAGATCAACTGATCGCGCGCCACCATCACCAAAAACGCCGCCGACCAGAGCATGAGTAATTCGTCGCGTTGCGGAAATTGCTTGTTCAGCACGATGTCGAAAATCCAGTCGCGCAACACCCACAGCACCACCAGATAACACAACGCTACAGTGGCCAGGCCCAGCGCGAACAGCGTCAAGCGACGCCACACCACTGACGCGCCATGTGCATGCAGCCAGCCCGAGGCCAGCGGCAACATCAGT
>JANMQQ010000007.1:0-5140 GCA_031370545.1 Gammaproteobacteria bacterium
AGCCGCGCTGCCCGGACGTCTTGCGGTGCGCCTGATGCGCCTGACCCTTGCCATATTGTTCGCGCTGGGCTTTATGCTCATCGACCTGCCGCTCACCTTATACGCCTACGTCTGGGACATGCTGGTGGACAGCATGGACCCCGGCGGATTTTCGCCGTTGCTGGCGTGGCATGAATTTCTGCACGCAGGCGGCAGGCTCGGGGTAGGCGTCGTGATGGCATTGGTGGCGGGACGAATCGAAAGCAGGATTAGCAAACGGGTTACTACGCGCAAACGCGGTGATGCCTAAAACAAAACGCGTGTGACAGTTGTAAGACTATTCTGATTATTTTGTAGGCCATTCGGCTCATAAAAACGCTCAATCCAAAGTCATGATTCGTCACATTGGCTGGCTACACTTCCTTCAAATCCAGCCCTTGGGAGAAGGCTCGTGAACCGCCAGCTACGCATTGCCTATTCATTATTATTCACGCTGTCCATGGTTTCGCCGGTGCATGCGACCGTCGATGACGCGCGCGCCAAGGGCATCAAATGGCTGGTGCAAACTCAAAAAGGAGACGGCGCTTTCGCGGGTTTGCAGGGGCTGGAGGTGCAGGCCACCTCGGCGGCGGTCGAAGCGATGCTGGCGGCAGGCGTAACCCGCTCGCCGCAATACACGCGTGCGCTGGCGTGGCTGGCTAACGCGCCCGGCGCCAGCCTGGATTCGCGAGCGTGGCAGTCGAGCGCGCTTGCGGCGGCAGGGCGCGACGCCAAGGCGATTGCAGGCGTGATTCGCGACGAGCGCAACACCACCGCCGCCAGGTCGGGCACGCTTTCGAGCGGAGTGGCAACCTGGGGTGCCTATCCTGGCTACGGCGCGGGCACCATGGACACGGCGTTGGGCTATGGCGCGCTGCGCAGTGCCGGGGTGAGTTACGCGAATGACACCACCGAACTCACCGTTACCGTGCTGTGCAATATATTGCCGGCCCAGCTTGCGAGCGCGCCCTGGACCGGCGCGTGGCCGCAGGCGCTGCCGCAAAACGGTCAGCCGACCCACGCCGCTGCCGGATCGCTGGGGGCCACCGCCATCATGCTGTTCGAACTCAAAAAGCAGCGCCAGGCCGGGCGTTATCTGACCGGCAGCGCGTGCGGCAAGGCCTCGCCAACCGACATCGACACCGTGATGACCAGCGCTAAAACCTGGCTCATCGCCCAGGCCAACGCCGACGGCGGCTTTGCCGAACGCAACCCGCAGACCGGCGCACTGGAAGCCTCCGCCCCCGTCGCGAGTGCGCTGGCCGTGCGGGCGCTGGCGCTGTTTGCAGCCGAAGGCGATCCCGCCGCCACCACTGCGATCACCGGCGCACGCAACTGGCTTGCCACCCAGCAAAACGCCGACGGCAGCTGGCGCGGCGACCCTTTCGTGACTGCCCGCGTCGTCGCAGCCTTGCCAGCCGCCACCGGCACCCAGCTCACCGACAGCGATCAGGACGGCTTGACCGACGTAGTCGAACAGCAGCTCGGCACCCAGGTGCTGGTCGCCGATGCGCAGGGTCAACTCGATTCCACCGCCAGCGCTGTGCCGGGTTTGACCGCGACCTCGTTTAACGCCACCGGCTATCTCAACCAGACCTTCAATTACACGCTGACCGCTTCGGGCGGCAATGCACCCTTCGCATTTGCGCGCGTCAACGGCGCGTTGCCGCCGGGCCTCGCGATGGCAGCCAACGGGCAGATTGCCGGCACGCCTACCGCGCAGGGCAGCTACGCCTTCGATTATCAAGTCACCGATGCCGCCAACACCAAAACCCTCGTGATCGGCCGCATCGACGTGATGGCGCCCGCCGACGGCGACGTTCCGTTGCCGGCCTGGGCGCTGGTAGCACTCGGCGCGGGTCTGCTTGGCGCGATGCGTCGGCACGCCGCGCGCGCGGCCTGATTGCGTTTTAACGTGAAACTCGCACAGCGAATCCGCGTCCCCCTCTCCCGCAAGCGGGGGATAACCAGCGACTTGCCCGCTTGCGGGCTTAGTCGAATGGCTAGTAGCTTTATCAGGGCCGGGGAGGGGAACGGACACGGCGCGAAAAAGTTTCATATTCCGGGGTGGCATATCGCCATGTCCGTTAGAAGCACACAAGCAAGAAATTATTTAGGGAGATTTCCATGCTTTATCCGACGACCCTGATGCGTCTGCCGCTAGCCGCACTGCTGAGCCTTGCCGCGCTGACCGCCGCCGCCGCGCCCAAAGACGTCGCCCCGCTCTCGCCCGAAGTCATCCAAGCCATCCGCGCAGCGCAGCCGGGCCGCCCCGACGCGATGTCCGAGATACTCGACCGCCACCTGCACGAAGGCCTCGACCTTGCCGAGCGCAGCGAACGCGCCGCCGCGCGGCTCAACCGCAAAGCTTTAAAAGGCCAGAAGGCCCTGACCGCGCCCGAAATCCAGACCACCCTCGCCCCCCGCCAGAGCGAGGCCGCAGGCCTTGCCAATCGCCAGAGCGAGGCCGCCGCCAAGCGCCAGCAAATGCTGGGCTTGCGCGACGAAGTGCTCGCGCGCCTCGACCAGCAAGCCGCCGCGCTGACCGCCCACGGGCAAAGCGCCGAAGCCGCGCAAACCCAGGCCTTGAAACAAAAACTCGTCACCCGCTTCAACGCGCTCACCGCGGACCTCGACGACCTGTCCAAAGCCGACAAGTCCAACCTCAACTTCCGCGCCCAGCGCGCCGCCAGCCGCATCCAGACCTGGCTCGCCGCGCGCCCCGTCGCACCGTTGCCGCAGCCCAACTGGCGCCGGGTCGAAGCCGTGCCGCCGATGTTATTGCCGCCCGCCGCAACTGCGCCGCGCTTTGTCTCCGACGCGTACTGGCTGATGCAGCAGAAGTTCGCCAGCCGCGAAGGCCTGATCCAGGTGCCCGGTCACGCGGGCTTTGTGAAGACCGCGTTGCGCGCCACCCCCAGCGAAGCCACTGCCTGCGGCTACGTAGCGGCCGACCTCGCCGACACCGTGGAAGCCCCCAAGACCCACCCCGACATCGCAGCGCTTGCCAAACAGCTCGACTACCACCCGGTGCGGATGTTCGAGTGGGTGAATCAGAACATCAAGTTCGAGCCCTACTACGGTTCGATGAAAGGCGCCTTGGGCGCGCTGTGGAGCAAATCCGGCGGCGCCACCGACCAGGCGAGTTTGCTCGCCGCGTTGCTGCGCGCGTCCAACATCCCGGTGCGCTACGTGCGCGGCAACATCTCCGTGCTCGACGCCAGTGCACTGGGTGCGGCCGGGCGCGGCCCGCGCTGGATTGGCGCCAAGAGCTACCAGGCCGCCGCCGCGGTGCTCTCCAGCAACGGCAACCCGTCCACCGTCTATCGCACTAACGGCATCGATCTCGCGCACGTCTGGCTCGAAGCCTGCCTGCCGTACGCCGCGTATCGCGGCGCCGCACTCGACGACTCCGGCCACCGCTGGGTGCCGCTCGATCCGGCGTACAAAGACCAGCGCTACCAGGCCGGGATCAATGTCGACAGCACGTTCGACTTCAATTACCCCAATTGGCTCGCGAGCCGCCTCGATGCCCAGGGCAATTACCGCCTGCCGACAGAAGCGTTCGAGAACGAAGTCGAAGCCCACGCGAAGACCAAAGCCCCTGATTACGCCAACACCACGCTGGACGATGTGCCCTACCGCGCCGACATCAACCGCCAGCACTTTGACATCCTGCCCATCGTGCCGCCGTACGAAGTGCTGCAATACACCAGCTGGAGCGGCATCATTAACGAATCCGCCGAGACCGCCGCGCTGCCCGACCGGCACACATACCGGCTGCTCGTCGCCGCCAAGACCGCGACCGACGCGGTCCTATCGCAAAAGACCCTCAACCTCACCGAACTCGCAAGCCGTCGCCTCACGCTGTCGTACAAAGGCGCGACCCCCGCCGATCAAAGCGCGTTCGATGCGTGGTTCAACGCCGTCGACCCGGCCGCCGCCCCGACCTGCGCCGCCACCGCCAACATGGTGCCGTCGATCAAACTCGAAGGCGTCGAGCAGACCAGCGAGGCAGGCAGCGGCAGCACGACCTTATGTTCCACCAACAACAAACTCACGCTCACCGTGACGCTCGCCGAACTCGGCGCATCCGCCACCCGCACCAACGTCACCTATACCAGCATTGGTGCGGCCAACCTGCACGCACTGCACGCGTACGCCTGGCACACCTCCGACACCTATCTTGCCAAACGCAACGACCAACTGCTGACCGCGGTGCGCGCCAACAGCGGCAACCCTAACGCCGACCGCGACGGCATCGAAGGCGAGTTTCTGAACATCGCCGCGAGCAAATACAGCCGCTACGTCGCCGACGCCAGCAAACGCGCGGGCGAACTCTTCGGCGAATCCGGCACCGTCGGCGTGAGCCTTGGGCTGACCTCCGCCCAGGTCAAAGTCAACTACCTCTTTGACCTGCCGTATGGCTTGTTCCGCAAAGGCTTTCTGATCGACTGGCCGGGCGGCAAATACACCGGCTCGCGGCTTGATACGCCCAACAGCACGGATCTCCGCGCGTTCAAACTGGCGGGTTTCGCAGGCTCCGCTTACGAGGCCTACATCTGGCACGAAATGGCCGGGCTTGATGCGGTCTCCACCACGCGCGGCATGCAGTTCGCGAAAGAGCAGGGCATCGCCATCCTGCAAATCAACAACGCCACCGACTGGGCCAACAACAAGTGTCGGCTCAGCAACACCTGCGCCGATACCACACTCAACACCAACCCGGCGGGCACAAGCTACAGCGCCGCGCACGTCGGCCAGATCGAGACCGGCTACATCAACGCCGGTTACAAACTCACCATTCCGCGCCGGTTGATCCAGTATCCCGACGCCACAGGCTGGCTCGGCGCTACGTTCTACGGCGAGAACTTCAGCGGCAGCACTGCGCAGGCGGCTTTCCCGATCAACACCTATTCCGGCGGCGTCACCATCGAACCTGCCAGCGGTAACAGCACCGGCGGCGGCTCGGGCGGCAGCACTGGCGGCGGCGACTCCGGCCCCCCCAACGCCGACGGCAGCGTCTCCGGCGGCATTGCGCAAACCCCGTTCGGCCCAAGCTACGCCCCGAACACCGCGCCGGTGGCCAACGGCAACCTGTTTGGCCTCACCACCACCGCCG
>JANMQQ010000061.1:0-2616 GCA_031370545.1 Gammaproteobacteria bacterium
ACATATTATTCAAATATATGAAGAACCCCACAAACCCTAACCCATCGTTCGAGTGGGGCGCGCCGCTTTGGGCGCGACCCTCTCGAACGATGGGCATCCTGATCATGATGAATCCTCGCCTCGTTTTACTTAATGCCGAGCTCGGCATTTCAAGCCAGTTGTTGGCGGCGCGCGGCTTATCGGAGTACGCGGAAGCGCCCTGCCTTGAAGTGGCTGAAGTAGGCACCGACGGCAAAGATCGCTTGCTGGTTCCAGCCGCTGCAAATGCATGGCGCAAGCTCAAGGCCGCCGCCCTCGGCGAGCGTGTTCCACTGTTCATTGTTTCGGCCTTTCGGAGCATCGACCGCCAAACCGAGATTGTTCGTCTAAAGCTTGAGGCCGGCGTGCCTATCGAAGACATTCTTACCGTATGCGCTCCGCCTGGTTTCAGCGAGCACCATACCGGGCGCGCCGTTGATCTATCAACTCCCGGCAGCCGCTCGCTGGAAGTGGAGTTCGAACAAACTCCCGCATTTACTTGGCTTCGTTCCTACGCTGCCGACTTTGGCTACTACCTCTCTTATCCCACTGGCAATCCCAGCGGTTACCAATACGAGCCCTGGCACTGGTGTTTCAACGACGCCCGACCCATTGTTCCACGGAACGCTGCACGATAAGGCAGTGCACCGCCTGTGTATTCAAACGTTCCGCGCCACTCCCGCTATTTTCTCGCCATAAGCAAACGCCGTTGTAACACACCGCGCACCTGTTCCGTTGGCGCAGCGATCAGCGCCTGTTCCCGGTACTGATCCGCCTGTTCCAGGTGACCGGCTCGGCGGTGCAAATCCGCAAGTACTGCGGCCCACAAATAGTGCCCCTCCAACCAACTTGGTGGAACCAGACCCTCTAGAAGTTTTAAAGCAACATCTGGCCCCTTCCACTCGGCCACAGCCACGGCGCGGTTCAGGGTGTGCAGCGGCGAGGGGTCAATACGTTGCAGCATGGCGTAGAGGTCGGCAATCTCACTCCAACGCGTCTCCGCGAACGACGGCGCAAGGCAATGCTCTGCCGCGATACCGGCTTCTGCATGGTAACGAGTGAAGGTCGTGCCGCTGGCGGCACGGGCCAGCCACTGAATGCCCGTCTGAATCCCGGCGTGATCCCAACTCGAACGGTCCTGCTCCTCCAACAGCAACAGGCCACCGGTAGCATCTTGGCGTGCGGCGAGCCGTGCGGCGTGCAGATGCATCAACGCGAGCAAGGCAAAAGTCTCTGGCGTGGCGCCCACTGAATGTGTCGCCAACAATGTTGCCAACCGAATCGCCTCATCGCACAGTTCGCGCCGGATGGCGTGCTCTTGATGCGTAGAGAGGTGCCCTTCGTTGAACAACAGGTAGATCACCGCATACACGCTGGGCAAACGGCCCTGCAACGTTTCCAGCGGCGGCGTCTGCGTGTTAACGGGGAATTGACGCAATTTCTCCCGTGCGCGCGCCAGGCGTTTGTGGATGTTGGCTTCCGTGGTGAAAAGACCGTGTGCAATCTCGCCGGTGCCAAACCCGCACAATGTTTTCAGTGCCAATGCCAATCTGGATTCCTGCGGAAGTGCCTCATCACAACAAATAAACAGCATACGCAGCAGTTCATCCCGCACCTCACTGTCAAAGTGCGCGGAGGCATCGTCCTGCGCCGGTTCCGCCAGCTGGTCTCCCACACTTTCCAATATGCGCGCCTGCCCCGCGTCTCGTCGCAAGCCACCCATCAAGTTGTTGTGGGCCACCCGGTACAACCAAGCTTCCGGCTTCTCGGGAATACCCTTGGCTACCCACGCGATGAGCGCCGCCATCAGCGCACCCTGGACCGCGTCTTCAACCAAGCCAAGATGCCGGACACCGACGCGACGGACGAGCACGGCCACCAGCTTGCCGTACGCGTGCCGGAAATAGTGCTCGACGAGTTCCGGCGGAGATGCCAAAGACGGTCGGCCGTGCGCGTCGGATAAAGGGGTCAGAACGTTGCCATTTCGCGAATTTCCATAGACGTTCCCGGTGAGATCACACCAGGGCATTCGGAAGCTACGCGGACGGCACCATCATAGTCGTCGGCGCCCACAATCATGAACCCGGCAATAATTTCTTTGGCTTCCGCAAAGGGACCGTCGACTACGCCGGACGCTCTCACTACCTTGCCGTCCGGCTTGAGCTTGCCGCCCATGTCGAGAATTTCGCTTTTGTATTTCTCCTTCCATTCGTTGAACGCCGCGTACATCTTCTGCATCTGCTCCGGGGATGGCGCCTGACCTTGACCCTGACCGGGCTGACTGCGTAACACCACCAGATATTTGCGCTGTGACATTGGGTTTCTCCTTAAAAGTTTTGAGCGTGCAATCGCATCGCATTGAAATGACGCACGAGGACTTCTTTTTTGGACACTTCAACAAAAAATTTTCCTGGGGATGGAAAAAGCAGAATAAACGACATTGTTCGCAACGTCAGACATTCGCTGATTAGTTCCCGGATTACGTAGCTCGCGCCATGCGCACGACACAGCATCCCACGTGCGAACGTCGGGCGCATGGCGCACGCTACAACTCGTGCCGCGTATTTTCATTTTTTATCATCGGTAGGATCCGGCGCT
>JANMQQ010000098.1:0-15919 GCA_031370545.1 Gammaproteobacteria bacterium
CTCCGGCATTTGATCGCCCGGGTATTTCGTTTTCGACCACGACTATTCCACTTGGGAGTTTTTCTTTCGAGCAGGGCCTGCCGGACTTTCAGCGCTCGTCGGATGGGGGTACGAAAACCACGCTCTACAGTGCGGGCACGAACTTGCGCATCGGTCTGGGTGAAAATGTCGAGCTCCAGGTCGGTACGGCGCTGTTCAATCAGCAAACAACCGAAGTGTCCGGTGTTTCCGAATCCATGAATGGTCGCGGCGATTCCAGCCTTGCCGTCAAGGTCGCTCTTCCTTCGTCGTCCAAAATTTTTTCCTGGGCGGTGCTCGGCAGCGTGGGCTTCGCGACCGGTGAAGATCCGTTTACGGCCGGGAAGCCTCAGTATGATTTGGGAACGACGCTGAATTTTAATGTCAACGACCGCTACTCCACTGCGTTTTACGTCAACGTCACGCGCTTTGAGCGTGAAAACACGTACACGCTTTCGCCTAGCCTCAGCTTTGCCGTCACGGATACGGTGGGCGCCTATGTGGAAGCAGGCATCAGCCACATGAAGCAAAGCCCGGACAGCACCGTTGCAGGTGGCGGCATCACCTGGATGGTGACGCCGGTCGTGCAACTGGATGTGTCGGTGGATTTTGGCTTGAACTCGGCGAGTCCCGACATTCAGGGTGGTCTGGGGATTTCGGTCTTCATCAAGTGAAAACAATCGCCGATGTGATGGAGAAGCCCGCGTCGACTAACTCGCGCGTCCAGCCGACGGCTGCAACCGCAGAGCGCGAGTTCATCTTCACCGCTGCCGACTTCGGGCGCATCCGCGCGCTGGTGTACGAACACGCGGGCATTCACCTGTCCGAGACCAAAAGCAATCTGGTTTATGGCCGCCTGTCGCGGCGGCTGCGTGTTTTGCAACTGGCCCGCTTTGACGATTACCTTGGGTTTTTACAGGCGCATGCGGAGACCGAACTCACCGAGTTTCTGAATGCCATCACCACCAACCTGACCTCGTTCTTTCGCGAGAACCACCACTTCGAGGCGTTGCGCAACCAGGTGTTGCCGGAATTGATGCAGGCCCGGCGCGCGGTGCGCCGCTTGCGCCTGTGGTCGGCGGGCTGCTCCACCGGTGAGGAACCCTATTCGCTGGCGATGGTGTTGTGCGAGACCGTGCTCGATAACCCCGGCTGGGATGTGAAGTTGCTGGCCACCGACCTGGACACCAATGTTCTGGAAACCGCGCGCGCGGGCATGTACGCCGCGGATCGGGTGCGCGATGTTTCACGTGAACGTCTGCGGCGTTTTTTCCGGCGCGGCGTGGGTGCCAATGCGGGCAGGGTGCAGGTGGTTGGTGAATTGCAGCGCTTGATCGCGTTCAACCAGCTCAATCTGATGGAGACCTGGCCGATGCGCGGCCTGATCGACGTGATCTTCTGCCGCAACGTGGTGATCTACTTCGACAAGCCCACCCAGGCGCGGTTATTCGAGCGTTTCGCCGACTTGCTGTGCCCCGACGGCACACTGTTCGTCGGCCATTCCGAAACGCTGGGCAAAGTGACGGACCGGTTCGAGCTGGTCGGCCAAACCATGTATCGGAAGAAATGACGAACGCGGTGGGAGTTGTTCCCTCCCCCTTGCAGGGGGAAGGAGTTTTGTTTGTTGCAGGATGAAGCCTTTCAAATTAATTGACCAAGAAGAATTGACCATGGCCTCGTTGCCCGCGCGTATCAAGTCATTAGCACGAAAAACCGTCGAGGGGTTACCTCCCGCCTTGCCGGTCTTCGCGCACATCAACCGCTATTGGGATCCGGTGCATGACGCCTTTATGGCCAAGATTCTGCCGGGCGAATTTTACGTGACGCTGCATGGCGAAGGGGTGATTACCGTGCTCGGCTCCTGTATTTCGGCTTGCGTGCGCGACCGCATGCTGGGCGTGGGTGGCATGAACCATTTCATGTTGCCGGCCAAACATGAAGAAGCTGACGCAGCGCGTATGCAGGCGAGCGACGCGAACCGCTACGGCAACTACGCGATGGAAGCGTTGATCAATGAAATTCTCAAATGCGGCGGGCGCCGCGAACACTTGGAAGTGAAAATCGTCGGCGGCGGACAAATCCTGGAGAAGATGACCAACATCGGTCGCATGAATATCGACTTCGCGCGCAGTTACGTGCGCACCGAGGGACTGAAACTGCTGGGCGAAGACGTCGGCGATATCTACCCGCGCAAGGTGGCGTACTTTCCAGCCGACGGCCGCGTGCGCGTCAAAAAGCTGCGCGCGCTGCACAACAGCACGATTCTTGAGCGCGAGCGGCAGTACCGCGATTCACTGGAAAAAGCGCCGGTCGGCGGCGACGTGGAATTGTTTTAACAAGGTGGGCAGTGCTCACCCTACTGGGAATCTATGTCAAAGAAAATAAAAGTCTTGGTGATCGACGACTCCGCGATGATTCGGCAACTGCTCACCGAAATATTGAACGGCGATCCGGGCATTGAGGTGGTCGGCGCGGCGGCGGATCCGCTGATCGCGCGCGATAAAATCAAGCAGTTGAATCCCGACGTGCTGACGCTGGACGTGGAAATGCCGAAGATGGACGGCATCGCTTTTCTGAAAAATCTAATGCGCTTGCGGCCGATGCCGGTGGTGATGGTGTCGTCGCTGACCGAAAGGGGTGCGGACGTGACTTTTCAGGCGCTGGAAATCGGCGCGGTGGATTTCGTCACCAAGCCGAAGCTCGACGTGAAGCAGCAGTTGCTTGAATACAGCGAAGAGATCATTGCCAAGGTCAAGGCGGCGGCCGCAGCCAAGGTGCGCCCGTACCAAGAGCGCAGCGAAGATCGCAGTATTGCTCCCAAGCTGTCCGCCGATGCGGTGCTGGCGAAGAAGGGCGTATCCAGACAATTCAAAACCACCGAGCAGATTATCGCCCTGGGTGCGTCCACTGGCGGCACCGAAGCGATCAAGGAAGTGCTGATGCGCATGCCGGCGGATGCGCCGGGCATGGTCATCACCCAGCATATTCCCGAAGCCTTCAGCGAACCGTTCGCCAGGCGCATGAATGCATCGTCGGCGATGACGGTGTGTGAAGCCAAAGACGGACAGCAGATCGTCACCGGTCATGCGTTCATTGCGCCCGGCGGTCGTCACCTGTACGTGGAGCGCAGCGGCGCGCGTTATATCTGCCGCTTGAGCGACGGCCCGCCGGTGAACCGGCATCGTCCCAGTGTTGACGTTTTGTTCCGCTCGGTCGCGCAAAGCGCCGGGCTCAACGCCATCGGCGTGATTCTCACCGGCATGGGCGATGACGGCGCGCGCGGCATGAAAGAGATGAAAGACGCGGGCGCCAAGACCGTCGCGCAGGACGAAAAAACCAGCGTGGTGTGGGGCATGCCCGGCGAAGCGGTGAAGCACGGCGGTGTCGATGACGTGCTGCCTCTGGAGCGCATCGCCGCATGGCTTATGAAATTGGTGTAAGCCGGGCGACGCAAGGCCTGCTCCGTCGTGGATTCAAGAGGAGCAGTGTGGTGCCGAAAAGATATAGTCAACAAGGTTGCGTGTTATGAAACAGGTCGAGAAACAGCGAAGCGCACTCAAGAGTGCGATACGGATGTGCGCGATTCCTCTATTTGTCACAACCGGGTGCCTCGTGCTGGTCGTGGCGATGCCGGCGCTGAACATTCCGGCGCTGTTCGCGGTTGCCGGAGCATGGGCGTTCACTCTGGTGCGTTCGGCATTCCATGGGCACGCAGCGGTTGCCCAACAGCGCGGGCAACATACCGAAGCGGTTCTGTTGAACGACGAAATAGGCAGCTTGTGCAACGAGGTTGGGCGCGGGGTGCAGGCGCAGATCGAGCATTTGCGCACCGAGGTGACGCAGGCGCGCGGTATGGTCACACACGCCGTGCAGGGCTTGTCGACGAGTTTCCGGGGCTTGGGCGCCAAGGCGGAGACGCAGCGGGAAATGGTTGAAGCGCTGATTGCCAGCATGTCGCGCATCGCGGCGAACGGTAAAGAGGGCGTCAGCATCCGCGAGTTCGTCGCCGAGACCGAAAACATTTTGCAGTATTTCGTGGACTACATTGTGTCCACGTCCACCGGCAGCATGGAGTTGCTGCATCGGCTGGATGGCATGGGGGAGCAAGTGAATGCGGTGGTGAATCTGCTGGGCGACGTGAAGGCCATTGCGGATCAGACCAATCTGCTCGCGCTCAATGCCGCCATCGAGGCGGCGCGCGCCGGTGAAGCGGGGCGTGGGTTCGCGGTGGTGGCCGACGAAGTGCGCAAACTTTCCGGCCACTCCAACCGCCTCGGCGGCGAGATCGCACGCGTGGTGCAGGGCAATCTCTCGACCATCGAGGGGGTGCGCACGGTGATCCACAAGATGGCTTCGAAGGATATGAACATGATGTTGACTGCCAAGCAGCGTGTCGACGACATGACTGCCGAAATCGGGCGGCTCAACGAATTCACCGCCGTCAAGCTGGAGCAGGTCGGCGTTTTGTCGAAGCAGATCGACGAGGACGTCAATCTCGCGGTGATGTCGTTGCAGTTCGAGGATATGGTGGTGCAATTGCTGTCGCATATCGACAAACGCATTGATGTGCTGGAAGTGAAATCCAAAGTGGTGGATGTGGTTCCGTGCAAAAAGATGGGCGGAGAACAGGAGGGCCGGGTCGCGGATTATTGCGAAAAGATCGCGGCGCTCAAGAACATTCTCGCGCAGGCGGGCGAGGCGCAGCTCAAGACGCAACACAAGTCGGTCGATCAACACGATCTGGAAGCGGGGGCGGTCAGCCTATTTTGAGTGAGGATCGGCGCCGCATAAATAACCTGAGAGGTGAAGCAAATGCCGTTGACAGTGCGTGTATCCGAAAAAACCAATGAGGTGGTAATTCTTATCACCGGCAGGTTCGATTTCAATTTGCACCGGGATTTCCGTTACGCCTACGAGGACGCATGCAAGCGTCTTGTCAAGCCGGCATTCATCATCGACCTGGGCGGGACGGAGTATATGGACAGCGCGGCACTGGGCATGATGCTGCTGCTACGCGAGCACATCGGTGGCGATAAAGGCGTGGTGAGCATCCGCAATGCCCGGCCGGAGGTCAAGAAAATCCTGGAAATCGCCAATTTCAATCGCCTGTTCAAGCTCGCGTAAAGTACATGCTCTCCACGCCACCCGCACGCGTCGATGCGCTGCCCACGGTTAGCTCCGATCCGGTATTACGGCGGCAAGTACTGATCGCGGACGATGATCGTGTGAGCCGGATGCTGCTCAAATCCATGTTCGAGCAACAGGGCTACGTCGTGCAGGCGGTGGAGGACGGCGCGCAGGCAGTTGCCGCGTTTCAGGCGTCACCGCCCGATCTGGTCGCGCTGGATGTCAACATGCCGGTCATGGACGGCTATGCTGCCGCGCAGGCCATGCGTGCAAACGCTTGCGCGCGGTTTGTGCCGATTATTTTTGTTACCTCCGCGACCGATGAAGCATCCCTGGCGCGCTGCATTGCTTCGGGTGGCGACGACTTTCTGAGCAAACCCTATAACCGCGTTATTCTGCGGGCCAAGATCGACGCACTGATGCGGATCCGCGATCTGTACGAGACCGCGCGCGCGCAACGCGATGCACTGGCGGGTTATCAGGCGCGTATCGTCAGTGAGCAGGAGTTTGCGCAACATATTTTCCGTACCGTTGTGGAGCGGCGTGCGTATTTGCCTTCGAACGTGCGGCGCGTGTTGCTGCCAAGCTCGGTCTTCAATGGCGACGTGGTGCTTACGGCTTCGACCCCGGCGGGTGGCATTCATATCTTCGTCGGCGATTTTACCGGCCATGGTTTGGGGGCGGCCATCGGCACGCTGCTGGTGGCCGACGCCTTCTACAGAATGACGCTGAAAGGGTTCGCACTGGGCGAGATACTCATCGAATTGAATCGCAAGCTGCATGGCACGTTGCCGACCGGAATGTTTTGCGCGGGCGCGGCGCTGTCGCTGGATGCGCAGGCAAGTCGGCTGAGTTTGTGGAATGGCGGACTTCCGGAGCTGCTGGTTTACAGCGGTGCTGAAAAACGCCGCTTTCCTTCCCGGCACTTGCCTCTGGGAATCGTGGGCAAGCATGAATTCGATGGGCGCATGGAGTCGTTCCCGGTGACGCCGAATGATCGGGTCTATCTCTACACCGACGGCTTGATCGAAGCGCAGGCGGGCAACACCATCTACGGTCAGGAACGCATGGAAGCGTTGTTTGAAACCGGTAGTGGCGATTCCGTGGGAGATGTCACTGCGGATATCAGCACGTTTTTGGCGGGTGCCGAGCAGGCCGACGATATTACGCTGGTTGAAGTGACGTGTGCGCTGGGTATCCGCAGTAGCGAACCGGCGCCGGTTTCGCCTGCCAAGGTTTCCGCCTGGAGGTTGCACCTGAAATTCGAGGTGGACCAGTTGCGCCAAGTTGATCCGGCGCCGGTCGTGCTGCAGGCCATGGGAGAGTTGCGGGATTTGGGGAGGCACCGCGAGAGTCTGTATCTGATTTTCGGGGAGCTTCTATCCAACGCGGTGGAGCATGGATTGCTGGGGCTGGATTCCGGACTCAAAAATTCGCCCGACGGGTTTTTGAATTATTACACCGCGCGCGCATCGCGATTGGCGCAAATGCGAAGCGGCGGGGTGGTTATCGAATGCGAGTATGCCCCGCACGCTGACGGCGGGATATTGACGATCTGCATTGAAGACAGCGGTGCAGGTTTCGATCACGGGAGCATGCTGCGAAGTCTGGATGAAAACCGGGGTCTGCACGGCCGGGGCATCCCGTTGCTGCGTTCGCTATGCCGGTCGGTTTGCTACCCAGGGTGCGGCAACCGCGTGGAAGTCGTTTACGCGTGGGAATGAAGTCACCGTCGGTGCGGCAATCGTCATCGAGCCATGCGCCACAAAAATTTACACAGCTTGTGTTGCCCGTTACAACACTTTGACTGCCTAATCGACCGCTTCAAAGCCCGGTAGTCCGCGTCTTTACATCTTCTTGGCCGAATGCCGTCGAGCGAGGTGTAAGGCAAAAAGCAGTGCAGTAAGGGGTCAGATGTGAACTCATTTAAGAGGTACAATTTCCATGTCACTCAATTCCTCCGCTCCACCTCGGGATGTTTCTACAGAAAAAATAGTATGCCCTGAGCAGCCACATCAAGCCGGTGATTTGCTGGTCAGTTATCTAGAACAGATCGGTGTCGAGTACGTGTTCGGCATTCCCGGCGGCGCGATTGATCCGCTATTCAATGCGCTGGCGCGCAGCGCACGGCGCGGCGGCCCGCGCGCCGTGGTGGCGCGGCACGAGACCGGTGCTGCCTTTATGGCAGACGGTTACGCGCGCGAAACCGGTCGACTCGGCGTGTGCTGCTCTACTACAGGACCAGGTGCCACCAACTTGATTACCGGAGTTGCCTGCGCCTATCAAAACGACATTCCGGTACTCGCGCTCACGGCGCAAACGGCCTTGCCGGTCTTTGGCAAGGGCGCGTTTCAGGAATCCTCATGCACTGGCGTCAACATATTGGGGATGTTCGAACACTGCACCAGCTACAATTCGTTGGTTTCTCATCCGCAGCAACTCGAAACCAAGCTCATTGACGCCATCGTCACCGCGTGCCGCTCGCGCACCACGGCGCATCTCAGTCTGCCGCTTGATGTCATGCGCGGGTTGGCGCCGGTGGCCGCACCGTCGTTCGATCTGCGCAAGCTGTTGCGCGCGCCTTCTTTGTTCGACGGCGATGCTTTCGAAGAACTGTGCGGGATCGTCGCAGCGGCAAAAAATCCGGTGATTTTGATGGGTGGTGCCTGCGAAGAAGCGGCCGGAGTGATTCTGGAATTTGCGCTGCTGCGCAACATCCCGGTGGTGACGACGCCGCACGGCAAGGGCTTGATCAATGCCTATCATCCGCTGTATCGCGGCGTATTCGGATTTGCCGGCCATCGCAGCGCGCACGCCTTGTTGGCCGGCAGTGATCTGGTGCTTGCGGCCGGAACTGTCATGGGGGAATGGGATAGTGGGGGTTGGGATGAAAAGGCGCTATTGAATAATCGGCTGGTGCAGATCAACGAGACTGAAAAATATATTGCACGCTCCCCCATGGCACGTTTGCATGTGCAGGGGCAGATACTCATGGTATTCGAGCGCTTGGTGGATCGCTGGCGCCCGTTGGGCGAGTCATGCACGGGATCTGCTCGCGTGGTATGCGATTCGTTATCGCCCAACCGTGCAAACAACGACCATTCGCCCGTGAAGTTCACCGTTTACCCGCCTCCCCAGCTCAGTCTCGATGAAGAAACCAGTTCCGTGGATTGCCCAACCGCGCTCAAGCCGCAACGGCTGATGCAGGCGTTGTCGCGTTTGTTCCCGTTAGATACGCGATTCCTTGCGGATACCGGCAACGGGCTGGCATGGGCTATTCACTGCTTGCATCCGCGCGACCGGAGACTGTCAGGGCGGCGTTCGCGCGTAGCGAACACCTTCCGGTCCAGTTTTGAATACGCCTCAATGGGATGGGCGATCGGCGCGGCGGTCGGCACCGCCCTGAGCACTCGGCGTCATCCTGTGGTGTGCATTGCGGGTGATGGCAGTTTTCTGATGAGCGGACAGGAAATCACTGTGGCAGTGCAGGAGAAGTTGAGTATCATTTTTGTAATTTTGAACGACGGCGTCTTGGGAATGGTTATGCATGGTCAGCGTCTAGGTGGTTCAGAACCCATGGGTTTCGAATTGCCGCCGGTTAACTACTGCGCCATGGCGCAAGCCATGGGCGTGCAGGCGTTCACCGTGCGTTCGCCCGACGAACTTACGGCGCTGGATATTCGCGGCCTGTGTCGGCATCCGGGGCCAACCTTGCTGGATGTGCACATTGAACGGGAAGAGGTTCCGCCCATGCGTATGCGCGCGAAGGTGCTGGGCATGGCGGTCAATAATTAATCGCAATTAAAACGTTAAGCATTGCTTGGAAGGAACATCCAATGAACGATAAAACCGAAACCATCCACAGCAAAATCTGGGAAGAAGTGTCTGAGCATGACAATCCGTTTGCGGCGGCCACCTGCTATTGCAGCGGATACGATGTTTACGGCGAGCTGTTGGGCAAGGCAACCTGGGTCGAATATTTGTACTTGCTGTTCGCGTGTGAACGGCCGACACAAGCGCAGGCCCGGCTGCTGGAAGGCTTGGCGGTTGCCATCGCCAATCCGGGTCCGCGCGATCACAGCGTGCATGCCGCCATGAGTGGCGGAGCTGCGGGATCCACGTATGCGTCCTGTCTCATGGCGGCGCTCGCGGTTGGTGCAGGGCAATTAGGCGGAGCGCACGAAGTGGCGATTGCCATGGAGTTATGGCGAGCCTGCGGCGAGGACTGGGATGCATGGCGCGAACGCCTGCGCAATCCGCCGAGCGAAGAACGCGCCGATGTGTGGTTGCCGATGGAGCACTCGCCGGGTTTCGATCCGCACGGTACGAGTTGCGCCACGCCCGTGCTTCAAACCCTCGCCTACCTTGTCACCTGCAGCCCCGGCCGTGCCTTGGTCGGGCTGCAACAGCAACGTGCTGAGCTTGAGCAGGCAGCGGGTTGTCCCTTGGCCATGACCGGGGTTGCTGCTGCCGCATTTTTTGATTTGGGATTCACGCCGGCGCAGGGCGAAATGTTGTACCTGTTGTTACGCCTGCCCGGAGCTGCGGCACATGCATTGGAGCAAGAAGAACTCGGTTGGCGGCGGTTTCCGTTTTTCCTTGGCGGCTTGACGCTTACGGATGATCCAGGGCCGCGCAACTCGCGTCCGGTGGATGCGCAGGCAACGCCATGAGCGGGTCTGAGCGTTTACTGGAGAGTGAGGACAACTGGGTCACGCGCATGGGAGCCTGGTTCCCCGGCGAGCGCGTGGTGTTTCGCGGGCAGGATTTGCATGTGGACCTGGGCGACCTGGATTGGATGGAGCTGTACCTCTATTCCATCACTGAACGGCGCTTCACTCCGCCACAACTCAAGGTGCTCAATGCGTTCTGGACCTACACCAGTTTTCCTGATCCGCGTTTGTGGGCCAACCGCGTCGCCGCGTTGGCCGGGACCGCGCGCAGCACCGGCGCACTCGGCATTAGCGCAGCGATCGGTGTATCCGAGGCAAGCATCTATGGGCGGCGTCCCGATATCCGGGCCATTGATTTTCTACTGCGTACAAAACAGAAGTTAGATAAGGGAATGCAGTTGCAGGTACTTATAAAGCAGGAGCTGAAAAAGTATCGCAGTGTCTATGGATACGGTCGCCCGATTACACGTGAGGATGAGCGTATTCCACATATGCTGGGGCTGATTAAGCATTTGGGATTGGATCAAGGCACCTATGTTCAATTAGCTTTCGAAGTGGAAAAAATATTGTTGGAAGGGGGCTGGCGGCTACATATGAACGTTGCGTCTTTGTACGCAGCTCTTGCAGCCGATATGGGATTTACGCGACGCCAATATTATCTATTCATGATTCCTTGTTTCACTGCGGCTATGTTGCCGTGTTTTATCGATGCCGCTGAAAAGACAGAAGGTACTTTCTTCCCGTTGCGCTGTACACGCATAACCTATACGGGCGTGCCGCAGCGACACTGGGAATAACAGCCCACATCGGAGATCTTCCGATGCCATTCGCAAATATCCCTCCTCTAAAATCTAAAGCCCACGCATATGCTGCCAGATGATCAGGGGACGCTGTCCCTTTGATCTCCATAGAGCATTTCCCCATGGTTATGTTTTTGCGGTGCTGAATACGGCGTATGCGTGTTTGCTGTCGCTTTGGATGCTCTGGCGCAGTCCACCGGGAGGAAGCGTGTGGTATATCCGCCGCGCTCAACGTGACAACGAAGGATGCGTGCTGATGAGCAAGTCGGTGGGCATCAGTCGGTGTTTGATTTGCAGCTTCAAGCCCGCCCACAGGCCCAGATTGGCCAGCGCCACGGCGTGGTCGCAGATGAATTCCTGCGATGTCTCTTCTTCTTCGCCGTGCACCGCCTCGGGCTCGTAGAATTCCAGTTGCGCCGCTAACCCGCCGTTAAACCGCACGGTGTTTTTCTCCACGATGCCCAGCAGCGTCGTGCTCAGCGTGTGGTAGTTCATGCGGAAGTCGCGCTGGCCGGATTTCTTCCGGGTGATTTTGTCGATGTTGCGACGGCACAACTGCGCAGCCGTGCCCGGATCATTCAGCAGACAGGCTTGCAGCGCATCAACGTAGTTGCACACTTCTTCGTCCATCGGGTCATTGTCGGGCGCGCGGCGCGGCCACGGGGCGAAGCGTCGCGCCAGCGCGAAGTCGCTGGCCATGAGGGCGGCGGTGAAGCCTTCGATGGCATCAAGCTCCATCACGCATGACCAATCCGCTTTGCCGCCCAGATACTCCGGCAGCGTGGGATCGTAGGCCATGCGAAAACTCATCTCGATGCACCCGGCGGCGTTCTGGAACGCGGCGCGCGCCTCCTTCACGGCATCACGAGTCGACCGGCTCTGGAACCAGATGCCATGCAGGTAGCAGGAGCGGCCCAGGGTCATGTGGTTCACCGCCATCCTGGCATAGAGCGGTTGATCGCGTTTATCCGCCTCCATCCTTTTTTGCTGCCGGGCAAGGTTTTCCAGACTGAACTTGATCCACCCTTCAACTTCCTGCCGCTCGGGGCCTATGCGGGGAATGCTCATTCGGGGTCGTGCTCCTGTGGCCCTAAGGCCGGTACTGCGCCAAATCCTTCGGGAAGTATTCCGATGCGCTGTACGCCCCCGGCGCATAGTGAAACAGCTTGGCCACTGCCGCCGCCTCGAAGCACCAGTAACCGAAGTAGCCCGCCTCCGGGCGGGTATGCCGCTCGTGCCAGTAGGCTTTCTTCAGCGCCGGGTACCAGCTTTGGATAAAGGCGGTCATCCACTCGACGCGGCGCGCGCCGCCATCGATACTTTTGTAGAGCTTTTCGTAGGGTTTGGGGTAGAGCAGGGCGGTCGCCGCCGGACGACCCGGGATGCGGCACGCGACCAGCCGTTCGAATAACAAGTCTTTGCCTTGGTTGTAGTTACCGTGATCGGCCACGGTGACCATGCGGGTGAATAACGCATCATCTACCTCTAGGCACAGTGCGACGCTGATGAGCCATAGGCTGACGATGTAGATGTCCAGGTTCTCAGCAAAGCCCTTGCGCGACACCATGTCCTCGGCGCTGACGACTTTGGTTTCTTCGGCATAGGCCCACTCCCAGACGCGCACCACTTCGGGCAGGAAGGCTTTCATGTCGTTGAGGTCGTCGCCTCGGCAGTAGCGTTGGTAGAGTAGCTCGTAGTGTTTGATGAAAAGATCGAAGATATACTGAGGACGATACCCAGGGTTGGCCATAGGGGCGCGTGCGATCTTTTCTTGCTCAGGGATGCGCCGGATTTTGTAGTCGATAGATTCATCGAAATACGCTTTATCAAATTTTTGATCTCTTGGTGTCATGGTGCTGGCCTCGACTCTCGAATTAAATTCCCCGCGCCATCAAGCAGGCGTTTGGAAACATTGCCCTGTTCGTCCGTCCGCAATAGCCACTTTTCCACTCGGTCGCCCGCCATCGCATCTTTAATTTTGTCTGCTTCAGGTTCGCCCGCCGCATCCATAATCCGATCAAACCCCGTCTTCTCCCCCTGCAACCACCCATCACTCGTCTGCTTGCCATCGCGGGTATAACCCAAGCTGGCTTTGTTGTACTTGGCCTCCACCAGCACATAGTCCGGCGGCGGGGTGGCGTTCTTGTACACGCCGTCAATGCCGTTTTCAAACACGCCTTTGTCGCGGCCCAGCTTGCTCAGGTTGGGATGTTCTTCGCTGATGTAGGCTTTGGCGCGCGCCTCGCCATACACGCCCTTCTGCGCGCTGCTCGCATTTTTCTTGGGCGGTGTTTGCCCCGCCTTGCGCGCCAGTTTAAGCAGCGCCTTGCCGCCCACGACGCCCAGGGCCATCCCGCCCAGTTCGCCCATCCGGCTCACCGGCTCGTCGGTAATCAGGTCGAAGCCTGTGATGATTTGCAAGATGCTCTTCGGAACGCTCGTCATCGGCGGTACATCGAGCACGGCAGAGACCGCCGCCCGCACCTGCTTTTCATCCGGTGGCTTCGGCTCGCCGCGCGGCGGGCCGGAACACACCGCTTCGTACAAGCCCAGCCGCCCGGTGAGTACCTGTTCCGTCAGCCAGCCCAAATAGTCATGACCGACACCTTCTCCGAAGTACGCCGCCCAGTACAGCGTCTCCAGCCACAGGCGGTGGCGCATCGCGAGGTCTTGGGCGAGGGCGTCGAGAAACGCGCGGCAGATTTCGCGCGAGCCGAATTTCAGCAGGTGGTAGCAACTAGCCCTGGCATCGCCCAAAAGCAGGAAACGGTAGGCGTGGCCAAGGTGGTACAGAAGATGATCACGCTCGGGCGTGCTGCTCTGGGTAGTGCTACTGCCATCCATGACGTTGCATTCCGGTACAGTTTTGAGGTTCGCCATGCTACGGCACTTCGGGGGTGGCGATCAAATAAAGACATGTCTATGAACAATTCGCCGGATAATTCGCCAGCGGGCCGCATATTGTTCGAGGAATCTACAGGACCCGGGGATTGATGATGGTCAACGGTGTTCCGGTCACGGATATGTAGTGTCGGTGATCGGAGTTGAGGTTGGGGCGGCATGCCGGTGGGAAATATCGCGCGTGTCGAAGTAATTCGCGGCTTTAAAGTCCACGCCGGGAGATGCCGATGATTGAGGACGCTGTCCATATGACCTCATATAAAGAGCTTCCCCATGGTTATATTTTTGCGGTATTGCTGCGCCGTATGCGTGTTTGCTGTTGCTTTGAATGCAGTGGCACAACCCAAAGACGAAGAAGACCTGGCGCAGGTTTACGGCAATCAAGACTTTGTCAGCCTCGCGACCGGGAGCCGTCAACCGGTTGCGCGCGCGCCCGCAGCGGCGACCGTCATTACCGCGCAGGATATCGAGGCGATCGGCGCCACTGACCTGGATCAGGTGCTGGAGACGGTGCCTGGGTTACACGTTTCATATTCCCCCATTGCCTACAATCCTCTTTACATTATTCGCGGCATCTACAGCCAATATAATCCGCAGGTTTTGATGATGATCAACAGTATTCCGGTCACCGATATGTATTTCGGCGACCGGAGTCAGGGTTGGGGTGGCATGCCGGTGGGGAATATCGCACGCATCGAAGTGATTCGTGGTCCTGGCTCGGCCTTGTACGGCGCCGATGCCTTTGCTGGTGTCGTTAATATCGTCACGAAGACGGCGGCCGATATCAACGGCGGCGAGGCAGGGATGCGCGCAGGCAGCTTCAAGACTAAAGATGCCTGGGTGCTGCATGGCAAGCAGGGGGAGTGGCAGAGTGCATTTTCCTTGGAGTTACATTCCACCAAGGGTCAGCAGCGGAATGTCGATGCCGATGCCCAAACCTTTCTGGATTCCCTGTACGGAACCAATGCTTCACAGGCGCCGGGAGCAGTTAACACACAGCGTGATGCGCTTAATCTGCGTCTTGACCTGGCACATGGTGACTGGCGTGGGCGTATGGGTTACCAAGGGCGGCACAATGTTGGGACTGGCGCCGGAGTGGCACAGGCGTTGGACCCGCAGGGAACGATCAACAGCGACCGCTACAACGCCGATTTGACTTACGACAATCCCAAGTATTCCGAGTATTGGGGCGTTACCACCCAGCTCAGTTATTTCGAAACGCGCCTGAAAACAGACCTGATAGCGTTTCCATCAGGTGCCTTCGGCAATGTTTTTCCGGAAGGCTTGACCGGCGGGCCCGGGCGAGCGGAACGGCACTTTCGTTTAGGCGGTTCCGCCCTATATTCCGGATTGATTCAGCAAAAGCTGCGCCTCGGGGCGGGTGCTGACTTCGTTGACATCTATAAGATCAGAGAAACCAAGAATTTTTATGCTACCACCGGCCCCGTTCCAGTTCCTTTTCCCGGCTCACCGCCGCCAGTCCGCGACGTATCCGGAGACCCGAGTCTGGCCTACATCCAGCCGCACGACCGCACCGTGTATTACGGGTTTATTCAGGATGAGTGGGCATTTGCGTCCGACTGGGAACTCACCGCCGGTGTGCGCTACGACCACTACTCCGATTTTGGCAATACCTGGAACCCGCGCCTGGCGCTGGTCTGGCAAACCTCCTACAACCTGACCAGTAAATTGCTGTTGGGCCGGGCGTTTCGTGCGCCAGCATTTGCAGAGTTGTACAACATCAATAATCCGGTCGCGTTAGGCAATCCCAACCTGGATCCGGAAACCATCGATACGCTGGAGGTGGCCTGGGATTACCGTCTGACTTCCACAGTGCAGACCGGTCTCAATCTCTTCTACTACACGATGCGCGACATCATCCGCTTTGTGCCGGACCCGGCGGCAACCACCTCCACGGCGCAGAACACCAGCAGTCAGACCGGGTATGGCTTGGAATGGACCGCCAGTTGGAAAGTTGCCGACGCGCTACGTTTAAGCGGCAACTATGCGTACCAGCAAAATACCGACAAATTGACCGATCAAGATGCGGGTCATGCGCCGCATCATCAGCTTTATCTGCGCGGCGATTGGGCTTTTCTGCCGGACTGGAATTTCAATACCCAGCTCAAGCGGGTCGCGCAACGTGACCGTGCTGCGGGTGATTCGCGCCCACAGATCGACGACTACACAAGTGTCGACGTAACGATCCGGCGCAAGCACCTGTGGGGCGCTTGGGACATCGCGGCAAGCGTGCGCAATGTGTTCAACGCCGATGCGCGCGAGCCGTCTCCGGCGCCGGGATTTATCCGCAACGATCTGCCCTTGCCGGGGCGCAATTATTTTCTGGAGCTAAGTTACCGGTATTGATCTGAAGCGCCCAGCCAGCCGGGGTGATTTGAG
>JANMQQ010000110.1:0-4315 GCA_031370545.1 Gammaproteobacteria bacterium
CCTGATCATCGCGCATCGCTTGTCTACCGTGGTCGAAGCCGACGAGATATTAGTCATGGAAGCCGGTCGCATCGTCGAACGTGGGCGGCATCCGGACTTGCTGGCGCGTAACGGCGTCTATGCGCAGATGTGGGCCTTGCAGCAGCAGGCTGAAGAACAGGTCAGCGCCAGCCCGGTGCGGGTTCCAACGATCTGAGTAATAACCGCCGGTTCAGGTGAACTTCGTTATCAGAAGCTCGGCGGCCAAATGTTTTTTTGAAAGCGACCGCGCGGTGCTTTGTGCGAAGCTTGGTGATGCTTTTTAAAGTTTAGCGTGTTGCTCACGTTGACAACATTCATGAGTGTTGCTACTGTAAGCAACATGAAGGCTACTCTGCTGTTGGACGAACGTCGCAACATCGCCGAAGACCGCTTCGTCGAACTGGTGGTGTGGCAGGTGCCGCAGCGGGTGCGGGCTTCAACGCACGGTTTCAAATATCGACTGGCGTTCGTGGTCAGCGGTGTATGCGTGTTGCGCTACGACAACGAAGCTGGCAAGGGCGATCACCGGCATGTGGGTGCGGTGGAGTCGTCCTACGCCTTCACTACACCGGAACAGCTTTACGCCGATTTCATGGCGGATGTGATGAACTGGAGAACCTGATATGAAAACCGTGACGATTTCTGTGGCTTCAATGGACGACACCCAACAACGATTCCTTGCAGCCTTCAAAGGCAAGCCGCAGGGCGCACATATCTCCTTCGCGAGTGTGGAATTGCTGTGGAAGGTGCTGGCACCCAAACGCATGGCGCTAGTGTACGTACTGACCGGGGCGGGGGCGGTGTCCATCCGCGAAGCTGCGCGCCGCGTGAACCGTGACGTGCGCGCGGTGCACTCCGATGTGACTGCGCTCATCAACGCAGGCGTGCTCAAGCGGGTCGAAGGGGGTATTGAGTTTCCGTATGAGGCGGTCAAGGTTGAGTTCATGTTGAAGGCGGCGTAAACGTAAAGCGGCGCGTCGTGATCGCGCGCACGTTGTTGAAGAATCCTGTCATTCTGATTCTGGACTAAGCGACCTCTGCGCTCGACACCAAAACTGAAAAAACCATCCAGGCCGAACTGCTCAAAATCGCCAAAAGCCGCACCAGCCTGATCATCGCGCATCGCTTGTCTACCGCGGTCGAAGCCGATGAAATCCTGGTGATGGAAGCCGGGCGCATCGTCGAGCGGGGCTGCCCCCCAGACTTGCTGGCCCGTAATGGCGTCTATGCGCAGATGTGGGCCTTGCAGCAGGCTGAGGAACAGGTCAGCACAAGCCCCGGGGCTGGTCAGTTATATCGAACGATCCGTGTAATGACCACGATTCAGGCATGAACGTCGCGATCAAAAACCCGGCGGCTAAATGATTTTTGGGAGACCAATGAACCGTGCTCTGTTGAGACCTGGTAGACAGAAATTAAAAATTAAAAATTAGAAATTAAAAATTAGAAATTAAAAATTAGAAATTAAAAGTTTAACTTGACGCAGTTTAAAGCCCCCAAGTACATTTCCACCCGAGAAGCTGGCAACGCAAAGTACGTCGCCAGCCCATAAATGCATCACCTATAAACGAAATTTAGAGTCGCCAGTCAAGGGGAGAAACCATGAAAACGGGAAGCTTTTGCGTGCGTCATGGCACGGCTCAACGCGCGGTGTAAAGGGAGCCATTTCCTGCCTTAGCCGACGCTTAGCCCCCCGACAATCTCCCCAAGCTGCCGATATAAAACGCACCCTGGTCAAACTCCTGGGTTTCGTTTTATCAGTTGTATTTGCTCAAACCGGTTTGGCCGCGCTCACGCCCGGTGCCACACCCGGAAATTTCAGCGTCAGCGAATCAGGCGCTGCTACTTACAGCATCCCTATCGCTATACCACCCGGTACGTCGGGTATGCAACCCAGCCTTTCCTTGCAATACAACAGCCAAGGGGGCAATGGCCTGTTAGGCATGGGCTGGTCTCTCGGTGGTCTTTCCGCCATTTCGCGCTGCCCGCAAACCCAGGCCATCGACGGCGTACGGGGCAGCGTGAATTTTGACGCCAATGACCGCTTCTGTCTCGATGGACAGCGCCTGATGGTTGTCAGTGGCAGCTATGGCGCTGACGGCGCCGAATACCGCACCGAGCAGGAATCCTTTAGCCGCATCATCAGTTACGGCACGGCCGGCAGCGGTCCGGCCTCGTTCAAGGTGTGGACCAAGAGCGGGCAGGTGATGGAATATGGCATCACCGATGACTCCAGAATTGAAGCACAGGGCAAGAGCAGCGTGGCAGTCTGGGCGCTGAATAAAGTAGAAGACACGGTGGGTAACTACTTCAGCATTACTTACACCGAAGACAACGCCAACGGCCAATACTATCCAGCGCGTATTGACTACACCGGTAATGCGAGCAATGGACTCACGCCTTATAGCTCGGTGCAGTTTGTCTATGAGGCGCGGCCAGATATTACGCTGATGTACCAGGCGGGTTCACTCATCAAGAACACCATACGGATGACAAAAGCGCAAAGTTTCAGCGCGACTTCACTCGTGCGCGAATATCGGCTTGCATACAACCAGAGCTTGGCAACGGGACATTCGCGCCTAGCCACATTAACCGAGTGTGTGGGGAATATTGAGATGTGCTTGCCATCAACATCAATGGAATGGCAAGAAGGAGGAGGTAATTTTGAGCACTGGTCGAATTATTCCGCAGGGCGGGGCGCGGCCAATGATTTCCAGCACTATTTTGCAGATGTCAATGGTGACGGAAAAGCGGATTGGATCCAAGTCAGCCGCGCTACTAATGGTGGCTGGGTAGGGCTTGCTACTGGAAATGGTAATTTTGAGCACTGGTCGAATTATTCCGCAGTGCGGAGCGCGGCCAATGATTTCCAGCACTATTTTGCAGATGTCAATGGTGACGGAAAAGCGGATTGGATCCAAGTCAGCCGCGCTACAAATGGGGGCTGGGTAGGGCTTGCTACCGGAAATGGTAATTTTGAGCACTGGTCGAATTATTCCGCAGTGCGGAGCTCGGCCAATGATTTCCAGCACTATTTTGCAGATGTCAATGGTGACGGAAAAGCGGATTGGATCCAAGTCAGCCGCGCTACTAATGGGGGCTGGGTAGGGCTTGCTACCGGTAATGCTCCCGACCTGTTGACTACTTTAATCACCGGTCTAGGCATCACCACCTCAATAACCTACAAACCCCTAACCGACAACACCGTCTACACCAAAGACACCATCAGCACCTATCCAACGATAGACATCCAAGCCCCGATCTACGTCGTCTCCAGCAGCAGCACCTCCGACGGCATCGGCGGCAACTACCAGATGACATACCGCTACGCCGGAATGAAGGCCAGCCAGGACGGCCGGGGCATGCTCGGCTTTCGCACCGTTACCGCTACCAATCCGCAAACCGGCATCGTCAGCCGCACCGAGTATCGCCAGGATTATCCTTATACCGGCATGCCTGCGCTCTCCACAACCACCACCGCCAGCGGCATAGAACTCAGCCGCACAGAAAACACTTACGCCGAAAAAATCATCCCCGGAGCAGGCAAATTCCCGTATCTCGCCTACACCAAATCGCAAAGCAAAGATTTAAATGGCACCGCCTTGCCCTTCACCGAAATCTGGAACGAAAGCTTCGACGACTGGGGTAACGCCATCAGGATTACCGTTAAAACCTCCGATGGTTTCACCACCTGGACGAACAATACCTACACCAACGACGCCAGCAAATGGTTGCTTGGCCGGTTGACCCGGGCTTCGGTCACCAAAGTCGTCGGTAATGGAGAGGGCAAGACCCGCACCTCTGCCTTTGCCTATGACGCGACCACTGGCCTGCTCACCCAGGAAATCGTCGAACCCGATCAGCCCGCGTTGCGCCTCATCACCGACTATGTCTACGACGCCTACGGCAACAAAACCCGCGCCACCGTCTCCGGCGGCGATGCCGTCGCCAGCACCGCCATTACCGCCCGCAGCACGTCTACCACTTATGACAGCAAGGGCCGCTTTCCCCTCACCACCACCAACGCGCTTGGCCACACCGAAACCCGCAGCTTCGACGAACGCTTTGGCCTCCCCAAAAGCCTCACCGGCCCCAACCTGCTCACCACCACCTGGGCCTACGACAGCTTTGGCCGCAAGACGCAAGAAGTGCGCGCAGACGCCACGCAAAGTAACTGGAGCTATGCCGACTGCCTGAGCGCCTGCGCACTTGCCAAATACACCATCACTTCAACCACCACCGGCTCCACACCCGTCACCACCTATTACGACAAACTAAACCGCGCCATCCGCAC
>JANMQQ010000115.1:0-4779 GCA_031370545.1 Gammaproteobacteria bacterium
ACCCGATAACCACCTGGAACCGCGCCTGACCGACCCGATGGATCAGCCCGTCCTGAACACCTGGCGAGCCGCCCAAGCTGATTACCTGCTGACCGGGGACAAAGCTCTGCTTGCCCTGGGAAATGAATACCCCATCATCACGCCCGCGCAGTTCTGGCAAGTGCATGGGTAAAAACGCAGGTGTCCTGGGTGGATTTTCTCGTGTATTGGGCTGGGGGAATGCGGACAAATGTTTTAATGGTGCGGTATATCGAGTACGACCCTATTAATTAATTACAATGGGTGCCAGCGCCCGCGCATGTTGTTCCGACCACAACCCCATGTCGCCGGGAGAAATCCGTCCTTCCGGCGTGACCGCAGTCGCCTCGACCATCACCAGCGCCGCGCCACCCACGGCACGCGAGCCCAGATGCACCAGATGCCAGTTGTTGGCGAGGCCGTCAGTCGCCGAATACTGGCACATGGGCGAGACGAAAATCCGGTTTTTAAATTCCATCTCGCGCAGCTTGAATGGTGAAAAAAGTGTGCTCATTGAAGATACCTATGATTTTTGCAGGGGGTGGGTCAGCTCACCAGCGTATAAACAGCAGACTGTCTTCCAATTGGGTGGTTCACAATGAGTCAGGCTGCTTCTATATGCGTGGCAATATCGAGTACGACCCCGTTAATTAGGCGCGTTCCACTATGGCCTTGGTAACTGCTTTAAAATCCCGTTCTCGCCGAGCAGGTCTTCCGGTTTCTGGTAATCAGCAAGCAAAAGGTCAATCAGGTCGGGCTGTACTACTTTGCGCTTGGTCATGTTTTTCCTTGGTAGGCGGCAGTCTCCTGCCTAATGACCGTTTCCACAAAACTATTTACACCCCCGGCTGGCGAGGCAAAAGGCGAGACCTGACACCATTGACTGCCCGAGACCTGACACCATTGACTGCCACTTCCACATTGAGGCGAAGGAGGTTCATTTTTCTTTAATCCGCCAAACCCAACCGGGTAATGCTTCAAGTCGTGCTTTGCGTTCCGGTGATATGCTGTCTTTTATTCCACGTTGGGTACTTACCCATCTACCGACTTGATACCCATCTGCCATTTTGTAATCAAAAGGAACTTTGGCATACCCTTCACGATCTCCGAATTCCTTCAGGTAGCGAAATCCTTCTTCCCACTTATCTGACAAAATATTCCAGCTCCAACCAGGAATTGCTTCCAGTCGCGCTTTCCGCTCCGCTGACATGTTGTCTTTTGTTGCTCGCTGGTTACTTATCCAGACACCGATTCGATAACCATCTGCCATCTTGTAAAAGCCAGGTACGTTGGCATGCCCCTCCTGATCTGCAAATTCCTTGAGATAACGCAATCCTTTTTCCCATTTATCTAAAAAAGGATCCCAACTCCAACCGGGCAATCCTTCCAATCGTGTTTTGCGCTCTGGTGGCATGTTGTCAATTGCTTGTCGTTGATTACTTAGCCAAACACCTATTCCATACCCATCTTCAGCTTTGAAAGTATTGGGGACATTTGCATGCCCCTCTCTATCTACGAATTCCTTCAAATAGCGAAATCCATCATCCCACTTATCTGAAAATGCATCCCAACTCCAACCGGGTAATGCTTCCAGTCGTGCTTTGCGCTCCACTGTCATACCGTCTGTTTCTTTTCGTTGATTACTTACCCAGAGACCAACTCGATAACCGTCTACCGTTTTGTGCTTGCTAGGCACATTGGCATGCCCTTCTCGATCAGTGAATTTTTTGAGATGGTGAAACCCTTCTTCCCATTGTGCTGACAAAGCATTCCAACACCATCCGGGCAATGCTTCCAACCGTATCTTGTGCTCCGGTGAAATACTGTCTTCCATTTTTCGTTGTTCACTTACCCAGCCACCGACTCGATAACCATCTTCTGTTTTGAGACGCTGAGGAGGTAAACAATGTCCTTCACGATCCGCGAATTCCTTAAGATAGCGGAATCCTTCTTCCCACTTACCCACAAAAGGATCCCAGCACCAACCATGTTGTGCTTCCAGTCGTGCTTTACGCTCCGATGACAGACTGTTTTCATTTGCTCGTTGAGTGCTTACCCAGACACCCAGACGATATCCATCTATCGTTTTGTATAGTGCAGGTGGCGAACTATGCCCCTCTCGACCGGTGAATTCTTTAAGATAGGAAAATCCTTTTTCCCAATTATCTGAATGAACATCCCAGCTCCAACCGGATAATGCTGCCAACCGCACTTTGCGCTCCGGTGACATGCTGTCTTTGGCTGTTCGTTGATTCTGTACCCAGCTACAGAGCCGATATCCATCTGCCGTCTTAAAGTCTTTTGGAACCCTGCCATGCCCCTCACGCTCAACAAACACCTCTAACAGCCCAAGCCAAAAATTCCAAGATGCCGTGACTTGCTCAATCAGATAGGTGCGCAGTGCGCTGCCAAAACTCGCATCTACCGTTGCTGGTAGATGAATGACGATTTTGTTCAGGTCTCCTGTGTTGAAACCTGAACCCGACTTTCTCCCCATCTCAGTTCTAATCTGATCCAGCTCATCCGCCAGCACATCGTCGTGCGCCTTCAACGCATTCAGCACATCCCAGATCGGTTTGAAGTTGCTCGCCTCTATCGTGCTTGCGGCGTCTTCGCCAGCGGCGATGAACACCGGCAATACAATCGTGCCTGCCTTCTTGTCTGGACTCAGCCGAATGGCGCGACCCACAGCCTGGATGATATCCACCTGGCTGCTGCGCGGATCAATGAACGCCACACCATCTAGCGAGGGCACGTCCACGCCTTCGGACAGGCAGCGCGCATTGCTCAGCACGCCGCGCTCAATTGCGGACAAGGCTTTGAGTTGGTCGAGCTTCACCTTGCGTTTGTTGGCGGGCATGTTGCCGGAGACGAAATCGGTGCGCAGGATTCCGCTGGGGCGGTGTTCGTCGCTGATCCATGCCATCGTATTTTGTATGTCGGTGGTGAAAGCCTCTGCGCGGTTGACGCGGCTGTGGAAGCTGATGATGCGCTTGAGGTCGTAGTCCTTGATGGCTTTGAGCAGGCCGATCTGGGCGGCCAGCGATTGGCTGTCGGTCTCGATCCCCGTGCCGGTGCTGACCAGTTCGCGGTTGGCGATCCACTGCGCGATGGTGGGGTCGTCCACGCCGATGATGACGACGCGGTAATCGGTGAGCAGTTTGTCCTCGATGGCTTTGCCAAACGGCAGGGCATACAGCACTTCGCCAAACAAAGTGGCGTTGTCCATGCCGACGACTTCAACGCCGCGATCTGCGGCCGCTTTATGAACGGTGCTGGAATAGGTGCGCGGGGTGGCGGTGGCGAATAGCCGCTTGGTGCTGCGTATCTGCGCGTTGTCGAGAATGGCGGTGAAGTCGCTACCGACCTTACCCGCGCAACGGTGGGCTTCGTCCGCCACGATCAAATCAAACGCGGGGATGGTTGCGTCGGCTTGCGCGGTGGCGATGACGGAGGAAGATTGGTAGGTAGAGAACACCACGCGGTTGCCTACGCCGCTGAGAAAGCGTTTTACTTCGTCGGCATCCGAGGTGACGGGAAAGGCGAGGTCGGCCACGCTGTGGATGGCTTCGTCGTTACCCTTGGTGCCGACGGTTTGATCCGAGCAGACGCACAGCACGTCAAACGGGGTGGCGGCGGCGAATGTCCATTCGCGCAGTAGTTGGGATAGCAGCCCCAAGGACGGAACCAGTACTAAGGTGCGTTGCGCGCCCAGGTGCTCCTTGATCCACAGCGTGACGTAGGTTTTGCCTGTGCCACAGGCCATGATGAGCTGGCCACGGTCGGCGGTTTGCAGCCCTTGCATAACAGCGATTCTGGCTTCGTTCTGGTGGTCGCGGGGCGTGGGACGGGCTTTGCGTTTGGCTTGCGGGAGTGCGGCAAAGTTGGCGGGATAGTCCAGCGCGGCACTTTCAAGACGGGAGCGCAGAATACGAGTGACAGGTTTTTCTTGTGCATCGCAGACTTGTCTAGCATTCGGCCCGATGCCGTCTGTTGTGGCGATCAACAGGCGGTGCTGGATGAGCGGTCTGTTCGATTCGCTGAGGAATTTATCGACATCGTGTTTGGTGATGTCATAGTCGGGCGAGTAGCACTTGGCCTGCACCGCCCAGTGCTCGCCGTTCTTGTGGCGGAACACCAGATCAACGCCACAGTCCGCGCCCCAGCGCTCCGGCCACTCCTCCCACAGCCATACCTGGTCAACCTGGGTGGCCCATTCTGGATCGGCCCTGAGGAACCATTTGACGAAGTGCTCGAACTGCTTGCCCCGCTTCATCGGGTCGGCATCGAGGCTTAGATAGAAATCGGAAAATTGACCAGCCATCAAACAGTTTCAAGCCATATATTTGACGAAAAACCAAAAAATTGGATAGGCGAATTCAAGGCTGAAGTGCAACGACGTCATTCCGTGTTTCATCCAGCTTGTCCACCATGATCACACCGGCCTTGGTGGCGAAGAGTAAGGCATTGGCAGTGAACAGTTTACCGGGTCGAACATGGCTCAGGCGGTGCAATCCACCGGGTACAAGTCGCCATCAGTCAGCAAGACGGCGTGCGTGTCGGCGTTGCGACTGATGATTACGCAGTACTTATTTGGTATTTTCTGAACCGCTATCAGCAGGCGTATCCGCCGTGTCGTCTGTCGCCGGCACTTCATTTTTCTGCGTTTTTTCCTTCAGCTTGTCTTCTTTCTTCTTTTTCTTGGCGAGTTCTTTTTGACGTTTCTCGTATTGATAGTTGGGTTTGGCCAATTTGATTTCC
>JANMQQ010000166.1:0-14973 GCA_031370545.1 Gammaproteobacteria bacterium
CGTAGGCTTTGAATTCGCCACCGTATTTCTCCGCCAGCACTTTGGTCAGCGCTGCCGTTAAGGTGGTCTTGCCGTGATCCACGTGACCTATCGTTCCGACATTCACGTGTGGCTTTGTACGTTCGAATTTACCCTTGGACATGCACTGGCCCCTTCAAATAATGTGTTGAACGAAACACCAATCCGCTTACGTGGTACCGCAACTGTGGTGCCCACAACTGGAATCGAACCAGCGACCTCTTCCTTACCAAGGAAGTGCTCTACCGACTGAGCTATATGGGCAAATATTGAATCTTGAATGTTAAATGCTTAATGTCGAAACTCGATACATTAAGCACTTAACATTCACCATTCACGTTTGGAGCGGGTGGAGGGAATCGAACCCTCGCTATCAGCTTGGAAGGCTGAAGTTCTACCATTGAACTACACCCGCCTGACCCTGCGATGAACTCCTCGCACTCGCCCGGACCCGGCGCACCCATACTCCGCAACTCAGCCTATTGGTGGAGGGGGGTGGATTCGAACCACCGAAGTCTGAGACGTCAGATTTACAGTCTGATCCCTTTGGCCGCTCGGGAACCCCTCCGCAAATGTAAGCCGCGTATTCTCCGAAATCGCCACCCCCATGTCAACAAATCAACGCATCATTAAAACAACTTCGTAAATCCTGACCGGCACGTATGATTCCGGTTTGGAGTTATTTAAACTTCGGATCCCCGATTCGCAGCACCGAAATAGAGCTCGCCACCATGACCACAATTCGGCAAGACGATTTCATCACCAGCGTCGCGGACGCGCTGCAATATATCTCGTTCTATCATCCTCCAGATTTTCTCAAAGCACTCAGCGAAGCATATGAACGCGAACAGTCCCCGGCGGCGCGAGATGCGCTTGCGCAAATCCTGGTTAACTCCCGCTTGTGCGCAACCGGCCATCGACCCATCTGTCAAGACACAGGCATTGTCGTTGCGTTTGTAAAAGTGGGAATGGCAGTACGCTGGGACGCCCAACTTGGTATCACAGACATGGTCAACGAAGGTGTGCGCCGTGCCTATAAAAATGCTGACAATCCGTTGCGCGCCTCGATTGTTTCCGACCCCGCCGGACGCCGCAAAAATACCGGAGACAACACTCCAGCCGTGGTGCACGTCGATCTCGTCCTGGGCGACAAAGTCGAAATCATCGTGGCAGCCAAAGGTGGCGGCTCGGAAAACAAAGCACGGTTTGTGATTTTGAATCCCAACGAAAACGTCGTGGATTGGGTGCTCGATGTGGTTCCGACCATGGGCGCAGGCTGGTGCCCGCCGGGAATTCTGGGCATTGGTATCGGCGGCACGGCGGAAAAGGCCATGCTGCTCGCCAAAGAAGCGCTCATGGAGCCGGTCGATATCCATGAATTGCGCACGCGCGGCGCGCAGACGCGCGTTGAAGAATTACGTTTGGAGCTGTTCGACAAGGTCAATGCTCTGGGTATCGGCGCGCAGGGCTTGGGTGGCATGACCACGGTGGTCGACGTAAAAATTCGCGACTACCCGACTCACGCCACTTCGTTGCCGGTTGCGCTGATCCCCAATTGTGCCGCAACTCGACATATTCACTTTACGTTAGACGGCAGTGGCCCGGCGCACTTGCCAGTACCAAAGCTTGACAGTTGGCCGAAGGTGACGTGGCAAGCGGGTGCAACCGCGCGGCAGGTCCAGCTCGACACGTTGATCCGTACAGATGTGGTCACCTGGCAACCGGGCGAAACACTTCTATTAACGGGAAAATTACTCACTGGTCGCGACGCCGCGCATAAACGCATCGCCGACTTGCTGAACGCGAATGCGCCGTTGCCTGCGGGTGTCGACTTTACCAATCGCTTTATTTATTACGTCGGGCCGGTCGACGCGGTACGCGATGAAGCCGTGGGCCCGGCGGGACCGACCACCGCCACGCGCATGGACCAATACGTGGACTTGATGCTGTCAAGAACTGGACTGATTGGCATGATCGGCAAAGCGGAACGCGGACCGGAAGGCATCGCGGCGACCAAGAAACATCGCTCGGTTTATCTCACCGCCACCGGCGGCGCCGCGTATTTAATTTCGCAAGCCATCCGCAGCGCACGTGTGGTGGCGTTCCCCGAGTTGGGCATGGAAGCGATTTACGAATTCGAAGTGGAAAACATGCCGGTCACGGTGGCGGTGGATTCGAAAGGCGATTCCATCCACGCTTTAGGACCGGCGCTGTGGCGCAGCAAAATCGGCAAAATTCCCGTGAAGGTCGAATCTAAAACGGTAAAAACCTAGTGCACGATGGTTAGCGCGGCGGCCATCACGGAGAAGGTTGCGATTGCGCATCGTTGCGCGCCTTCATCGCTTGATCGCGCGCGGCAGCGGCGTTGTTGCGTGCTTTGGTGTATTCACCCACAGACAAATCTTCTTCTGCCTTTTTTAATAGTCCTTCGGCTTTTTGCAAAGCCTCCGGCGCGCGTTGATCAGCACCCATGGAACGCGCTGCGCTGATGGCTTGGCGGGCGTTGCTCATCTCTTGCACCGGCGCCGCTGCACAGGCCGTCATCAAGCTTGCGAATAAAATCACAAGTGCGCGGGTGACGCGGAATTCAGTCATATCTGCCTCAGTTGAAAGGTGCCTGCAGTGCGCTGAAGCGCAGCGCGCTTTTACGACGAAGCGCCCGAAACGCTAACACCCACCCCCTACCCTGTCAAGAAAGCAGGGCGGCACTATAATCCTTGGAATTTACGCATAATTATTTCTGATTTTCGAACCTCTGGAGATGCAACGATGAGCAACATTTTGGTGCTGTATTACAGCCGGACTGGCGCCACCGCAGAGATGGCCAAGCTCATCGCGCGCGGTGTCGAAGAAGTGCCAGGTATGCACGCGCTGCTGCGTACCGTGCCCGCCGTTTCAACGGTCTGCGAAGCGACCCAAGACAGCATTCCAGCCAATGGGCCGCCTTACGCAACACTCGATGACCTGCGCGATTGTGCCGGTCTCGCCCTTGGCAGTCCCACTCGCTTTGGAAATATGGCAGCGGCGCTCAAATATTTTCTGGATGGCAGCGGTGGGCTGTGGATGTCAGGCGGACTTGCTGGCAAACCTGCTGCGGTATTTACCTCTACTTCCACCATTCACGGCGGGCAGGAGAGCACCTTGCTGTCGATGATGACACCGCTGCTGCATCACGGCATGGTATTAGTCGGCCTACCGTATACCGAAGTCACACTCACGACCACGACGACCGGCGGTTCACCGTACGGCGCGACGCATTTTGCCGGACCCAATAGCAAATTGCCGCTGAGTGAAGATGAGAAAAAATTATGCCGCGTATCGGGCAAACGCTTAGCGGAAATCGCACAACGATTGACGATCAAACCTAGAAACGACAGTTGACCGCTGCAAGGTACAAGCAAGCGCATACAGGTCTTGATATTTTTGGCTCATGCATACTTCATCCAGAAGGTGAGGCCCGCTACGACCTGTGGAGCACGCCCCGTTGTGCACATGGCGTCGTTGCAACTCGTCGGAATAGCTCGCTATTCCTCGCTCGTTGCGCCTTGCCCTGCGCCCAACGAGTCGCGCTCCACAGGCCGTTCAACTGCCGTTTCTAGGTTAAATAAGTTCGCGGACAAACGGAATCGTCAATTTACGTTGTGCCGCCAACGACGCCTGATCAAGGTGATCAAGCAATGCAAACAGGCTGGGCGTATCACGCGGACAGCGGCGCAGCAAAAATTGCGCAACATCGGTAGGCAATTCGAAGCCGCGCTGTTGCGCCCGCAGTTGCAGGGCGCCTAGCTTGTCATTTTCGTCAAGCGTGGCGAGATGCAAAACCAAGCCCCACGCCAGACGTGAAGCAAGATCGGGTAAATTCAATTTTAATTCGCCGGGTGGCGCAGACGCCGACAGTACCAAACAATGCTGCCGTTCAGTCACGCGGTTGTAGAGATGAAACAGTGCTTCTTCCCACTCGGGCCGTCCGGCGATGGCATCAACATCGTCGATACATACCAGCGCACAATGTTCCAAGCCGTCCAACACGTTGGGCGACCATGACGTCGCTTCGCGCATGGGTACATACGCCGGGTGTTCTGCGCGCGCGCTCGCCGCATGACAGGCGGCGTGCAACAAATGCGTTTTGCCGCTGCCCGGCACGCCCCACAGCAACATCGGCAGGCTGCTCTCGCCGTGCGCGCCAGCGCGCAAATGGTTCAACACTTCAGCATTATTGCCGGGAAAATAATTACCAAACGACGCGCTGTCGTTGAGGCGAATACCGAGCGTGAGTTGCGGATGCGGCACGGCGCGAATATCAACCCGAGGGGGTGTACAAGGTGCTGTTCAAATAACGGCGATGCACTTCGCGCAACAACACCATGATGACTGCCGCAGTCGGTAACGCCAGCAACACACCGACGAAGCCGAAGAGTTGGCCACCGGCCATCACCGCAAAGATCACCGCGACCGGATGCAGGCCGATTTTGTCACCGACCAACATGGGTGTGAGCACCATGCCTTCAAGCATTTGACCGATACCAAAAACCAGCGCCACCCAGGCAAGCGGCGTCCATTCCTGGAATTGCAAATACGCAGCGATGCTCGCCAACGCGATCCCGGTGATAAAGCCAAGATAGGGCACGAAGCTCACTAACCCTGCGATCAAGCCGATGAGAAACGCAACATCAAGGCCAACAATCCACAGACCCAATGTGTACACACCGGCCAACGTCGCCATCACCAGTAATTGTCCGCGCAGAAACGCGCCCAAAACTTCGTCGGCTTCGCCCGCCATGCGCGTTACCGTGGACTCAACTTGGCGCGGCAACAACTCGCGGATGCGCGCCACCATCACATCCCAATCGCGCAGCAGATAAAATATCACGACCGGAATCAACACCAGATTTGCGACCCAGCCCAGCAACGCCAATCCCGAGCTGGATGCGGATGAAAACACCATCGCAGCTATGCCCCCAGCGTCTTTCCAGTGCGCCATCAAGGCTTGTTTGAACTGATCAAGATTCAACGCACGGACATCAATACCCACGGTACGGGCGAGCCACGGGATCAGCGTGAATTGCACCCAATCGACATACGCAGGCCATTTTGCGATGACGGTGTTGATCTGGTCTTCAAGAACTGGCACCAACAACAACACCGCCGCCGCCAGCAGCGTAAACAGCACCGCAAATACCAGGGCAACACCGGCCGTACGCGGCCAGCGGCGCGCTTCGAGCCGGTCGACCAGCGGGTCACCTAAATACGCCAAGGGTGCCGCGATTAAAAACGGCGTCAGGATCGGCGACAACAAATACAGCAGCATGCCGACCAGCAGTGCGCTCGCCAGCACCAACCATTTCTGTGAATCGGTCATCCTAGAAACCTCAGTTGGACGGCTTGCGGAATATCAATACCTGCGCACACGGACTTATGCCTGATAGCGGTCAACTGGGGTTTCTAGGATCACGTTTTGTTTGACGCGCGCCAGGCGCTGCGTCCCCATGTCCACACGTAATCCATACCGCTCAGCACCGTGGTTGCTAGCACGATCCACACTCCAATCTCGATCATCCACATTCGCGGGAAATCGAATACCTGAGCGAGAACAACCCCAAATACCAGCACCAATTGCATCAATGTATTCAACTTACTGACCAGCGTCGGTGCCATATCAAAGCGACCGATAGAGACATAGTACGCAACACCACCGGTGACAATGACGATATCGCGCGCCAGCACGGCCACCACCAACCACGCGGGCACCAACGCCAGGTAACCCAACGAAAGAAATGTCACGACCAGCAACAGTTTGTCGGCCAGCGGGTCCAGCACCGAGCCTAACGCGCTGCTCCAGCCGTAATGCTTGGCGAGAAATCCGTCGAGCGCATCCGACACGCCTGCGATAAACACCAACAACAGTGCGATATCAAAGTCGTGCTGCAACAAGAACCACGCCAGGGGCAAAACCAGAACAATACGCAGCGCTGAAATCAGGTTGGGCAGGTGGTGAAGGATCATCGCACTAAACGAAAACGCACCAAAGTGTCGGCGCCCGCTCCGGGAGCATCCGCAGGTATCGGTACCAGCGTGGTACCCAGTCGGATATCATTCGCCAGGCGTTGCGCGCCGCCTTGCACTTCCACGCGAAACACCAGATTCAAGCCTTCCACACGCACCAGTTGCACGCGGGCAACCGCAGCCAGCGAGCCCAGATACTTGGTCACGCGCGCGTATTCTTCCAAGGTCTGCACGTCGTTCACTTGCAGCGCCAAACCCGCGTCGGCCGTGGCGGAGCTTGCCGCGTTGTACTGCGCAACCAGCGAATCGACAGCCTTTTGCAAACCGTCGAGCACCGCCCCTTCGCGGCTGTCGCCCGGGGTTGTCCAGGCTTGCCGATTCTCCTGATCATAGAACGACCACGTGCTCAACCAGGAGCCGTCGCGCGACTCGATCTTGCCCACCAACACCGCCTCGGGGTGGTAACGCGCCGAGATACGCAATACTTCCTCCGGCGACGCGTTCCAGGGATCGGTGGCTTGCACATTGGTTAAATCTTCAGCGTCAAGCTTGGGCAGTAACAGCGGCACGCCACGCGTTTTCGCCGCAGTGTCGATGACTTGCTTCCATTCGGGTTTATTGTCAACACCGACGATACTGCGCTCATTTTGTTCGCGCACGTCCAGCCACAACAGCAATGCCGGCCGGGCATTGCCCCAGATCGCAACGCCGCTGGTTCGCAGCACGCGAATCACCGCATCGCGATCAAAACGAACCCACAGCATGCGCGCCGGAGGTTGTGGACTGCGTTGCCCGGGTGGCGATACGGCATTGCGGTACACAAACTGCTGGACGAATTGCGGCGCCGTGTTCACCAGGTCGGCAACGCCGGGCAGGGTGACAACAGCACGGTTGCCCGACACCTTCACCAGCACCTCGGCCAAGGCGGCGCGCATGGCATCTTGCCGCAGCGTGACATCTTGCCCGACCACCGGAACTTCGGCTTCAAATAGCCCTGACACCTCCACAGCGGACACACTGGCGCTTACGCACAACGCGCACCACGTCAGTAGCCGGAAAAATTTGCTTCTGTATTTCAATTGATTCGTCATCACGTGTAACCCTGCGCGGCAGCGACGCCGAGTTTACACGGCCGCCGTTGCACATGGCGAGGCCCGACTCAACGTGAAGAAGGCCAAAAAGGTGCGAGGCGGAGATTTTGACCAAGTGCTTACGGTATTCCCGCATCGCGCCGTGGCGCCTCCCGCAACGCGCTTAAAAAACGTTCAACGTACGTAAACGGGATGCGCTCCTGCTCCAGCCGCAAGCGTTGCGCCCAATGGTGTCGCAACAGATTTTGGTAAACGCTTTGTTCGTCGGCGGTGAGATGCTTCAGATCGGTAATCACCGGCTCGGGTTCCTCGCCCCAAAACTCGCGGCACGCCGTGAGCGTGGCGGCGTCCATGAGCATGGAACGCGTATGCGGAAAGCGTTCGCGCAGGCGGTTGAGCATGGCGTAGCCGTGCGTGTCGATGTCGCCCCAGTAGTACAACGGCTGCGCAGCGAGCCATTCAACTTCGAACAAAGTGCTCAGCCCATAGCCCAGACCGAACACCACCAGCGCACCCGGATGCTCGGGAAAGGTCAGGCCGTTGAGTTTGTTCTCGGTGACAAATACGCTGCGCACCGGCACCTCCAGACGCTGAAATTGTTCCAGCGGCAAGGCGATATCGGACATGCCACGCACGTGCAGCGCGGGGTCGAGCAGACGAAAGCGCACCGTCGGCGGCTCGTGTTGCAAGCCGAAGCGGCGTTCGAAAGTCGTACCGGCACGCGCATCGCCCGGCGGCACTACCGCCGCGAGTAACGCGCTCAGCAACGGCTTGCGGCTTTCGATGAATTTGGTGTCAACTCCTGGAACCGACAACTGTCTCAGGTACACTCCCGGTTGCGGATATCGCGCGAAATACTCCAGCACCGCGAGCACTTTGGACCAGTGCTCGGTCTGCTCCAGCAGCGCGAGCGGCGTGGCGGCCAACGCATCGCGCGTTTGCGGGAAGCGCGCCAGGGTGGTTTCCGCAAGCTGTGAGAACGCGCGAAATTCAGCTAACTTGTCGATGAAGCCGAACAAATCTTCGGCGGTGTCAAAACTCGCTGCGCGCGGCAATTGCTGCGCGCCCAGGTTGCGCAGATTCACGCTGTCCCACTCGATACGATAACTGCGTGCTTGGTGTTCATTCGAGGCTGCGCGCAAGGCATCGATCCACGCGCGCACCTCCGCGAAACACGGTGCAAGTTGCGCGCGCGCAGGCCGCATAAGCGACGCAGCATAGGGAAAATTCAGCTCGCCACGCAGCCAATCGCGCAGCAATTTTTGGCTGTCCCAGCGTTTGCGCAGCCGTGTGCGCAGCTCAGTGGGCGTGGTCCACGACATGCTGATCTTCCTGAAATGGCTTTGACTGCGATTGTAGCGTGCGCCATGCGCGCGTTGGCCGTTTCGTGCGCATGGCGCACGCTACACGTGGTCCACGGCAGGTTGGATTTGATAGGCCGCCTTCTCTTCGCGGTACGCCTCGATGCTTAAATTGCGGAGCATGGAATTGCAACCGTCCTGGTTATGCACGAAATTCACGGTGCGCACGTAGTCCTCGATCACGTGGATTTTTTGCAGCGGCGTGACGATCAGCAATTGCAGATTGAGCTTCTTGAACAACTCCAGCGCGTAACGCGCCGAGTCGTCCGAGCCGCGTCCGAAAGCTTCGTCGATCATCACGAAACGGAACGAACGCGAGCGTGTCTCGCCCCACGCCAGGCCGAATTGATAAGCCAGCGCCGAAGCTAAAATCGTGTATGCCAGTTTTTCTTTCTGCCCGCCGGACTTGCCCGCCGAATCGGAGTAGTGCTCGCGCTCGCTGTGGTCCGCGCGCCAACGTTCGCTGGCCGAAAACACGAACCAGTTACGCACGTCGGTGACCTTGCGCGTCCAGCGCCGGTCCAATTCGGTGGTGCCCTCACGACCTTTGAAGCGGTCGATAAGTGCCTTGACTTGACGAAATTTATCCTCGGTGTACAAGTCGTCCTGGCGCGCAACCAGCGCCTCACCCAGGCAGGCGCGCAAATCGTCCTGGAAGGTGCGGATCTCCGCGTCCGGATTGCGGTCGCCGACCAGCTTGATGTAGGTCCCCGCGTTGTAGTCGATGGCCGACAGCGAGCCGTTGATCTTTTCGATGCGCCGTTCGATCTCCTCGCGCTCCTTGTCGAGCTGCGAGCGGAACAACGCGATGTCGTTGATGGTGCCCTCGTTGAGCATGGTTTTGAAGCGCTGCTCGTGGCGCGGCAGATCCTCGCGTTGCAATCGCTCCAGCATCGCGCGATATTCGCCCACCGCTTGCAGCGCGACATCGGCCTCGCGCGTTTCCACCGGAAAACCGGTTTTGTATTGCTGCATGCGCTGGATGATGTCTTCGGTCATGCGCTTGGCTTTTCTATCTTCGGCGTCGATACGGTCTTGCAACCATTCGCGCATGTCTTGCTGGCGGCTCTCGCAGCCCTCGATGTTGACATTTTTTTCGCCCAAGGCTTCGCGCTGCATGCTCTGCAATGCCGGTTGCAATAACTCGCGCGCCGCGCCTGGCCAGCTCGCAAGCGACGCTTGCGCCCCATGCAGCGCCGCCTGATCGGCTTCGAGCTTGGCGGCGAGATGACCGCGCGCCTGCATCTGTTCTTGCAGCGCGTGTTCGTCGTTGGCCAGCGCTGCACGCAGGCTTTGCAGGTGCGCCTGCAATTCGCGCAAGCGATCCGAGCCGTGCTCGATACGACGCTTTTCTTCCACCAGGATTTCCACTTGCGTAGCCAGCGGTGCCCACACAATTTCGCTCAGGCGCTCGAAACGCAGCAGCTCCAGCACCTGATCGCGCGCCGCCTGCCGCTGTTTTTTGTCGAGCTCGGTTTGGTGCAGCGCGCTCAGTAGCGCGAGCATGTCGTGATGCAGGCGCACTTCGTTATTTTCCAGCGCGTGGATTTTTTCCGCGTTGCTCCAGCCCAGCACGTAACGGGTGCGATCCGTGAGTGCGTGGCGGTCATCCTTCTCGTGACGCTCGCCGCCGCTCTTGATCTGGCCATTCAACGACAAGGCCTTGGGGCGGCGCTGGAAAGCTTCGAAATCCGCGCAACAGGCGTAGTCGAAACGCGCGCTGAGTTCGCGTTCCAACCAGGGGTAAAATTCGCTGTCCGGCTTAATATCAAGCTTGTGCACCAACGCGTCGGGAGCCGGTGTTTGCACTGCCGGGCGCACCTGCGCGCCGACGCGGAAATACACCAGGCGCGCTTTCAGATCGGTGACATCCGCATAGTGCGCGACACGCGCATAGTGCCGCTCTGGCACCAGCAAACTCACGCCGAAATTGTGCAACACACGTTCGAGCGCACCTTCCCAGCGTGACTCCTCCACACGCACCTGCATCAGTTCGCCAGCGAAGGGTAGTTCGTTATCAGGAATTTCCAGCGCATCGCACACCTGCGCGCGCAGCGCGAGACTGCGCGCCGGGAGGTTGGTTTTGCGCGCGCGCAACGACTTAAGCTCCGCGCTCAACTGTGCGTGGGCCTGCGTGAGCTGTTGCTTTTGCACTGCTAAATCGACCTGCTGTTCTTCAAGCTGGGCCTGCGCCTGCTCCAACGCCGCGCGCCGCGCACTACCTTGTTCACGCACCTCGTGAAACGGCGCTTCGTCGAGCGTCGCATCAAAACCCTGCGCACGGCACAACGCCTGATAACGTTCCGCCTGCTGCTGGCGGCGCACGCGTTCTTGCGTGAGCCGTTCGACTTCACGGTCGATGTCGGCCAGGCGCCGCCCGCCCTGATCGTCGATGGCGCGCCGCACATCCGCCTCCTGCCCACGCAAGTCGGCGAGCGCTTCACGCGCACGGCGCACGCGGTCGTCGATGCGCTCCAGGTCTTGACTGCGGCGTTCGATACGTTCGGTGAGCAATCCGGCTTTGATGCCGTCGAAGTACGGCCGCAACGCGTCGCGGCACGCGCGCAAATGTTCACCCGCGCGTTCCACCTCGGCCAGGCGGTCACAGGTCTGCACCAACGGTGTCAGCATTTCAATCTGGCGGCGCGCCTTGACCACGGCGTCGTGCGCCTGATTGAGATTTTCGAATTCACGACACAAGGTTTCGATGCGCGCTTCAACCGGCGGCGGCTCCAGCATGTGGTCGCGCACGAAGTCGGTGAGATTGCCGACCGATTTCATCGACACGGTTTGATAAAAAAGCGCCAGGGCTTGTTCGTTTTCGATCCCCATGCGCCGGCGGAATTCGGCGGCGTATTGAACGAAGCTGTCGAATAATGTCACGCCCCGATCCTGGCGCAAGCGCTTGCGTAGTTGCTGAATGTCACCGCCGAAGCCGCTGAAATCCGCAGCGATAGCCAGCGGGCGGTCGGCCACCAGGTACAGCCGCTCGGGATGCTGCTGCCCGGGCTTGCTCCAGAAAATTTGCGCCAACGTCACCCACTGGTCGTAACCGGCGTTGTGAAACAGGCCCAGCAACACGCTGTAACTGCTGTGATCGCGCAACGCGACCGCCTTGGCGTTCAGGCTGTCCGCGTCTTTTTCGCTTTTGTAATAACCGCGCACGTAGGAGGTCTGGCTGCGCTCGCGGCCTTCCGCGCCGGCGGCTTTGTTGTAGGTAATTTTCTGACTGGGCACCAGCAGCGTGGTCAGCGCATCCACCAGTGTGGATTTGCCCGAGCCGATGTCGCCGGTGAGCAACGCGTTGTCGCCGCCCGGCGCCACGTGCCACACGTGGCGATGAAAGGTGCCCCAGTTCAACATTTCGAAACGCTGCAGGCGGAAGCCTGCTTGCGCTTCCGGCGCGGTGAAATCCAGTGCTTCGCTCGGGTTTGTTGACATTTTTTATGAACTTAAAATATGACGAAACATTATGTGGCTCTCTTAAAGTTACTCCCCTCCTTATTTTCAAGGAGGGGTGGACGCGCAGCGGACGGGGTGGTTGTCAGAAATTCTCATGAGCCCACCGCAACCACCCCACCCCTGCGGGGCACCCCTCCTTGAAAATAAGGAGGGGAGTCAAATCGCGCTGCTTTTTCTGGTCCGAACTCACCTTAGAGCCTGTTCAAGATCTTCCTGAAGGGATGCAGTGCAAGGCAAAATCGAAATAAAAAACGGAGCATACACGGAGTATGTGAGTATTTTTATTTTGATTTTAACGCCGCAATGCGCCCTGCAGGAAGATCTTGAACGGGCTCTTACTCGGCATGGCGACGATACACCTCGAGCTTTTCATTCACGTCGACCAGCCAGTCGGCATCCACCAGCGCCTTGACGATGCGGCGCACTTCGAAATGCTGCGCTTCCGCCAAGGGTTTCAAAAATCCCAGCTCTACGGTCTTGTTGATCGCGGTGTCCATTTGTTCCGCCTGGCGCGCTTCGTTCGCCAGCGGTTTCAAATACACGCGCATGGCATTGTGCAAGTCGTCGCGCGTGAGCACGGTTTTCACGTCACCGCCGCCGTGGTCGGCCTCGGCCAAACGCTTGCGCAGCAGCACGCACAGTAAACTCACCGGATAACTCAAGGGTCGGCGCGCCACCAGCTTGGGCGTCTCGGCGCCGTCTGCATCGTCGCCTGGGCGCTGCTTCAAAAAGGCATAACCTTCCGCCTCGTCCAGCCACAACTCCAGCCCCAGCACCGCCACGTAGTCGCGCACGCGCGCCTCCAATAGCGCCAGGTTTTGCCATAACGCGCCGTGCGTGTCGCGGTACAGCACGCCCTTCATCAGGTGCACCAGCACCGGAGTGAGTTGCGCTGGAGATAGGTCGTCCATATTCATCTCGTAAAGACAACCAGCGGCACCTGAGCGCGCCGCCACTGGCCGTTGGTTTGTTGCCACGTGATCGATTGCCGTGCGTCGGCGTCGATGCTCGCACGCGGTGCTTGACTGGCCAGATTCAAGTACGCCACCAGCTCGCTCAACCCTTGTTCGAGTGGAAATTCCTCACACAACTGCGCCAGCGAGATTTGCGCGCGGCGCTGCAACGCCTGGCGCAGATTGGCTTGCAAGCGCGCGGTGTCGACATAGTGTTGCTGGTACAGCGCAGCCGCATCGAACTCCGCCGCGCCTTCATCCACCTCCACGTCGGCCAGTTGCACCGCAACGGCGGGCCGGAACAAACTGCGCGCCAGCGGCAATTCAAGCGCCGGTTTGACGTCGCTGATCCACGCAAACACACGCTCAGTCGGTGCCGCATCTTTCACCGCCACCGCCTGACGCTCGATCATGCCGATCAACTGCATGATGCGTTTGTTTTCCATCCACACACGCTCGTCGAGATAGCGTTTGAGCTGTTCCACCAACAACGAACCGGTGCGCTGCACTTTCTCGCCCGCCGCCAAAAGCTGAAAGCGCAGGTCACGCAGAAAATCCGAGGGGGTCAAGTCTTGTACCGGCGGCAACGCGTAAATGCGCTCGACGAACGCGCTCATTTCACCCTGGCGGGTCGGCGACATCAGGTAGGCCCAGAACGCACGAAAACTTTTACCCTGATCGGAATCGGCAATCGCGTCTTGATCGCCGAACACGCTGTCAAGCAGCGCGCCCTTGCCGTCCTCGCTGACGGCGATTTTCTCGCGCACCTGCCGGTCCAGGCGGCGGAAGTTTTCCTCCACCTGGCGGAAATCGGCTAACAGGCGGCGCGCGTTGTCTTCGATCTGGAAAAAACGCTCCTTCACTTGCGTGCCATCGAACGTCAGCGGCGCACCGTTTTCCAGGTGCGCGATCTGCGTTTCGAGCATAGCTTTCTGCCGCTGCAATTCCGCGATGCGCGCCGCGCGGTCCAGCTCGGTGAGCTGCACCAGTTCGCGCAGCAGTTGAAATACCGTCTGCAAGCGCGATTCGGTGCCGACGAATTGCTTTTGCTCCAGGCTGCGCAACCACTCGACCGCCTGCTCCGCTGCGGGCGTCAAATCGAATTCCGCCTCGTCTTTGCCTTTGGGAAAATACTTGCGCAAAAACGCCGTCTCGCCACGCGCCCAGTCGTCGAGGTAATCCTTCGCCGCGCGTGGATACACCTGCGCACCTTCCACCGCGCGAATGCGAAACAACTCGTCGTCGAGCAACGACGCAAGCTCGGTTTGGGCGATGGAACGTCGATTGGCGCGGATAAACGCACGGTGAAAAAACCCGACAATCAACGGCGCATGATCGGCAAGCAACAAGCGCCACGCGGCGTGATGCTGGCGTAGAGCGCGCAGTTCAAAGTAGTCCATGAGAGTGCGGATTCGCTGGGAAATTTCTCCGCGCATGGTACGCCAAGACGCGGTTGAACAGTGAGACTGGCGCTAATTCGTCGTAAAGACATCCTGCTCGGATGTGGTCGGCAGCATCTCTATCGCTCTGGACAACGCGCACATCTCGCAAGTGCCGATAATCCTGCCATCAGTCGACATCTCAGACATGTCCGTAGTTCATCCCCTCGCATGACGCACTGGCTTGCCGGTGCCGCGCGGGACTAACCCCGATTGACGCAGCCAGTGCAGCCCTTTCTCCCATCGGTCCACGGAAATCTTTTGTTTACTGGGGTGCCAACGCTCGCGTACCTCAGCGACAATCTCGTCGTCGGCGGGATTCTTCCCGGCCAAGAGTAGATCGTTCCAAGCCGCATAAAGCGTCGCAATGATTTCGCTTTGCTTCGTGTCTAGCGGCCGCAACAGGGCGATCAGGCCGCCCACGCTGGAATGATGCGCTGCTCCAAGCGTTTTTTTTGCGTAGGCGAGTGCGTCGGCGATCTTGGGGCCAGGCGCGTAACTGACCCGCATGCCCCAATGTTCACGCGTCTCTTGGACGGAATACCAGCGTTGCTTGACGGCCAGACTCTCGACCTTGCGACGGGAAACATTGTCAATCGGTCCTGCTGCGTCGCGAAGCGGCTCACGCTCCAAATCAACTCCGCAG
>JANMQQ010000202.1:0-7427 GCA_031370545.1 Gammaproteobacteria bacterium
TATTCCGCTTGCGCGAAACTGGTTTGACACGGCGTGGCGGTGGTTTTGAGCATGGACTTGGCCTGCATAAGTAAGTGCCTTATATTAATATTTATGTCGCCGCTCAACTAACAATAATTGGGCGATTTAATCGGCGTTTCCCTAACAACCACCCCGTCCGCTACGCGTCCACCCCTCCTCGAAAATGAGGAGGGGAGGTTAAACATCATCGGTCTTAACTTACTGACATTGCGCTGCGTCCCTTACTGCCTATTACCTGCCCCCTATGTATGGCGCCGTACAGACCCAGGACGGGCACGGGATGAAAATCGTTCACTCATACACGCGGTCAAGAAATTCAGGGGCGTCCAACCTCAGCGTGGTGTTGGGCGACTATCAGCAATGTTAGAGAGGCATTAATTCGTGGAACTTGTAAAAGTCAAAACCTGGACGGCGGATTTAACATTCGTTGTGCTCACTGCGGCATGTGCATTTGTGTTCATTGCGTTTACGTCATGCACCGAAGGCGGAACCGCGACGCAAAACCCGCCCGCTCAAGAGCAAACGGTGACGCAGGACCCGGTCGATCCGAATAGCCCCATCGGGCCGGTGGATCCCTCGCCCGGTACTGCCCAATATGTAGTGTGGGGCGACAGCACCACGTCCGGCATCGGCGCATCAATAGCCGAGCTCAGTTATCCGGCGCAACTGCAAGCGATGACCGGACGCGTAACATTTAATGGCGGTGTTTCCGGTCAAACCAGCGATCAAATCGCCGCGCGCGAGGGTGGTCTGCCTGCTCTGTTAACCTTGCCCAACAACACCCTGCCGCCGTCCGGTTCGGTGGTTATTCAATCCCAATCAACCTTGCCCATCACCGCCGAAGGTCCCGGCTCGATCACCGGAACCCTGAACGGATTTCACGGCACCTTGAGTTATCAAGAAACCGGGCGGGTTCCCACGCCCCAACTGATCTTTACCCGGGACGACGTCGGCGTCGCCGAAACCATTCCGCCGCGCACGCCGTTTCATCCGGACACGTTCGCCCGGGAAGCGCAGATCAATGTGTTCTGGATGGGGCAAAACAATTTCTACGATGGGCCGGGCGTGATCTCCGACATCGCAAAATCAGTCGCGTTTCTATCCAAGAACACTTTCATCGTAATGAGTTTGTTGAATGCGGGTGACGAAGGGGTCGGAACGTCATCTTATGATGAGCTGGCAAAAATTAACGCCACGCTGGCGCAAACTTATCCGGGCCACTTTCTCGACATCCGCAAGCTTCTGGTCAACAGCTACGATCCGCGTAACCCGCAAGACGTCAAAGACCATAACAACGATGTTCCGCCCACCTCGCTGCGCAATGACAACGAGCACCTGAACGATCAAGGTTATGCGCTGGTGGCGCGTCAGGTCGCGACATTCGCTGCGGCAAATAATTGGTGACGGTTACACAGGCAGCGGGAATCCGAGGATGTGTTCGACAACGTACAGACCCTCCTCCCCGAATAATTTAAAAAGCTATTTCACGCACTAACTCGCAATTGATCGGTCGATGTGAAGGAATCTCGTGGAGCTTGCCACCACGAGCTGGCAACACCTGCTCCCTGATCGTTGCAAAGTGGTGTTTTATGCGGCGCAGCCGCCTTGCCTGCGAAGGGAATACTTATGAACGCTGGCCCCCATAGCCTGCCTTTGTTATCGCGCGACGCGTCGATGTCGCTGGCCCGATCATCTGTTCCGCTGAATTTTGTGCATCCCGGCCTGTCGCCGCCGCAAGTTTTTTCAATCTTCAAGGGCTACTGGAAACTAAGCACCTTCATTCTGTTTGCGGTGTTAGCGGCCACTGCGATCATCATGACGGTGTTGCCGCGCACCTACACTGCCATCGTCACCCTGATGGTGAACTACGAAGTCAACGATCCGTTAAACGGCAAAGAATTGCCGGTGGGTCAGCTCGGCAGCTACATCGCAACCCAGATGGAGCTAATGCAAACCCGCGAGGTGCTGTTTGAAGTGGTCGACCGCCTCAAGCTCACGGATAACAAAAATTACGCACGTGGCTACGAAGGTGGCAGCGGCACGTTGCAGGAATGGGTCGCCACCAAACTCAAAAAAGATCTGACGATCTTCCAGGGCCAGCAAGGCAACCAGCTCATCTACATTAACTTTTCGGCCAATGATCCCAAAGAAGCCGCACTGATCGCCAATACGATAGCGGAGGTTTACAAGGAACAGGACCACACGCGCTCGACCGGGCCGCCCGGTGATCGCGCCAAATACTACGAGCAGCAATTGGAAGAGCTCAAAGCAAAGGTTGATCAAGCACAACAGCAAGTGACGGCGTTTCATCAGCTCAACGGTCTGGTTGATGAAGGCAACAAGACCAATGTTGACATGGTGCTGCTGGCGAACCTTGAAGGTCGCCTGGCCGAAGCGCAAAACGCACGTCGTACGGCCGAAGCACGCGCCGCCGGAACCCAGTCCATCAATGACCAGGTGTTGTCATCAAGCCTGGTGCAAACCCTCAAGACTCAGCTTGCCACGCAAAAAGCGAAATTGGCCCAGTTGCAAACGATGTACACCTCGCGGCACCCGGACATCATCGAACTGAAATCGCAAATTGGCGCCAATGAACGCTCGCTTGCATCGGCCTTGAAAAGCTATTCCACCAATTCGTCGGACGGGCTGAAAACGGCACAACGGCTGGAAAAAGATCTCGAACAAGCCGTAGCGGAACAACGCGGCAAAGTACTTGCCAACAGCCAGCTGCATGATCAGGCGGCGAAATATCTGCTGGCACTCGACTCGGCGCAAACCGTCTATAAACGTGCGCTGGAAGGCTATGACCAGATTCGCTTCGCGTCCAGCGGGCGCACCACCAACATCAGTTTCGTGAGCCGGGCCACACCGCCCGCCAAAGCGAGCAAGCCAAAAATGCTGACCGGATTCGCGCTGGGCATCCTCGCCGCGCTCGTCCTGAGCTTGGGCATTCCGCTGGTGTATGAGTTGTTCAACCGCCGCGTGCGCTGCCGTGATGATCTTGAGCGCCATCACGGTATTCCGGTGCTGGTGGAATTCGGTGCATTACCTCTGAGGACAGCTGTATGAGCATGAAAATCGCAAGCCCGTTGTTTCGTCGAAAGCCACACATCGTGCCGGACAGCGATGAGCCCGAGCCCGCACCCGCACCGAAACCCAAAAGTGAAATCACCCCGCTTGAATACGTGGTCGAGCCCGACGAGCGACTGCTGATCGCGCACGATCCTTACGATCCGCGCTGCGAAAAAATCCGCGCGCTGCGTACCGAGCTGCTGTTACGACGTGACCCCAGTGAGCGCGCCGACAGCATCGCAATATTAAGCCCCTGCGCGGGTGAAGGGCGCTCGCTGCTCGCCGCTGAGCTGGCCATTTCCTTCGCGCAGATTGGTCGCCCGACGTTATTGGTCGATGCCGATTTGCGTCGTCCGCAACAGCATTTGTTGTTCGGCACCGAAAACCGGCTGGGTCTGTCGCATGCGCTTAAACATGGCGTCGCGCCGCAACTGCACACCATGCAAGGTCTGGCACCGATGTCGGTGTTGACGGCCGGCATGGTTCCCGGAAATCCGCTCGAGTTGTTGTCCAGCCGTTACTTCGCTTCGCTGATTGAAGACTGGCGCGACAATTTCGAATTCATCGTGATCGACACGGCTCCGGTCTCGCAATTTTCCGACGGGTTGGTGATCGCAAGCCTGGTCGGTCGTGTGCTGGCGGTGAGCCGCGCTCGGCATACCGCATCCAAGGACATGCAGGACATGCTACGGCGCCTGGCTGCAACCCGGTCACAGATTCTGGGTGCCGTGATCAGCCATTTCTGAATTTCGTGCCGACTCGTGACATTTGTGCCACGGCAGGCGCCCACTCTGTATAGAAGCGACACGTATGCATGTGACAACACCAAACCCCGTGGGCAATTCCGACGCGGCGTGGTTGCGAGACGACCGGCATTCGTTATTTTTAGCGGCGATGATCTGGGTGCTGATCGTGTTGATGATCGTCCCGGAAGGTTTCGATTACCAAAGCCTCAACGCTTCCGCCGACGCTCCGACATCGGGCGGGGCCATCAGCCGCACACTGTGGGCGGGGTTGTTGATGGTGAGTGCGGTCCTGGTGCTGTGGCGCGGCGGGTTGGCGTGGCTGCTGGCGCGCACCGTGAATCCATTTTTCCTGTTGTTCGTGGTGCTCGCGATGGCCAGCGCCGCATGGTCGATTGATCCGTCACTGAGCGTGCGCCGTCTGGTGCGGCTCGCCACCATTACACTGGTGTGCGCGGCCTTCGTACTGATGGGTTGGCATGCGCGGCGCTACCAAAACGTGGTGCGCCCGATTCTCACCCTCATGTTGCTGGGTTCGATTCTGTTTGGTCTTATCTTCCCGGAGCTGGCGATTCATCATGAAACTTCCGCTGAGCTGGCGGGCGCATGGCGCGGACTGGCGAATCACAAGAACGGCCTGGGTGCGCTGTCTTCCATCACCTTGATTTTCTGGTTTCACGCCTGGCTGACCGGTGAAGTCAAGCTTGTGTCTGCGTTGACCGGCGGCGTGATTGCTGGAACGTGCCTGTTGTTGTCACGCAGTTCCACGTCGCTGGCGGTAACCTTGTTTGTAATAAGCGTACTGCTGTTATTGTTGCGCTCACCGGAACGCTGGCGGCCATCTATGCCGTACGTGGTGGCAACGCTGGTGACCCTGCTGCTGATTTACGCGCTGGCGATTTTAAATCTGATTCCCGGCTGGGGAACCTTGATGGCGCCCATCACCGCCTTCACCGGCAAAGACGTGACACTGACCGGCCGCACCGACATCTGGGCGATCATCTCCGATCACATCAGTCGCCACCCGCTCCTGGGCACCGGCTACGGCGCGTACTGGACGGCCGGACCGGTGGTCGGAACCGACTCGTATGAATTCATGGAACGCATGAACCAGTTCTACCCCGGCTCCGCGCATAACGGTTACCTCGAAATCGTCAACGACCTGGGCTGGGTCGGATTGCTGTGCTTGATCGGCTACATCGTCACGCATGTGCGGCAGTCACTGCAATTGCTGGGCGTCGACCGCAACCATGGCGCGCTGTTTCTGGCGTTGTTCTTCCAGCAAGCCATTACCAACCTGTCCGAAACCCATTGGCTCAGCGTGCTGAGTGTTGACTTTATTATCATGACCTTGGCCACCATGGCGTTGGCGCGCAGCCTGTTGGAGTATCGCCTGCGTATCGCGTTTGGCGAGCCGCTCGCGGCGACCCCCGATCCAGTCGACAGCATGGCGTTACCGCTGGCGCAAAAAAACCTCGCTCCCGGCAACGGAGCATAGAGTCATGACGCGCCCCATCGCCGAACAATCCGCGTACCGAACCGGTACCATACCCTCCCTCGATGGTATTCGTGCGCTGGCTGTGACCTTGGTATTTTTCGCCCATAGTGGGCTTGAAGCCATCATCCCCGGTGGCCTGGGCGTGACAGTTTTTTTCGTGTTAAGCGGCTACCTGATCACCACACTGATGCGCATTGAACAGTCACGCAGCGGCACCATCAGCTATCGCGGTTTCTATTTGCGTCGCTTGTTGCGCCTGATGCCGCCGCTGCTCATCGTGGTCACCGTGGCAGGTCTGCTGGCTGCGCTATCAGTCATCGACGGCAACTTCTCGCTGGGCGGCTTGCTCTCCGCACTGTTTTACTTCGGTAATTACTATGTGATCGCGCATGACTTCGACGGCATGCCGGCTGGCCTGGGCGTGATCTGGTCGCTGTCGATTGAAGAACACTATTATCTTTTTTATCCGCCGCTGGCAGCGCTGCTATTGCGTGTCGGCCGCATCGGATTGTCCGCCACCCTGCTGTCGCTGTTGTGTGCTCTCGTCTTAGCCTGGCGTTACTGGCTGGTGTTTAACGGCGGTTCCGAAAGCTACCTCATCATGGCCACCGACACGCGCGTCGATGCGATTTTGGTCGGCTGCATCATGGCGTTAGTACGCAACCCCTGGCTCGACCCCGTACCCGCACCAAATGCACGCAACGACCTGGCGCTGGCGGGGCTGTGCGTCGCGATGTTGATCGGCACCCTGGTATTTCGCGATGACGTGTTCCGCCTCACCGCCCGTTACACACTGCAAAGTCTGGCGATTGCGCCGCTGATTTACCTGGCGGTGGCGCGCGCGGAGCAGCGTCCGTTTCGCTGGTTAAGTGCCAAACCGGTCGTCTACATCGGCACCATTTCTTACACGATTTACCTTTCGCATCACCTGATTTTGTTAGGGCTCGCCAAACACTGGCCGCAGTTGAGCTGGGTCTGGATCACCTTGGTGGGCGCAATCTTGACATTAGCGGTTGCCGAACCGATGCGGCGCTGGGTCGAGCTACCCTGCGCCCGCCTGCGCCAACGGCTGCATCGAAAATCTGCGGCACCGGCGCCGACGCCAGCGCTTCTTCCCGTAGGTACGCCATGAAACACGTGGCTGCTCATGTAACACGCCACGACGTGTCTCCGGAAGCGGCCATCGGCGCAATCCTCAGTCACACCGGGCCGGTGTTGCTTGATCTGGATGAAACCTTGTACCTGCGTAACTCCACCGAAGACTTCATCGACTCCGCGCGTCCGCGTCTGGTAGCGCTGTTGCTGATGCGGGCGCTGGATATTATCAAGCCCTGGCGCTGGACGGGTGGCGAAACCACCCGCGACGTGTGGCGGGTGCGGGTGGTCTCTTTTTGCTTGCCGTGGACCGCCTATCGCTGGAAGCACGAAGTGGCTGGCCTGGCCAAAAACTTCACCAACCTGCGTTTAATGGCCGCATTGCAAACCCCCGGCACCCTGCCGATCATTACCACAGTCGGATTCAAAACCATTGTCACGCCGCTGGTGGCGGCGCTCGGTCTGCCCAAGGCGCGCATTGTCGCGGCGCGCCTGTCCACATTTTCCGACCGCCGCGACGGAAAACTGCAACTGGCGATTTGCGCGTTGGGTCATGACACGGTGCGCCGCGCGCTGGTGCTGACCGATTCGGCACAAGATCTGGCGTTGCTCGACGCCTGCGCGCGCCCGCTGCGCGCGATATGGCCGGAAGCTCGCCATCGCAATGCCTTAAGCAGCGTCTACCTTCCGGGTCAGTACTTGACTTATGTCAAACGTCCCGGCGCGCGCTACATCGTGCGCGGCATCCTTCAGGAGGATTTCGCCGTCTGGGTATTCAGCTCGATCGCACTGGCCACCCTGCCCGCGCTGCATGTGCTGGGTTTGCTGTTCTTGCTGGTGTCGTTCTGGGCGATTTACGAGCGCGGTTATGTCGACAACGATTTAATCGCCGCACGCTTCGAAGCCCAGCCCAAACTCAGCGCCGCCTTTCTGGAAGCGCCGGTGGCAACCCCACGCTGGCAACCGTGGATCTGGGCGTTTGCCTGCGGAGCCATTGC
>JANMQQ010000207.1:0-21497 GCA_031370545.1 Gammaproteobacteria bacterium
CAATCGCCACGGCCTGGCCAACTTTTGAAACCGGTAGCGCATCGCCTGCGAAGCGCGGCATGTATTGCTCGTCGAGCGCCTGCGCAACATCGGCAGCTTCGCCATCATGCTGCGCGTAGTAGCGACCCATGATGCCTTGCAACTCGGGAAATTCGCCGACCATGTGCGTAAGCAAATCGCACTTGGACAACAGCGCGGCACGCGCGCACTGAACGGCATTCCCGCCCAGCACGGTGCCGATCTGTCCGGCAAGTTTCGCGACGCGCTCGACCTTGTCGTACACCGAGCCGAGTTTATTTTGAAAAACGACCGTCTTTAAGCCGTCGAGGTGGTCGGCGAGTTTTTTCTTGCGATCCTGATCCCAGAAAAATGCCGCGTCGGTGAGGCGCGGACGTACCACGCGCTCATTGCCAGCACGCACCGCATTCACGTCGCGGCTTTCGATGTTGGCGATGGTGATGAAGTGCGGCAGCAGTGTTCCTTGCGCGTCCACCACATGAAAATATTTCTGGTTCGTCTTCATCGTCGAGATCAGCGCTTCGGACGGCACGCTCAAAAATCGCGCATCGAAATTGCCGGTGACGGCCGACGGCCACTCCACCATGCCGGTGACTTCATCGAGTAGCGCTTCGTCGATTACCGCCGTGCCTTTGAGTTGTGTGGCGGCTGCCAGTACCTGGCCGCGCACGGCTTCGCGACGCTTGGCGAAATCCGCGACCACATGACCTTCAGTTTCGAGCAGCGACGCATACGCGGCGGGTTTGCCGATAGACAATTTGGCCGGATGCAGAAAACGATGCCCGCGCGTTTCACGCCCGGCGCGCACGCCGAGGATTTCGGCATCGATCACCGCATCGCCGAACAGCAACACCACCCAATGCACCGGACGCACAAACTGCGCGGACAGATTGCCCCAGCGCATGCGCTTCGGGATTGGCAACGCATCGAGCGCGGTTTGCACGATGGCGGGGATCAAAGTCGCCGTGGCTTGACCTTTTTCCAGTTTGCGGAACGTAAGCCAAGCACCTTGCTCGGCCTCCAGTTTATCGAGCTCCTCGACCGTGACACCACAGGATTTTGCGAAGCCGATTGCGGCAGGCGAGGCGCGACCGTCTTCTTTGAATGCGGCAGCAAGTGCCGGGCCACGACGGATTACATCAATATCGTTCTGGCGCTCGGAGACGTTGTGTATGAGAACCGCCAAGCGACGCGGTGTGGCGTAATAGTGGGTTCCCAAATTCAACTCTGGGTCGTCAACGCCATGTGTGGCTTTCAATAAACGATAAGCCTCGCTGGTTTCAATCAAGATTTGGGTAGCCGTATCCGACGACCGAAACCCGAAATCCGCCCGGAGCCCGAAATCCACATTGACATCTTTAAGTCCTTGTACGATCCCCCAGCAGAACGACCTCGCAAGTTGGTGCAACACTTTGGGCGGCAGCTCCTCGGTGCCGATTTCCACCAGCAAGTCGCGCGTACTCATGACTTTGTTCCTTGCAACATCGGAAATCCCAGCGCTTCACGGCGCGCGTAGTAGGCTTCGGCGACCGCCTTGGCCAAGCCACGCACCCGCCCGATGAAGCGCGCGCGCTCAGTGACAGAAATCGCGCGGCGCGCATCCAGCAGGTTAAATGTGTGCGAGGCTTTCAATACCATTTCGTAGGCGGGCAACGGCAGACCGGCGGCGATCGAGCGTTGGCTTTCGGCTTCATAGGTGTCGAACCAGTTGAATAACGCCTCGACATTGGCGTGTTCGAAGTTGTATTTCGACATCTCGATTTCGTTTTGTTGAAACACATCGCCGTAAGTCACTTTGCCGAACGGGCCGTTGGCCCAGGTGAGATCGAATACGCTAGCGACGCCCTGGATATACATCGCCAGGCGCTCCAGACCGTAGGTGATTTCACCCGTCACCGGCTTGCAGTCAAGACCCCCCACTTGCTGGAAATAGGTAAACTGCGAAACTTCCATGCCGTTGAGCCACACCTCCCAACCCAGACCCCAGGCGCCAAGTGTTGGCGATTCCCAGTTGTCTTCGACAAAGCGGATGTCGTGCACCAGCGGATCGAAGCCGAGCATTTTGAGCGAACCCAGATACAGCTCCTGGATGTCCAGCGGCGACGGCTTCATGACGACTTGAAATTGGTAGTAGTGCTGCAAGCGGTTGGGATTTTCGCCGTAACGTCCGTCGGTCGGGCGGCGTGACGGCTGCACATAGGCGGCGTTCCACGGCTCGGGGCCGATGGAGCGCAAAAACGTCGCCGGATGAAACGTGCCCGCGCCGACCTCCATATCGAGCGGCTGCAACAGCACACAACCCTGGCGCGCCCAATACTCTTGCAGTGCGAGGATCATGTCCTGAAAAGTGTCAAGCCCGCGCGTTTGCGGCCGGGCGGGAACGGCGTGAGTCTGGTTGGTCTTGGCGGTCATAAGGCGGACTAGTGTAGTGAGTCACGCCAAGTGAGACAAATAAAAGCGATGGATTTTTGCGCCAGACGCGGCATGGACCGGAACGATGGCTGGACTACCGCGCGGATGTGCAACGATGCGTGGCGCAAAAAGATGATTCCCACGGCGCTGGTTTTTGCGTTGGGAGGGGACGCGCTTTTGTGTTTCACTTGGCATAGCTCACTACGCTGATCGTCACGCGCTCATGCCCCCGCACCTGCTCGCAGCAATTTCGTTTCACGGTTTCGGTCACATCGGACAAAGCGCGCCGGTGGTTAACGCCTTGGTGCGCCGTATTCCGGATTTGCGCGTCACGTTGCAATGCGCCGCGCCGTTGGAGGTGTTGCGCACTCATTTCCACTGCTCGTTTACGCAGGTGCAACAGGCGACGGATTTAGGCGTTGTGAATCACGGTGCGCTGCGCGTGCTGCGCGAGGAGACGGCGCGCCGCTATGCCGATTTCCATGCTGATTGGGATGCAAAACTGGCGCACGCAGCTTCGCAGTTGCAGACTTTGCGACCCGACGTGGTACTCGCCGATGTACCTTACCTCACGCTGGCCGCCGCCGCGCAGGCGCACATTCCCGGCGTTGCGCTGTGCTCGCTGAATTGGGCCGACATCTATGCCTACTACTGCGGCGCGCGTCCCGAAGCGCCGCAGATTCTTGCGCAGATTCGGGCAAGCTATCAGGCTGCCAAGGTATTTCTGCGGCCCACGCCGAGCATGCCGATGACCGATTTAACTAACGCGCAGGCCATTGGCCCGGTTGCTCGAGTCGGGCGCGAGCGGCGCGCGGAATTGCGTGAGCGGTTGGGTGTCGACAGCACGACGCGCCTGGTGATAATCGCTCTGGGCGGAATTGAAACTGCCGTCACGCTCGACGCCTGGCCGCGCACCAACGGCCTGCGCTGGCTGGTGCAATCTGACTGGAACATCGCCCATCCCGACGCTTTGAATTGGGACACGTTGGGCTGGAATTTTATCGACGTGTTAAGCAGCGCGGATGCGTTGGTGACCAAGCCCGGTTACGGCAGCTTTGCGGAAGCCGCCTGCAACGGCGTGCCGGTGCTTTACATTGAACGGGTGAACTGGCCTGAGCAGGCGTGTCTGGTCGACTGGTTACCACAGCAGGTGCCGTGCGCTGCGATCACCGCCGAGCAGTTCGCACACGGCGCGTTCATGGATACGCTGCACCAGTTAATGTCAACACCTAAGCCCGCGCGACTGGCGCCTTCTGGCGTTGAACAGGCGGCGGATGTAATCGAAGCTTATTTGGGGTAACTGATGCTGCGCTACGCCCGGTGAGTTACAGCAACAATCGAGGATTGCCGCTGTCGCCCACAGACGGTTGCTGCTATTGCTTCACCGGACTTCCGTCGATGACTTTCACTTTGTCGCCCGCCCTATAGCCGGGCGTTGTGGCCAGCGTGAAACTCTCGGTTCGGCCATCGTCCATCGACACGGTTACGACGTATTCAGTTTTCTTGCGCACGTTTTTCTCGACCGCGTTGCCGGCAAATGCACCACCCACCACACCGATGACCGTGGCCAGATCTTTGCCCCGACCTTCGCCCACTTGATGACCGGCCACACCGCCCAGCACCGCTCCGGCCACCGCGCCACCGCCTGATGCGTCACCTTTCTTGACGACTTCTTCCACCGACTTGACGGCCCCGCAGTTGCCGCAAACCGGTTTGGGTGCCGCAGCGACGGGGGCTGATGCAATCTTCACCGGTTGCTTCACGGGCTGCTCGACATGCTTCGGCTCAGCCTTAGGCGCAACTTCCACATTGCGTGTGACCGGTGCAGGCTCCATTGCCACCGGCGCGGATGCGACCGTGGATGTGCTCGCCGCAGTTGTGGCTTCATTCTTGAAAACTCCACTCATTACGGCAGCGACGACTCCACCGCCTATAACGGCCGCCCCGATGAATAGAACTACAGATGATGATTTAGATGTGTTCGGTGCTGCACTCATAGTCAGGTGCTCCTGTTTGGTTTAGCTGGACACTATTATACCGCGTATACCGCGAAGCGCAGGCACAGCGGCTCAACTGATTTGAGCTTGATTGGCTGGTTTCGAATCAGCAGCGGGTTGGGTCAATGTACCTGCCACTTCCTGCGCCACATGCCAGCGACGCTCGCGAAGCGTTAGCACGCCGCGACGGCGTAATTCTCCCAGCGTGCTGGTCACGGTCTGACGGGTGGCACCGATCATGTCGGCAATGTCTTGGTGTGTCAGGCGCAGATCAATGCAAATCCGGTCGCCCACCGGACGGCCATATTCCAGACACAGACGCTGGATCAACTGCGTCAGCCGTTCGGTAACATCCGATTCGACCAGTCCCTCGATCACGCGCCCCAAACCGCGCAGGCGCATGGAAACCACATCCAGCGCGGCCAACGCGGCGCGCGGCGTTTGTTCCAGAAATTGGCAAAAATCCGCGCGCGCAATGCGCAACACGCGCGAACGTTCACAGGCTTGCGCACACACCTGCCGATGTCCGCCATGATATAGCTCGGTGAGACCGAAAATATCTTCGGCCACACAAAACCACAGCGACACAACACGCCCGCCGGGGCTCAGGTGATAAATCCGCACCCGCCCGCTCTGCACAATGTAAACGTAATCGGGCGGATCGCCCGCGCAGAACACCACCTGATTACGCGGCAGCTCTTGGATCACGGCGAATTCCAGCAGGCGCGCGCGTTCGCTGTCGTCAAGGTGGGCGAGAAAGGACGGCGGTCGTTGGTTGATATGCGCTGCCATGACGGGTGCCACTGTTACATCCTCAGTTGTGACTGTCAGTGTGCCGGTGGCAACAATGGCACGCGCGGGGAACCCATTCTGTCTGCTGGGCAGCGTAAACACCATCGCGATTTAGAAAAAGGCGCCAGATGCAGACACAAGGAATAGTTGCGAAAAGGCATGACTTTGACCGGGCGGATCTGCCCATAAACGGAAGGGCCGGGTGGTATCAATCCCGGTTAGCCAACAGGCAACGAAATCAGCGTTGCCGAAATAGCAGAGAATTGGGGTGACGTGCGTCTTGCGAGCACCTTGCCGGTCAGTTATTGTCGCCCGACCGACAGACTTGCGCCGATGTCGTGACTACATTGGCGCGCTTGCAATAACAGTTCCGGGGAGGGGTCAGTGCATTCGCATGTTACTCACGTGGGCGGCGAGCATCTGGTTATTGACCAAGTGCATTTCCATTACGACACGGCCATGCCGGTCTATACCGGCTTGAATCTGCACGTGGAGCCGGGTGAGTTTATCTGTGTAATCGGCCCTTCCGGTTGCGGCAAGACCACACTGCTCAATCTACTCGCCGGATTTCTTGCGCCCACGCAAGGCAACATTCTGCTGCGCGGTCAGCGCATTTATCCTGAAGATCCGCACCTTGGATTTGTGTTTCAGGCACCGACATTGTTTCCCTGGCTGAGCGCTGTGGAAAATGTCGAGTTCGGCCTCAAAATGGCGAACGACAAAACCTCCAAGCAGCGGCGCGAGCTGGCGTATGAATACCTGGAGCTGGTCGGACTCAAAGGCTTTGAACATTATCTGCCGCGGCGTTTGTCGGGCGGGATGCAACAGCGCGTATCGCTGGCCCGCACGCTGGTCACCCAGCCGACTTTGCTGCTGATGGACGAGCCCTTCGGCGCGCTCGACGCAATCACGCGTGAAATCATGAATGACGAAATGCTGCGCCTATGGCAGGAGCTGGGTCAGACCGTGCTGTTCATCACGCATGACATTGACGAAGCGATCTATCTTTCGGATCGCATCGTGGTGTTGCACAAGCCCCCGCACGGCATCTATCGCGAACTGCGCAACGAGTTACCACGTCCACGCACCGGACCCACCACGCGTACTTCCGAGTTGTTCTGGCAATACAAAAAGAGTTTGATGCAGGACATTGCGCACGTCGCAGCGTTCGCGCGCAGCACCTCCGTAGCGGTATGACACTGTTCACAACAAGGGATCACAACCATGAAAAGACTGCTAGCAAGATGTTTCGGCGCCGCTCTCGTTTTAATGTCGATATCGGCGCCCTACGCGGCCGACAAACCCGTGGTGCGCATCGGCTGGGTCTATGCGATGGCGAACGCGCCGGTGATCATCGCAGACAAGAAAGGCTTGTTTGCCGCCAACGGCATCGACGCCAAGGTCACTGAATTCACCAGTGGCCCGATCCTGTTCCAGGCGCTGGCGGCCAATCAGCTTGACGTGGGTTATGTCGGCTTCGTACCGGCGGCAAACTGGGCGACGCGCGGCTTGAACACCGTGACCGTGGCAAAGATCAACACCGGGCAACATTCGATGGTGGTGCGCAAAGACTCCGGCATCAACTCGCTGGCCGATCTCAAGGGTAAAAAGATTGCGGGTGTGAAGAAAGGCAGCGGCACCGATGCGCTGCTGCGCGGCTACGTGCTGAAAGAAGTCGCCAAGCTTGAGCCGGACAAAGACGTGGAAATTATCTCGATGCCGTCCGGCAACATGGGCGCCTCGCTGATGACCAAGGTGGTCGACGCGGCATTCATGTGGGAGCCGTTCACCACGCAGTATCTGCTCAACGGCGAAACCAAGGTGTTGTTCAACGTCGCGGAAGGCATGCCCGGCTATCCGTGGTACGTGGTGCTGGTCAAGAAGGAATATCTGGAAAAGAACAAGGACGCCATCGTGAAGTTGTTGCAGGCGCACGAAGAAGCTGTGGATTTTTTGAACTCTGCGCCGACCGCAGGTAATGACATTATCGCCGCGACTTTTAAACCTCGCGTTGCCGCCGGGGACAAGACTGACAATCCGGAAGTCGAGAACATCGACTTGAGCAATTTGAAAGATGCCCGCGGCAAGATGATCGCCGACGTCGAAGTGGTGCGTGCCGCGCGTGAGCGCATCGGTTTTGCCTACGCGATCACCGATCAGGATCTGGTCGCCTTTGACCGCCAGATCAATTGGTCGCGCTCGCTCGGATATTTGAAGGGCGAGCTCAAGGCATCCGACCTTATCGACACCGGGCCGATTAAACAGGCGACGGCGGCGCGTGCGGCAGCGGTGATAAAGAAGTGATTTGATCTTCTGCCCTGTGCAGGAGCGCGCTGCGCGGCTCCTGCACAACCAATTGGTTGGGAGTGGGAGAGTTGAAGGATAGATTTTGGAGGTCTGTCGTGAGCGCCGTCGATAACGCAGTCCAAAATTCCGCTGCCGCGGTGGCGAAGCCACGCTGGCGTTTCTCATGGAGCTGGGTGTCGCTGCCGTCTTTGCTGCTGGTGTGGATCGCCATCAGTTGGAACGTGCCGTCGTATATATTGCCGACGCCGATTGAAGTGGTGCAGGAAGGATATGACTGGGCAAAAAAAGGCGAGTTGCATCCGCAACTGATCGACAGCTTCACGCGCGAATTGGTCGGCTTCAGCGCAGCAGTGGTCGTAGCGCTGACGCTCGGTTTTCTGGGCGGATTCTTCCGCCCATTCCGCGAATACCTTACGCCGCTCAATATGCTGTTCATGTCGATCCCGCCGGTGGCATGGGCGCCGCTGATGATGATTCTGTTTGGCATTGGCTGGCAGTCCATCGTCGTGGTGATTTTCATCTCGGGCGTGAACCCGATGATCGTCACCATCATGGAAGGCGTGTTGCAAATCCAGGGTAATGAAGTGCGTGCGGCACGCATCCTTGGCGCCAAACCTTGGCAATTATTTATGCACGTGTATCTGCCTGCGAGTCTGCCCTACATCACCGCCGGATTGCGCATTGGTTTTTCGCAAGCCTGGCGTGCGTTGGTTGCAGCAGAAATGATCGGCGCCTCGTCCGGCATCGGCTGGATGGTGTCGATGGGTGGCGAAGTCGGCAACACCGCACAGGTGATGATGGGCATCGTGCTCATTGGCCTGTTTTCGTGGGTGTTTGAGCGTTTCGGCTTTCGTCAGCTGGAGAAGAAATACGAAGTGTGGAGTCATCACTAGTCCATGAAAAAACTGTCCGATTCCGAACTCAAACAAAAGCTCGGCACCTACTTCGCGCCGCAAGGCCTATACGCAAAAACCAAGGACATGCCCTTCCTTGGGCGCGTGACCTGCAACGTAGACACGCTGGTCGCAGGCTCCTGGCAGGAAATTGTTCTCGACTATGAACTGGGCGCATCCGGCATGGCCGACGGTGCCTGGTTCAAAGCTACGTTTCGTTTTTATTCGGATTGGGCGTTGTTTCAAACCTCTGACCCGCATGGCGCGAATTATATTTCCGCCGAGTATCAACCTGGCCCCTGCTTGCCCGACCAAAGCCCGGCCACCGTGCAGTCGCTCAAAGTGCGCTTCGACCAAAAAGGTCACGAACGGCCGTTTCAAAAAGCCGTCATTGTCGACAGCGTCGACGGCTATTTAAAGGCCGGCGACCATATCATCATCCGCTTGGGCGACCGTCGCTTCGGCGGCGCGGGCACGCGCGTGCAAACCTTCGTCGAAGAAAATTTCCGCATTCGTTGTTACATCGACCCGCTGGGCACCTCGCGCTTCGCTGCTGTGCCTGGCGACAGCGTAATTCAAATGGTGGCGGGCGTGCCCGCACAGCTGGTGATGACCGCGCCGCGAACGGTACGGACGGGTGAGCCGATTGCGCTGCGCGTGCGCGCGGAAGACCAATGGGGCAATACCTGTTGGAATCGCGCCGACAAAATTGCGATCACTGCAACGCTGAATGGCAGGCCGGTTTATGAAAAGCAGCTGGTGCTGGCGAAGCAAGGTTGGGCGGTGACGTTGCTTGACAATATACCGACCAGCGCAAGCGGCGAGCTGGTGATCACCGCGCAACTCGTCGAACACCTTTCCGTCAAACCGCAAACATTTTTTGTTACGGTCGATAACACGCTGGCCGTGCCGCGCGTTTACTACGCCGACTTGCACGTGCATTCCGAAGACACCATCGGCACCAACAGCACCACTTACAATCTCACCTATGGCCGTGACGTCTCCGGCCTTGACGTACTGGCGTTTGCGCACAATGACTTCAACATCACCAAAACAAAATGGGATGAAACCGTTGCCTTAATGCGGGCAATTCACAAAGAGGGCAGCTTCGTTGCGTTTCCCGGCACCGAGTGGTGCGGCTCGTCGTGCGCGGGCGGTGATCACAACGTAGTGTTTCTGCACGACGGCGTGCCGGAATTTCCGTTTTTGAAAACCGGCGAGCACGTGCGCTCGGTCGAGTGGAATGAAGACATGAAAGGCGGCGGCGTCGAACCCGGCGCGTGGCCGTTGGAGGAGTTGTGGGCGGCGTATGCGCACGACCCCGAAGGTCATTTACTGATCCCACATGTCGGCGGACGGCGCTGCATTCTGGATTGGCACCATCCGCAACTGGAACGCCTGATCGAAATCGGTTCGTCGTGGGGTCACTTCGGCTGGCTGTATCAAGAAGCCATCGAGCGCGGCTACAAACTGGGCGCCAGCATGGCAGGTGATGAACATCGCGGCCGCTGTGGCGGTGGTGTTCCGGGTACCGCAGTGTTTGGCACCAAAGGCGGGCTTTGTGGTGTGATTGCCCCCAGCCTGACTCGCATCGACATCGCCAAGGCGCTGCGCGCGCGCCACACTTTTGCCTGCACCGGCGAACGTACCTTTGGGCTGACGCAGTGCGGCCAAAACATGATGGGCGACGAATTTCAATATCAGGGCAAGGCCGTGCTGGACTATCGTTTTCTGGGCGACGCGGGTTGGGACGAGATCGTTGCCTACGATCACACCGGTCCGTTCTGGCGGCGTGATTTACAACAGGAATTGGGCTACTCGAAAAATAAAATCCGCTTACGCTGGGGCGGCGCGCGCGTCAAAGACCGTTATCGCTGGGCGGCATGGAAAGGCACCATTACCATCAGCGGCGCGGTGATCAACCAGTTCGACGGACTGGGCTTTGAGCATATCGAAGAAACCTGTTGGCGCCAGAGTCCGACACAAATCGGCTTTAGCAGCGACACCTACGGTGATGTCGACGCCATCGAGATTGAGGTGTCCGATCTTGCCAATGCGACACTGCGCGTGGAAGGCAGTATCGACGGCTACGTGAAAGTCGGCGATCCGCTCAAGGGCAATCCGTTCGTACAGTGCCCGGTGTTTGCGTGGGAAGTCAGCGGCAAGGAATTACTTGCGTCCGCACGTCAGCGCAAGGATTTACCCGGCGTGGAAATGTTTCTCGCCTTCGAGCGCATGAGCGTACACCCCGCACCGCGTGATGTGGCTGGAAGCATCGAACTCGAACCGGTCAACGGTCCACACGGCTTCCGCCCGGTGTATTTGCTCGCTCGGCAAACCGACGATGCCAAAGTCTGGACGTCGGCGATGTTTATTGCCTTTACCTAATTGCTGATGCGCTAAGCCGAATCCAACCTTTCACCGGCATAATGGCGCGGTGAAATTCGCCGCCCGCCTTATTTCCCGACCGTATTACGTCGCCACCTGCCTGTGGCTTGCGTTGGCTGGTGCGCCGGTCGTCGCCGGGATACCTGAAAACATTGATCCGCATGATCCCGATTTCGAGCCCGGCTATCGCTTTATGCAGGCGTATTCCGAAGACGGTTTTGACCTGAGTAGCAAAGGCGTTGAACTGGGCTGGGCAGCAGTCAACCGGCACGGGTTCGAGCTTGACATGAGTACCGGCCTGCGTCTGATGAAGCGTTATGTCGACGGGCAGCGCTTCGGCGGCTGGACCGCCGCCATGGCGCTTACGGCCCCGTGGCTGGTAGCACCGTACGCGGAACTGGGCTTTGACGCCGGCGAGGTGCTGGGCGAAATCATCATTGATCGGGCGACAAAAAATACCCAGGGACGCAACTGGATTGATCCCGATGCCTTCGTTGGGATTGGCCTGCGCATCTCCGTCACGCGCCGTCTGCAATTTAAAGCCTATTACAAACTGCATTATGTCGAGAGCGAGCGCTTTCAAACAACGGGCAGCGGCACGGGCGGATTCGCGCTGGTGTTGCGGTTTCCACGGCAACGTTTGGCATGGTGGCAGATTCCGCTCTGATTCAAACTGCCGATAGTGTCCGACTCAATTGTGCGAAATCCGCTAGTGCCAGTCGTTCTGCGCGCGCGCCAGGATCAATGCCGCAGGCGGCAAATTGCGCATCGGTCACGGTACCTTTGAGTGAGTTGCGCACGGTTTTGCGACGTTGGGAAAATGCTTGTGCGACCAGAGTGGAGAATTGCACAACATCCGACACCGCAACCGGTGGAACCGCGTGCGGCAACAAACGCACGATGGCCGAATCGACCTTGGGCTCGGGTTTGAAAGCACCTGGCCCCACGGTAAACAATTTATGCGCGGCGCAATGGAACTGCACCATCACACTTAGCCGACCGTAGTGCTCAGTGTCAGGTGCCGCGACCATGCGCTCGACCACTTCCTTTTGCAACATGAAATGCATGTCGCGAATTGCATGGGTTTGCGCAAACAAGTGAAACAGCAAGGGCGTGGCGATGTTGTAGGGAAGATTGCCGATCACGCGCAGCTTGTGATCGGCACGCATCAAGGCGGCAAAGTCAAAATGTAAAGCATCGGCCTGATGCACCCGCAAAGTGCCTAAACCACAACAGGCTTGCTCCAGCAACGGGATGACATCGCGGTCGAGTTCCACCACATCCAGCGCATCGACGCGCGGCAACAATTCACGCGTGAGCGCACCCAGTCCGGGACCAATTTCGATCAGCGCGTCGCTTGGCTGCGGATGAACCGCCGCGATAATCCGTGCGATTACGGCACTATCGTGCAGAAAATTTTGCCCGAAGCGTTTGCGGGCGCGATGCGTCACGTGGCCAGCTCGATAGCTTGTTGCAGTGCCGCAGCGAGGCTGCCGACGTCGGCACCGCCGCTACCGGCCAGCTCCAACGCGGTGCCGTGGTCGACCGAGGTGCGAATGATGGGCAAGCCCAAAGTGATGTTCACTGCGCGTCCGAAGCCAATATATTTCAACACCGGCAACCCTTGGTCGTGATACATGGTCAGCACCGCATCGGCAGTGGCCAGATTTTTTGGAGTGAACAAAGTATCGGCGGCCAATGGTCCAATGAGATTCATGCCTGCGCTACGCAATTTGTCGAGCACCGGCTCGATAATGTCGATCTCCTCACGGCCTAGGTGCCCACCTTCGCCTGCATGTGGATTCAAGCCACACACCAGAATGCGCGGCTGTGTGAGGTGAAACTTCTGCACCAGTTCGGCATGCAAGGTGCCCAGCACGCGTTCCAGCAACGGGGCGTTAAGTGCTTTGCTGACTTCGCTGATTGGTAAATGCGTGGTGGCCAGGGCGACACGCAAGCCGGGCGCAGCCAACATCATCACCACCTGCTGCGCATGAGTAAGCTCGGCAAGAAATTCAGTGTGGCCGGTGAAGGCGATGCCCGCGTCGTTAATAACCCCTTTGTGCACCGGACCCGTCACCAGCGCGGCAAACTCGCCGCTGCCGCATCCCGCGACGGCGCGGCGCAGCGTGTCGAGCACGTAGCGGGCGTTGGCAATATCGAGTTGCCCAGGCGTGCAACTCGCCGCCAGTGGAATCGAAATCACATTGAGCACGCCGGGGTAATGCATTTCGGGTGGCGCGTACGGGTCAAACAGGAAGGTCTGCAACGGTAATCCAAGTGCGTGTGCCCGTGCTTCCAGCATGTCACGATCCGCCACCACTACCAACTCGCAAGCAAGCGGAAGTTGGGCCAGTTGCACACATAAGTCCGGGCCGATACCGGCCGGTTCACCGGGAGTTATGCAGATCCGCAAACAGGGTGCGGCGTCGGTGCTCATGAAATTAGTTAGGGCCGCAGCTCGACAAATGCTTCATCGCGCATTTGGCGTAGCCAGGTCTGGGTTTCTTCTTCAATTTTGCGTTGGCGGATTTCGTCGCGGGCGCGGGTTTTTTTTAACTCGGCGGTGTTGTCATAGTCGCGTCGTTCTAATACTTGCACGATATGCCAGCCGAATTGCGTGTGGAAGGGTGCGCTGATCTGGTTGATTTTCAATTGATCCATGACTTCTTCAAACGCAGGCACCAGGTCACCGGGACTAACCCAGCCGACGCTACCGCCATTCACGGCGGTGGCACTGTCTTCGGAATGCGAGCGGGCCATTTCAGCAAAGTCGTCACCCGCGTTGATGCGCTGCCTGAGTTGTTCGAGCTTGCGACGTGCATCATCGCTGGATACCAGTTCGGAGGTGCGGAACAAAATGTGGCGCGCACGGGTTTGCGTGACCACATGCTGCTCGTCGCTTTTACGCTTGTCGACCAACTTGATGATGTGAAAACCGCTCGGGCTGCGGATCGGCGCGCTGAGGTCGCCGACTTTCATGGTCGTGACAATATTGCTGAACAGGGTCGGGAGTTGACCTAATTTACGCCAGCCGAGGTCGCCGCCTTGTAAAGCTTGCGCACCTCCCGACACGCTCAATGCGGTCTGTGCGAAATCGGCGCCCGCACGCAATTCCGCAAGCACGCCGACGGCTTTTTTTTGCGCCGCATCGACGGCCTCGACCGTGGCTGCATCAGGCACGACAATCAAAATATGGCTGAGACGGAATTCGTCCGTCACCGCGCCCTGCACCGCCTGGGTTTCCAGAAACTCGTCCACTTCCTGATCCGTCACGACAATACGGTTAGTCACTTGCCGCTGACGCAGCTGGCTGAGCGTCAGCTCGGTTCGAATGTTCTCACGGTAATCTTCAAAATCGACGCCGTCGCTGTCCAGCACGTTGCGGAATTCGCTGAGCGACAATTTGTTTTGCGTGGCGATATTCAAAATCGTGCGATTCAAGGCTTCGTCGTCGATCTTGACATGATTGACTCCCGCCAGTTGCAACTGCAAGCGCTTGAGCACGACGCGATCCAGCACTTGGGCGCGCAAGGTTTCGGCAGCAGGCAAGGTAGTGTTCTGCGCGCGCAATTGCTGTTTGATGGTGTTGAGTTCTTTGTTCAGCTCCGATGCGGTAATGACGTCGTCGTTGACCACCGCGATGATGCGGTCGATGGGCTTTGCGACTTTGTCGGTATCCGCGTAAGCACTGACCGCCGCCATGCTCAACATACAAAACAACGCGATAAGCATCGGGCGCAAATTAGTAACCCGCGATTCCATGTTCCGGTTTCTCCAATAAAGTTGTGATGTCTTGACCGACACTGGCCAGTCCTTTTAATTCCAGCTGCAACATAAATGACGTTTGCAGAGCGGGGCTCTGTGTTCCGTTGGACACGGCGGGAGTGAGCACATAGCCGTGCGAAACGGCACGCAGCGCCCAACAGCAACCATCATACTCCAGACCGGCGATCCACTCTTTGTCGCGTGAGTCGAGCAGCGAGTAGTCGCGGCGCGCGATCAGATTCCAATTGGGCAAGAGCGGCCAGACCACTGATGCATCGAGCTCTTGCTGCGTTAATTTTCCAGTGCTCGGATCACGGGTCAACCGCACACCGAAGTTCATGATCTTGCGTTTGTGGGGCTGGTAACGCAGCAGAAAACTCGCTTGGGTGTACGCGGCTAACGTCGGGTTCCACTGCACCGTCGAACTCACATCCAGGTAATGCAGCGGATGGGCACGCAGCTCGCCGACGATGTCGGAGCGCTGCGCGGTGTCGACACTCGTGCCCAACACGATACCGGGCAGCGGAGGCAGGGTCACCTCGCGGTCGCGCAAGTAGTGAATCTGGCCAATGCTGGCGCTCAGGCGCTCGACACCAGTCGGGTCTAGCACCCGGGTCGTCAGTGCGAGACTGAACTGATTGGCATCGCCGAATCGGTCGCCGCCCGAGTAGCGATTTTCGGCAAACAACTGCGCATAACTCAAAGCACTCAGACCGCAATCAAAGCACAACTCATTTTGCGAGGCGCCATCAACCAGCAAGCGTTTTTGGTCACGATAAGGCACGTACAAATAGTAAAGACGCGGCTCCAGGGTTTGTACAAAACCGCGCTGGTTAAAGTCAAGATCGCGCTCAAAGATCACGCCGCTGTCGGTGCTGAACACCGGCATGGTGCGGGTCGGATCACTTGCGGTATCGGCGGCCTGGCGTGTGAGTGCGTATTGCGTGTGATGCACTCCCAATTTTGGGCGGATAAATCCGGCCACTCCGTCGATGGGGTAGCTGAGGCTGGGGTACGCAATAACGCGCGTCCCTGATACCTGAGTGTGTTGCTCGAAGCGTATGGCTTCGGCGCTGAGTTGCGGGCGGATACCCAGGTAGTCGCGCTGTGGTTGTGCGCGCACTGTCAGCTCAGGCAATTTCTTGTAGATGATGCTGTTGTCGAGCATTTGATAATCAATTAATCCGGCGTGTGCCGTAAGCACATCGCCGCGATAACTGATGCGCGCACTACGTTCCAGATTCAATGTTGTTGCGGTACTTAGCCGATCACCAAAATCTACGAAATAGCTCTTGTCGGACGCATAACGGTAATTCAAATCGCCAACCCACGCAGATGCAGGTGACCAACGATGCGCGTAGCTAATATAGCTGCGATCCGCGTTGGCAATTTTGTCCTGCGGCAAGTATTCGAAGTTGAACTGGCCGTTGGATCTTGGGTTCAGGTACCGGAACTCGCCCAGCAATTGCTGCCCGCGCGCGGAGAAATTTTGCACGGTTAGGGTCGCGTCGCGGTGGGGGGCAATATTCCAGTAAAACGGCTGCGCGAAGCGTATGCCGGAACGTCCCGAACGACCGAAGGTTGGAAACAACAGGCCCGACTTGCGTCCCGCCAACGGAAAATCGAGGTACGGAAAATAGAAAAACGGCACGCTCATGAAGTCGATCCACACGTGCCTGGCGGTGCCCACGTTGTCTGCGGTATTTAATGTCAAGCTGCGCGCGTGCAAATGCCAGGACTGGTCCAGCTGATCGCAGGTGGTGTAGGTGGTTCGCTGTAAGGTCGTTTGCGTTTTACCGACGATGTCGATCTGCTCCGCCTCGCCACGCGCGTGGCGCTCCTTGAGAAAAAAGCGCGCGTGGTCAATGACGCCGAGCTCGCTGTCAAAGGACATGCGTGCCCGGTCGCCGAGCAGCAGCAGGTCGTTCTGCCAGATTTTGACATTACCGGTGGCATCGGCGTCGGAGCGGGCGCTGTGATACACCACGCGGTCGCCTTGCAACCATTGCGCGCCGCGTTGCAACGTTACGCTGCCGGAAAATGAATAAGCCTTGTCGGTGTCACCTTCGACCTGAGTGTCGTCGGCGACGATGCGGGTAGTTTGCGCGTCGTCGCCGAGCGGAACCATGAACGGCGATTTCGGCATCACCATGAACTCAGCCACACACTGACTAAAGGGTGGGTCGCTCGGCAAAACTTCCGCCAATGCCGGTAGCATGATCACCACCAGGGTTGCGAAACTGAGCGAGCAATGATGGATCGCGCGCATCGCTTACGATGCAGAAGCTAGCGAACGGGCGCAAAGTCGCGCCGTTGCTTGTTTTTGAAAATATTAGCTTGGGACATGGGCACAATCTTGGGCACGATTTTTAGAGTTGTCCGATGAATGATGCCAGATTTCGACCGCTCTTGTGCATCACCCGATGCGCTTCAATGACTCTGCTTGTTCGCGTAGCAGTTGCGCCAGCTCCCGCAGCATCGTCCGGTGTCCGCCCTTGGCGGATCGCGCCTTACCCTCTTCGGACTTCGGCCCGGTCGATTTCTCCCAAGGTTTCCAGCGCCGGATTAACTCGGTTCGCATTGCCCGATGCTCGGGCGTCCGGTAGTAGCTCATGGGTTCCCCCTGATAGTTGGGATTGCTCGGTTTCGATTTCCCGCGCTCGCGATGGTGCCGTCGTGCTGTTGTTGATTTGTTGCGGCCCGGTGGTCACGTTCGCTTGCCGCGCATAGACAATCGGTGGATTTTTAATGGTTGCCAGCGTTTCCAATGTCATGTGGGATTGGTTTTGCGCACGCCGCGCCATCCGCATATTTTCCTCGAATGCATGGCTTCTACCGAATAGGCAACGGAAACTCCGGTGATTATAGAGTCGTTTCTGTTCGCATTTAGCAGTTATCCTCATACTTAAATGGAACCGCCCACTGCGGACCCGCACGGTGGTATGGGGCTGGGGGTTAGAAACCCCTGGCTACCCGATTGGGCTTTGTCCTTGTTATTCATGCTTTTTCGAAAAGCCGACAGAGACCCAGCGAAAGGTTCTAAGCGTGATTAACACTACGAGCCATCCGGCCATCACTGGGCCAAATGCATAAAAAGCAACGTCTGGCCAATAGGCAGTGGCATCCATGGCAACTTGAAGTGAAACATTGTCACAATTTTTCGCGGCATCTGCTTGCTCCAGACACATGCGGTACTGTGATTGGAACAGTTCATGTGCAGCGTCCACCTGCTTGTTTCTTTCGTGTATTGCTGCTCCTAATGCCCAGAGTACCGATAAGACCAATCCAATTCTCTGCCAACCGTTTAGACGCATGATTCCTCCACTTACTGTTGCCTAACGCCCGGTTCAGGCGCGGCGGTGCGTTAGCGCCGACGTCGCCTGGAACCGGTGGTTAGAGGCGAGACTAAACATGGTTAGAAGTCACCTTTGAGTGCATAGAAGAGATGCCAAAAAACATTGGTTCGTGTCTCTTTGCTTTTTAAGCACTCATACCTCTTTAGTGGTTCCGCCGGAACAGTTTCTGTCGGTTCCGAACAAAAGCCGACGGATGTGGCGTACCGAAAATTTTCTAAGCGTACAACTGTAGATGAGAGCCACACGATGAGTAGCAGCATGACGACTAATACCGCATTTTTCATTTTCTCTCCCATGGCCGCTCGCCTCTAACGTAAAGTTGAGGGACTCGCCCGCTTCTGGGCGCGTCCCTCTCGAATGCAGTGATACTCATTGAGGCCCCCTCCCTCGACTTCAGGCTTGGGAGGACTGACCTACCATCCTACTCGTGCATTGGGCACGACTGCGAAGGAGGAGACCTCAATGAAATTCTATACCCAAACTCATCAACATTACTGCGGGATCGACCTGCATGCGCGCTCGCTGTACGTGTGCATTTTGGATCGGGACGGAACCATTCTCACGCACAAGAATATCAACGCGGGTCCTGAAGCGTTACTGGCGATCATCGCCCCATACCGTGACGATCTAATCATCGGCGTGGAGTGCATGTTCACTTGGTACTGGGTCGCGGATCTGTGTGTACAGGAGAACATCGCATTTATTCTCGGCCACGCGCTGTACATGCGGGCGATCCATGGCGGCAAGGCGAAGAACGATAAGATTGATTCGCTCAAGATCGCCACGCTGATGCGCGGTGGCATGTTCCCGGTCGCGTACCTGTACCCGCGCGAGATGCGCGGCACGCGCGACCTGATGCGTCGGCGCATGCATATGATGCGCAAACGTGCGGAGCTGTTGGGACATATCCACAACACCACCAGCCAGTACAACTTGCCCGAGATCGGCAAGAACCTGCGCTATGCCTTCAACCGCGACGGGATCGCGGAACGCTTTGATGATGCCAGTGTGCGAAAGAGCATGGAGCTGGACATTAATCTCATCGGCTTCTACGACCAACAGCTTAGCAAGGTCGAGTGGCACATCCTGCACCATGCCAAGCACTGCGACCCGCATGCGTTGATGCTGTTGCGCACGGTGCCGGGCATCGGGGAGATTTCGGCAATTGCTCCTGCATTGCCCTACCTTCCGCCATCCCTGGCGGTCGCTGTCGCTGGTGATTTTGTTCGAGATCCATTCCATTGAACGGTTCCCCACCGTGCAGGACTTCGCCTCCTATTGCCGCTTGATCAAATGCAAACGGGAATCGGCCGGTAAAAACTACGGCACCGGCGGCGGCAAGATCGGCAATGCTTACCTGAAGTGGGCGTTCAGTGAAGCGGCGGTGCTGTTCCTGCGCAAGAATCCACCTGCACAGGCGTGGCTGGAAAAGATGGCTAACAAACACAACAAGGCGCGCGCCTTGACCATTCTCGCCCACAAGCTGGGACGCGCCGTGTTCTTCATGCTCAAACGCAAACAGGTGTTCGATGCACAACGCTTTCTAAACCGTTAATGGAAGGAATGCAGGCACGCTCCACGTCTAACTGGCGTCGATACGCACAAGCCCGATTGGGATGGCGACTATCTGTGGCATTGACCACCCCCGCTGTCCATCGGCGCCGCGTGACAGCCATTGTGCGATGATTAGCGCCTGCATTCGCTTCCACCCATTTTCCCGGTTTACAGGAACTGCGCCTCACCCGAGCTCGATTCTAACTGGAGGGTGTAACGCCCAGCCTTTGTAAATTATGAATGAGTCGGTACGAGGATGAGCTTGAATCGTTTCTAGAGCGGCGACAAAACAACGTCGTCAACGACTCTCAATATGTGTTTAGGGCAGTACCTGCGTTTTTGAATTGTAAAGGCAGTACACCTGTGACCCGGATGAACTAACAATACTGCAACGTGCACGGTAGGGACGACTTCGTCTGTTGACGGGCAGGGGCCTCATATGTGTTAGGTATTACTCGCATATGCCGGAGTACACTTCGCCAGCTGATGTTACAGCCACAAATGGCTTGTTCTTGCTTTTTACGAACTCTTGAATTGCCAGTAAGTCGGTCGTGACCTTGCCAGTCGGTGAGGAGACCGACAGCAACTCAAAAGTACGGTCTTTGTCGCCTCGGTTTAAAACTCTGATTTCTGCTGCGGTAAGATTTCTCAATGGTGCGGTCACAACTTTTCCACTGATTCTATCAACCCCGAATGTTTTTCCAATCTCAATGGGACGGACATGTGGTTCTAAACTTCCATTGTCTCGAAGTGACAACTCTGCCCTTACAGTGCATCTGTATTCGAGTTCAGCCGCGCTACATAGTGCGGGTATTAGTAATGTAAAAAGGAGGTAGATTCGCATGGTATAGATACCTAGTGAGGCTGTAGGAAAACCCTGTTTTCGACAAAAATAGACGGCATAAGTAGTTGATTTTTCATGAGGCGGTTTTCTCGACTTTTGGTTTTTCTACAGCCTCAACGTGGAGCTAAGGGGCGCCGCGCTTTTGCGGCGTCCCTCTTGAGCGCAGGGTTATGCCTCATTTTTGCTTATCCAAAACGCGATTGATAATCTTCTCGGTGCATTCCGCAAAACCTTTTGCCGCCTCTGGTGATCTCGTGCGAAGCACTTTCTGATTCTTCGTATATTCGGAGTCAGTAACCATCAAATCCAGCGGCACCAATACATCAATCCCACCGATCTTACGGTTATAACCAATTGAGGTTTTTCCGGATGTCATTAGCTCCATGAGAACTTCCATCGTATCTTTATCGGTAGCGCGATAGATGAATAGCTTATAGCCGAGATCACCATCTGCAGATTCTTGCTGTGCTTTGGCTGTAGATGCATTTGCTGACTGTAGATACGCAAAGGCTGGTCGCTCAAACGTGGAAAGTGACGTGATGTCTTTCAGCCCAACTTTCAGCATAAGTGCGAGAGCGCTGTCTGTCGCTCTAAGCACTATGCTGCCGTTAATGGCCACTTGATTGCCGTCGAGATATACGCGATCCGCAGTTACCGTCAAGAACGTTAGCTGACACCCTTGGATTTCCCCCCTTACTTGGATAGGTTGAAATTTGACCCAATGTGTACCGAACACGGAATCATCCGCAGCCAATGCAGTGAGTGCGACGCAGATCAGTATTGCGCCAACAATTGTTCGTTGCATGAAAGCTTCTCCTAATGAGGCATAATAGTTGTCATCAGCTCCCGATTGCCGAATACCAAGTTCGACTGCCAGCGTAATTTTCTCCCGCAACTGTTCTGCCCGTTCATCGCTGGTTATGCAAACAAGAATCCTAAAACATACGTTGCACCGCCATGCCTCATACTGCTTTTCGTATTCTAACCACGGGCATTATGTCTCAGGGGACGAAAAAGCGTTTGATGCCCATGCGCAAACCCATGACCTGCTGTCGTTGCTCATCAAGCTGTCGCTGCAATTCACGCACCTCACGCGAATAGAAGCCGTGCTTTCGCGAGTTCTGGCTTGAACGCGCTTTACCTTCCAGCGTCGTTGCGCCGGTGGAGC
>JANMQQ010000219.1:0-3966 GCA_031370545.1 Gammaproteobacteria bacterium
CAGGGCAGCAGCACGCCGCTGGTTGATACCGGTGCGCTGCAGAATAGTTTTCATCCCAGTTCAACCGCGAGCGAGGCGGTGGTCAGCAGCGATCGCACCGTCGGTGGTTTCAACCTCGCCGAGATCCACCACTTCGGCACCCGCGATGGCCACATTCCGCCGCGAGTGATCTTTCCGCTGGCGCGTTTGCCCGACGAATGGAGCAACGAGGTCGGCGATGCGGTGCGCACGTATTTGGTCGGCCTGCGATGAATCCCTACGACCTCAAAGTCATCGGCCTGGAAGAAATTCAATGCGCCATCGTTGACACGTTTAAGTCCTGCCTGTGCGATTGCATCAGCACCATTGAACCCTACGCAGGACAATTTAATTCCGGCGAAGTCACGCGCACGTCATTCGTTGCGCCGGCGTTGTTCGTGACCGTCGTTAGCGGCAACGAAGACACAACCAAAGGCGAATTCGATACGCAGTTCGCGGCGTTCCTGCTGACCAAAAGCGCCGAGCGCGAAGATCGGGCGCAGGACGCGCTGGCATTGATCGCAAAAGTGCTTCAGTGCATTCGCACCATCCACAAAAAATTCGATTGCCACAACGTGCAGATCGCAACGCGACGCTCGTTTCAAAACCTCTACTCGGCAAACTTTGATAAGCAGGGCATTCAGTGCTGGGCGATCAACTGGCGCCATGTGGTGACGCTGTGAGCTGCGGTTGCGGGTGTGGTGGTAACGGTTGCTGCACTGCTTGGGTGCTGCGTAAAGGCTACCCATTCAAAAAACGCCTGACCGTGAAAAATAAGACCACCGGCGCGCCCATTGATTTCACCGGCAAACGAGTGATTGCGCAATTCAGAGCCAAACGCGCCTCCGACGTAGCATTGATTAATCTCACGACCGAGACCGGCGAAATTTCGCTGGGAAACGGTTACGTGGAATTCAACTTATCGAAAATCGCGGTGGAGGCGCTGCCTTTTTCAAACGCAATAGTCGAGATCGCGGTCGAGTGGGTCGCGGGCGTTCCCGAGTTTCAATTTTCGACCACTGCGCGCGTGGATCGCGCGTTGATCCCTGTTCTGTCGCTGTTGCCATGACCGATTGCGGACACAGTTGGACTACCGATTGCGGCGATGTCATGCAGTCACGTTGGGCCGCCGAGTGCGTAGAGGTTCTACAGTTCGTTGAACAGATTCAAGGGCCGCCTGGGCGTGATGGCATTGACGGTGCGTCTGGCTTCTCCGACTACCTGCATACCCAAAACAGCCTATCCGACATATGGACAGTCGCACATAACCTCAATCGCAAGCCGTTGATCGCCGTAACCAGCGTCGGCGGCGTGGAATGGCTAGGTGGCGAGATTTTGCACATGAGTACCAATGTCCTGCAAATCACTTTCGATGAACCCGTGGCGGGATTCGCTCGCTGCATTTAGGAGATTAACAAATGGCTATCCCGTTAAAGCGCCAGCTGGACGCAGAATCAAGAAAACCGATTATCAACGCCGCGCCCGCGACAGCGAATGGCGAGGTGGTCGTATTCGAACAACTGAACGCGGCTATTGAAGCCGTGGCCTGGAAAGACAACGTGCGGGCGGCCAGTGTCGCCAACGTCACGGTGGCAGCGCCTGGCGCAGCGCTGGACGGCATCACGCTGACATCCGGTGACCGTATCCTGCTGAAAAACCAAACCACGCAGACCGAAAACGGCATTTACATTTTCAACGGCGCGGCCACCCCTGCAACTCGTGCGATTGATGCCAACACATTCGACGAGCTCGAAAGCGCCATTATCACGGTCGACGAAGGCACGAACGCCGGTACCACCTGGCGGCAAACTCAAGTCAACGGGGTGATCGGTACCAACAATGTGATTTTCACCACGTTCGGCGCGGGCGTGGCCCAGGCAACCGAAACCAGCACGGGTATTGCCGAGATCGCGACACAAGCGGAAACGGACGGTGGAACGGACGATCTTCGCATCGTTACGCCATTGAAATTGGCAACGTACTCAGGCCGAGCCAAACGGTTCCCGACCACGATCGGCGATGCCTCTGCAACATCCATTCCAGTCACGCATAATCTCAACACCCAGGATGTGACCGTATTTCTGCGTGAGGCGGCCGGACTGCAGCGCCAAGTGCTAGCCGAGGTGCAGACAACCAGCGTCAACACCGTGACTTGCCTATTTGATGTTGCCCCAGCCCTTAACTCTATCCGGGTTGTGGTACTGGCCTAAGCGATCAAATGATTCCGTTGCTGCGCGGCTTAGACCACTCGGTGATTCCCGTTTCGGGAACGCTCCCGGCTCAAACCAAGGGCCGGGAAATTTACTCGGACGCGCACGACGGGCTGGTCGTTAGCGACGGCAGCAAATGGATCAACCTCATGGCCAAAGACGCGTTCCCGATACCGCGTTTTTCGGGCGACGTCGTATCGACCACACCATACGGTGTGGCACCAGGAACCGGCGCCGCAGCGGCCAATCAGGTGCGCGCGGCGTTTTGGGTACCCGATGGCGATTACTCGATCAATAATTTGACGTTTGAAGTCACGACGTTGCTGGCGGGAAATGCTCGCGCAGCAATTTACGATGTAGACGGCGCGGATGGATTTTTCCCCGGCACGAAGTTGTGGGTGGGCGGCGAAATAAGTACCGCAACGGCCAACGTAAAAAATAATGCGATCAGTCCTACCCTGGCGATCAAGGCCGGGCACCCGCTGTGGATCTGTTTGCACAGCCAAGCGGCTTACAGCTATCGCGGTCACGCCGCCAACGGCGTACAAGCTCGAAACTTTGGCATGGTGGCAGTGGGATCGCTAACGGTACTCACCGGTCTTCAGGCGGCGCTGACCTATGTCGCGGCTACCGATGCATTTCCGGCGACAGGCAATGCTCTGTTTCCGCGCACCACCCGCACAGCCATCACCGTACCCCATTTCACCATGACACTCGCTTAAGGAGCCTCCATGTTTGCACCACAATATAATTTTGCACCCACACCTGTACCACCGCACGCCGGCGCCTACATCGATTGCGCGCTGAGCGATACGGCGCTGGGCACCGCCTCAATCGGTAAGGACATCGTGCGCTACTACCCGTTGGTAATCGATTCCGACATGACGCTTGATCAATACTGCCTGGAAATTATCTCCGGCGCTGGCAACGGTGCGGCGGTCTCGTACGGGATCTACGACGATAACGGCGAAGACGATTATTATCCGGGCAACCCCATCGACATCCAAAACAATATCGTGCTGGTGTCGGGAGAAAAGTTTTGTGAAAAGTTGTTGACGGCGCCACTATCGGCGCTTCGCGGCGAGCAAATCTGGCTCGCTCTGCATTGCAACAGCGCGTCCGTTGTCACCCGCTCTATCCCGGCCAATACCGGCAGCCAAGCCATCATCGGCCGCATCAAATCACCGGCCCCGAACGGTTATCACACCGGCCTGTCGGAGCCGCGCCCGTTTGTCGACGGCTTGCCGCTTGTCGCCACGGTGGGTTACGCAAATTTAGCAAATATCAGCGGCAATCGGTTGATGTTGCGACAAGCTTAATTTTTTTAACGAAAGGAATCTACCATGGCAAAAGAACGTTGTTGTTATTTGGGCGCCGGCATCTGGCGCGCGCAGCCCTACGGTAAGCCGTGGGCCAAGTGGCTTGATCTGGGCAACATTATCAAAGCCGACGAAACGGCTGACTTAGAAACGATTTCAAATCCCAATTTGCGCACGCCCGGCGGCGGTAATGATTGCTCGAAAACACGCTATTCGGCGGTTAATGCCGAGTTTACTTTTACGTGTCACAAGGATGCCAACTTAGAGATCGCGCGCTTAGCCACATCATCGGTGGTCGCGTCGCAAACGGTAACCAACGAACCGCACTTTGCTTGGAAGGGTTCGGCAGTCATGCTGGATAACGGTATTCCATCAGCCGCCGGTTTGGTGGTCACCAATGACTTGTTAGGCACCACGAC
>JANMQQ010000230.1:0-5001 GCA_031370545.1 Gammaproteobacteria bacterium
GGCAGCGCTGGAATCTGGAGGCGAATCAGGAAATCGACGACGCTGGTTTTGCGCGCGAGGTGGCCGCAATGCTGATGGCGGATTTTGCACAGGCGCAGGAGATTACCTATGCCGACTGGTGCAACCGGTCCTGGTCACGACGTTTTCTGGAGAAGTTCTGGGGCCGCGTCGATGCCTTGTTGCAGCGTTTAGAACGCTGAGTATTTTCAGTGCAGTGTATGCGGTCGCACCAGCGTGAACACCGGAATCGGCGCGTCGAAATGTTTGCCGTCGTCGGCAACCATCTGGTAACTGCCCTGCATGCTGCCCAGCGGAGTTTCAATGATGGCGCCGCTGGTGTATTGAAATCCCTGGCCGGGTTTCAAATACGGCTGGTGTCCGACGACGCCTTCGCCAATGACTTCTTGCACTTTGCCGTTGGCATCGGTGATCACCCAGTGGCGCGTGAGCAGTTTTGCGGCCACCGTGCCGGTGTTCTGAATCGTGACGGTGTACGAAAACACAAAGCGGTTGGCGTCCGGCTCCGACTGTTCGTCGATGTAGTTCGGTTGTACTTGAACATGAATTTCATGGGGTAGCTTTTCGTTCATGATGGCAGGCACCGGACGTAGTGGTAGGGCGTAAATTGTACTGCATTTTTGTCGTGAAACATGCAGACAGAAGACAAATCGCGGATTTTTACTTTACGCTCGGCGCAGCCGCTACGGTGCGCAGCTTGACAATCACGCCACCGACTTGCAGCGCAATGGTTTCGGCATCGCCACTCAGCCCGGCAATGCTGCGCGCGAGCGGCGCATTGTTGGGGTCGTTATGCGCAAACATGATGTGCGTTACGCCTTTCATTTGCTGCATGAACTTGACGGGATCATCTTGCGGCGGCGGCAGCGGCAAAGCAGCGCGCTTCACCGCAAACATGGTGCGACCGGGCCACTGGCTGGCCACGCGAAAAGTTTCACCGGCGGTTTCGGCTTCAAGTGCGAGCGTGCGGATCAATTCGTCTTCGGGGGGCAAGACATCAAGCAGATTATGGCGCGCGTGTTCGCGATCAACTTGCATGAACAACGTCGTGAGCAGAAACAGCGCGACGAACACAATGCCACGCTGGCCTAGAAAATTACGCACGCGCATCGCGCTGTTGGCTTTGATCAACAGCGCCGTGCCGCGATACAGCACGAGGGCGATGCTCGGCATTGCCCATGCGCCGTCGGCAGCGAAGAGTCCGATGAGGACGCCCAAGGCCAGGATGGCGCCAAACAAGTCGCTGGTCAGAAAGCGCCGGTCCATGACTAATACGATAAGCAGCATTGCAAACGGCGCAACGCCGAACAGCGCGTCGCGGGCGGTCAGCTCCAACGAGTCGGGTCCCATGACAGCGGTGCCCAGCGGCGGCAACGGATTACTAAACCACGCCAACGCAATCCAGCCCGCTTGCATGACCAGAATGATCGTGACGGTGAGGCCGATGCTCAACAGCACTTGATTGCGGCGTTTCAGTTCGATGGGATTTTTAATCCAGAACCACGCGAGCGCCGCCGGAACCGCGAGCCCGGCCGGGTGAAGTGTGACGACGGTGGCGATGAGCAGCAGCTGCGTGAAATACCAGCCGGTAATGGCGCGATCCTGTGCGCGGTATTTTTTATCAACTTGCCAGGCGAGCCCAAACATCAGCAGCAAATAGGGGCCTACGCCAATCGAGTCGAGCTGGAAAATCGTGATTGGTGCGATCAACATCAATCCACTGGCAATCAACGCAACCTCATCGCTTTGCGTTTGTTTACTCCAGGTAAACAGCACCCACACGGCGAGAAATGTGAAGATCACGGTAAATACTTTGGCGGCAATAATGCTGCCAGACCAATAAATGCCGAGCGGAATAAACATCAGGGCGCGGAAGTCCGGCATGCCGAATACCACGACCGGGTGTGCCACCTGATCTGCAATGGACCAGTCCAGCAGCAACGCGCGGGTCGCACCTTCATCCATGCCATACGGCGTAAAATTGATCAGGTTGAAAAATATCAAGACCGCGCCCCAGGCGATCATCAATAACAGCGCCCAATAGCGCTGATCAACACGTGCAAGCAGAGAGTCGAGGTTCATGGGCTTCTTATTAGTCAGTGCCGCGCGGGGTGCGAAAGCGCGGCCGATTATACAGACGGGGACCGGCAGGCGTTAGCGTTGGATCGGCACGTTTTACGATTCAATCCTTGAATTCCAGACGCAACATGCGCCCCTTGGTTTCTTTCGCCAAGGTTTCGTATTCCCACAGCGTGTCAGGATTGTCGCGTCCCAGTGGCAGCGTGAACACCGGGCTTGGAATGTCGTGGTAAGCGATGTGGTCAGTGGAGGGTTCGTCACCGATCAAGATGTAAGCGCCGGGTGCCGAGGCGGCTTTTACCGCATGTCGAAACGCGTGGCCGATGGTTTCTTCAGAGCCGATAAATGGCGCGTTTTGCAGCAAACGGTCAAACATCTCCCCCATGGTGCCGGTGTAGGTTTCAGCAACGTTATCGCAAAACCAGGTGATGGCGTTGAGCTCCTTTCCTGAGCGAATGATCATGACGCGCAACACCGGGATCAAAAACGTGGTTACACCGTGCATTGATCCGCTGGCGTCGACCATCAGATGAATGGATTTACCGGGCAATTGTTTCAAGCCCAGGATGAATAAATCGAAGTCTTTGCGATTTTTCCCGCCTTTATCCATGCCCGCGACGGCCAGCGCCTGCTCCATTTGTCCCTCAGTTGTAAGAATCGTGAGTTGATTCATTTCGCGCATCAGGCGCTGTTTGTCAGCTGAAGTGCCCGCTAATGACTTTTGCAACTGCTCGATTTCCTTCTTAAGTGCGGGGAGCTGTTTTTGTTCCACCAGGCGCGAAGTCAGCAAAATGGTGACCAGCAAAAATATGAACATGGTCAGCATCAATAGCGCGATGTCGGTGAAAATAATGTACACGTTGAGGGGCGCAAAGCGCCGTTTGGGTTTCAAGATCAGTCAATTTTTTTTACAAAGCTTTTTGTAAAGACCCGCCACCATCGGCCTTGATTCATGCGCTTGAGTTGGAATTCGGTACGCAGGGTATCGAGGTATTCGCGCTGTAAATTCAGCGTCGTGCGGAGCGCAGTGTTCTCGCCTTCGCTTTGCTTCAGCTGCATCAGTTCGTTGGCGAACTCACCTACCGTCCGCTTGGTTTCCGCCAGCGTTAGGTGCAAGCGCTCGAGATTTTGAGTCATCGCGCGGATCTCCGCGTCGAGTACGCGAATACCGCGTTGCGGGGATGGCTTGATGTCAGTGGCGCAATACACTAGAAAAATACGCGTGAGCGAATCTTCCAGGCTCTCAACGCCGTTCTGGTTGATGTGAGCGAACACGCGCAACAACACGCCGCCGAACACTGCGCCCAGCAAGGTTGCATAAAATGCGGTGCCCATACCCTGCATTGCGCTGCGCAATCCGGATAGTAATTGTTCCTGGTCTTCGCCCAATGCTTGCAGCGAGCTGGTTAATCCGACTAATGTCAAGCTCAGCCCCACCACCGTGCCGATGAGCCCGAAGGTAATCATCAGGTTACCGAATACTTCCAGTGAATGGGCAAAACGTTGATAGGTGGAGAATTCAACATCCACCAGGGCTTCAAGATCGAGCTCGCTGTTGTTACGAATGATGGTTTTCACGGACTCAAAAAAGCGCGCGAGCCCCAGACGTTTGGGCGTGTGCTCGATGCCCGACCAGCCGGATTGTTTAGCGATTATTTCCAGTTGATCGACGTGTACCGCTTCGTAGGTGACCAACACCATCAGCACGAAGCTGATCACGCAACCCAGCAGGTAGAAGCCGATAATGACCCAGGTAATGTGGCTGCTGTCCGACTTGACGAAGTCCCACACGCCGGTGTCGGTATACAAGCCCAGAATGACCATCAGAGATGCGGCGGACCAGACGATCCACAACAACAGAGTACGGAATCCGCGTTGAATCACGACGTGTCCTTAGTAAAGAGCGATCGGGCGCTGAGTATGTTGGCGAAGCAATTCAGCGGTCAATCAGGTTAATGCTTTGGTCGTGGGATAATCTGTTCCTACCTAAAATTTCAGAGTATTTATCTCGGTTAACTTACGCTCGCTTGCCTACAAAACTTGCCGCACAATACGCTTGCCGGGCTTAAGGAATTCGAGTATGTTTTAGCGCGCGCTGCGGTAACGGTGTAAATCGCGCAAATGTTTTTGTTGGCGGCAGGGGTGGTTTTTATATGTTCCTCTGCTGGTGTACATCAAGGGGTTCGGTTTTCTAACGTCAATGGGGAGGAGTACTTAAAGTGGATATCAATACGCAGATTGCATTGGTGTATGTTGTTGCTGCAACCGTGGCTTGGGGCTTTGCCGCCATGTTGCTCAAGAAGAATTCCAAATAAATCAAGTTTTCCGGTGTGCCCGCGTAGCGCTAGGCAGCGTCGCAGTTGAGGTTGTAAAGTGGTAAGAGCGGCGCCGGAAGTGTAAAAACGGGAGGGTAAAGAGTCCATGTTTAATAAGAGCAGAGTATCAGTTGTCGCCGCGTTGTTCGCGTTGGTATCCACGTCAGTCTACGCATCCGCAGAGTTCGTTCCCAAGACGGTGGGCGATGTCGAAAACGGCAAAAAGATCTTTACCAACGGTAAGGAGTCCACTGGTGTTCCGGCCTGTCTCTCCTGTCATGGCGAGAAAGCGCTGGGTGAAGACAGCATGGGTACCCCGCGCCTCGCGGGTCAAGGCTATACATTTCTGGTCAAGCAGCTGAATGATTTTGCGACCGACAAGCGCACTGATACCACCATGATGATCATGAACAGCAATGCGAAGGGTCTGACCGAGACTGAACGCCAGGACGTAGCAGCGTATTTGAGCGGCTTGAACAAAGGCGAAATCAAAGTCGAAGGTTCTGACCTGGCGGCTGTAAAAGGTATGGGTCAACCGGTTGGGCAGACTCATTTAGGCAAGAGCCTCGCTCAGTACGGCGCTCCGGAT
>JANMQQ010000235.1:0-2066 GCA_031370545.1 Gammaproteobacteria bacterium
TAATCGCCATGAAACCTGATTGGAAAAATTTTCTCGGCGCCGCAGGCGCGGCATTTAATACCGACGGTACGACGGTTTTGAACTTCGGCAATCCGGCGCACGAGCGCAGCGTCGCCAGCACCGGCAGTATCCTGTGTGACCTCTCGCATCTGGGATTGATCGCCGCACACGGCGCCGACACGCAAACTTTTTTACAAAGCCAGTTCACCAACGACGCACGCGATGTCACTGCGACGCGCAGTCAGCTCAGCGGCTATTGCAGCGCGAAGGGTCGCCTGCTTGCATTGTTCCGCATTTTTCAGCGCGGCGAGCAGGTGTATTTACAATTTCCGCACGAGTTGCTGGAAGCCACGCTCAAACGCCTGCGGATGTTTGTGATGCGCGCAAAAGTCACGCTCGACGACATCACCGACAACCTGGTGCGGATTGGTTTTGCCGGGCCGCAAGCCGAGCAACAACTCAGCAGCGCTTTAGGTCGGTTGCCGCAGGCCGTTAATGAGGTAGTCAGTGCGAATGAACTTACGGTGCTACGCCTGCCCGGCGTGAACCCACGTTTTGAATTGGTCGGTGAGTTGCCGTCAATTCAAGCGGTGTGGAAACAACTCGCGGCGCATGCAACGCCGGTCGGTGCGCCAGTTTGGAACTTGCTGGACATCCTGGCCGGGGTGCCGGAGGTTTTCAGTTCCAGCACCGAAGAATTTGTTCCGCAGATGGTGAACCTGACGGCGCTGGACGGTGTGAACTTTAAGAAGGGATGTTATCCGGGCCAGGAAATCGTGGCACGCATGCAGTACCTGGGCACGTTGAAGCGGCGCATGTATCTGACGCACATTACCGTGGACGAGCCCCCCGCACCGCGCACGGCGTTGTATGAAGCAGGCACGGATGGAACGCAAAGCATTGGCGCCATTGTGAACGCACAACCGGCACCGAACGGTGGGTGCAACGCACTTGCGGTCGTAGTCATCGCCGCTGCAGAACGCGATGCAGTGCACCTGGGCAGCGCCGATGGGCCTGCGTTGAAATTTCAGTCGTTGCCGTATTCTTTGGAATGATTGCAAAGGTGGACGAACGATGGGGACCGAGGTTGACGAATTCATCGGCAAGCTGCTGGATGATTTAAAAAACAACCGGCTCAAACTGCCGACGCTGCCGCAAGTCGCGCTCAAGATTAACGACGCGATTGAAAATCCCAAGTCCACCGCCAAAGATGTGATGCGCATTGTCGCCACCGATGCGGCTCTGTCTGCGCGTTTGATTCAAGTCGCGAACAGCGCGATGTATCGCACCAATACTTCGGTTGAAGACGTGCAAACCGCGATCACCCGCCTGGGCATGAAACAGGTACGCAATCTTGCATCCAGTTTGATCATCCGCCAGTTGTTTCACACCAAATTTGCCGGATTGAAAACGCGCCTGGAACAGCTGTGGATGCACAGCGCACATGTCGCCGCAATCAGCTACGTACTGGCAAAAAAGTGTACCAAGCTCAAACCGGATGAAGCGATGTTGGGGGGATTGGTGCACGACATCGGCGAATTGCCGATCTTGACCTACGCAGAAAAATTCCCCGCCATTGCTGCCAATGAAACCACGCTCGATGACATCGCGACGAAGTTGGGGCCAGTGCTTGGCAAAGCGATGCTGCAAGCCTGGAAATTCTCGCCGACGCTGGTGAGCATTGCGGGCGAACATGAAAACTTAAACCGCAACCCGACCGCTCCAGTCGACTACACCGACATTGTGCTGGTCGCCAATCTTCACAGCTACATCGGCACCCAACACCCGCTGGCCAAGCGCAGCTGGGCTGATATCCCGGCGCTGCAGAAACTTGGTCTCACGCCCGACGACAGCATCAAGACACTGCAAGAAGCACGCGAAGACATCATGGAAATTCAAAAGTTATTGTCGTGACATGACCCAGGAAACACTGCCAGACACTGGCGCTACCTGTGCATCGCATCCTTAATCAATTTGTCAAGCTCGGCCGATACCTGGGATAAACTCGCATCCGCGTGTTGCAAGGTCGTGTTGCGCTGTTGGGCCACCGTCACTTCCCGCGCCAC
>JANMQQ010000270.1:0-19796 GCA_031370545.1 Gammaproteobacteria bacterium
ATCACCGTTGAGATAAGGCTCCAGATCCGCTTCCCCCTATTTTTAAAAAAATTGACCCCGCTTGATTTAGGTCAACACAAGCCCTCTCATTATCTATTAAAGTCCTATTTCGTAGTCTGAGATGCAAATACTGCATTGGGCGTCGAGCTTGCACCGTGAACACCGATGACGCTGGGATGATGAGGCACTATGGAAATCGCGGGCGTACAAAATCTTATCTGGCTGCTGTTCTGGGGCGCTGCGTTTTTCTTTGCCATGAACTACATAGAGGCAAGAGCGGCAACCGGCAAAGCTAGAGCTGGCGCAGACAAAGCCAGCGCAGCCTCCACTCTTGAAAGTGCGGATTGCTTGCGTGATCCGGTTTGCGGCATGTGCGCCGATCCTGCAACCGGTATCACGTGGATTCACGGCGAACACGTTTATTACTTTTGTTCCATGTCTTGCCGCGGGCGATTTCGCTCGGCGCCGGAAAAGTTTCTGCGTCCGGTAGCCGGGATTTCGAGCGCGAGGGAATCCCATGCCAGGTCTTGACTGGCGGGTCGCGGCGCTCGCAAGCGGGTCGTTTCTGGGCATCAGTTATGTGTTGTGCATCGTCGGTGATCTCTTATTGGGCCACGATATGTTTCGTGCCTGGATGGCTTTTTTTCCGGGTTTTATCTGGCTCACTTGGTCGAGTTTCTTGCTTGGGTTGGTACAGGCATTTTTATACGGCGTATACGCGGCTTTAGTCTTCGTGCCGCTCTATAACTTTTTTTGCATTCGCGTACCCCAAACGAATTCAGAAAACAGCGTCAGCAAACAGCGGCGATAGAACATGAGAACAGATTATGCCGAGGTTCAAATTAGGGATTGGTGGGTGTTGAGGATGAGCGCATTGCAGATGAATACAGGTATTCATCTGCAATGCGCTGCTCGCGAACAGGTAGTGCAGAGGGAAGTATTCGTAGCTGTCAATTACAGGAGAGCAACCATGGCCAAGAAAGTATCCACGAAGAACGAACGCATTCCTTACGCACAACCGGTGACGCCGCTCGAACGCGAACACTGCATCGCCGTTGCTGCGTACTATCGCGCGCTGCAGCGCGGCTTTGCGGACGGTGATCTGGTCGCAGACTGGCTGCAAGCCGAGCAGGAGATTGATACGGGGCTTTTGAATCCTCCAAGGCCACGGGCCGAACCGGTCTTTCGGGAACAACTCACCGAGAAGCCAGCGGTGACATCGCAATAATAATCCGCGATGTAAGAACTCTTCGATCTTGGTGCGAGCCGCCGTGGCCTGGGTTGTTGGTGCCAGTTCATGAAAAATAAACCGGCGGCGAAGTTGCGTGACATCACGCGTAGTACGCAGCAAGGCAAGGGTAGGGGCGCTCATGAAACACGATCCGGTGTGCGGCATGGCGGTGGAGGAAAGCACTACGGCAGGACGAGCTGCTTACTAGGGCAAGATCTCTTTTTTCTGTTCTTAAATTGCCTGAACAAGTTTTCTGCTAATCCCTCCGGCGTTATTTCCGCTGCACCACCATCCCCAGCGCCTGGCCGTACGCTGACCGTGCCGGAATCACCACCGCCAAGCGGTGCGGTGGAATACCCCTGTCTGATGCATCCGGAGATTGTGCGCCGCGCACCGGAAGACATGACCGAACTGCGTGACATGACCCGCCGGTTCTGGTTCGCTGCGGCGCTCACACTCTGTTATCGCCGGTGATTGCCGCAGCGGTGATAAGCCCGAGTTCGGTTTCGGTAGTGGCGAATGCGCTGTGCTTGAATCGGGTGTCGGTGTGATGCGAGGGAGCTTAGGTTGTTAGCATGAGGGTCGATGTTTTGACATTTTGGAACGCTGTAAACCTGCAAGCGGAGATGATCTATGTGGGATACCGGAAATCACATGACGTGGATCGGCATCGGCGTGGTGCACATGTTGCTGTTTTGGGTTTTCATCATCATGGCCATCTTCGTCATGATGCGCTGGTTGAATGAACGGAGCGGCCGTGGCGCCGACAAGACCGCCCTGGACGTGCTCAGGGAACGCTATGCGCGCGGTGAGATTGACAACGAAGAGTTTGCACGAAAAAAGCGCGATCTTGAAAGTTGATGGATACGGAGGCACCCGCATGAACCACGACAAACACAAAACCCATTCCAACGGAAAATTCAAACTCAAGGCCAACTGGGTGCTGGTTGGATTTTTGGCCATCGCCGGTTTTTTCCTGATCGCGGAGCACAAGGCGCATGTGTTGCCATTTTTGCCGTTCGCGCTGTTGCTCGCCTGTCCCTTGATGCACATGTTCATGCACCGGGGCCACGGTGACCATGCTGACCATCAACACCGCAACAGTCCGCCGGGAGACAAATCATGAACGAAACCGCTTCGCAGTACGGGTTGTGGAGTCTGGTCATCCTCAATTCGTTGGTGTTCATTATTTTCGCGTTCAGTTTCTTCAAGCCGCGTACACAACGTGATTGGCGGAGCTTCGGCGCATTCTCGGCTTTTTTAGTGGCGTTGTTTACCGAGATGTACGGCTTCCCGCTGACGATTTACCTGCTGTCTGGCTGGTTGCAGAGTAACTATCCGGAAGTGAACTGGCTGTCGCACGACTCCGGACATCTGCTGGAAATGCTATTCGGTTGGCGTCTCAACCCGCATTGGGGGCCGTTCCATGTGCTGAGCATGATATTTATCGGTGGCGGCTTCTGGTTGTTATCCGCTGCCTGGCGCGTGCTGTATTCCGCGCAGCATAGTCACGCCCTGGCGCTTACCGGTCCGTACGCGCGTATCCGCCATCCGCAATACGTGGCGTTCGTGTTAATAATGTTCGGGTTTCTTTTGCAATGGCCGACGATTTTAACCATTGCGATGTTCCCGGTATTGACGACCATGTATGTCCGCCTCGCCCGGCGCGAGGAGCGCGAAGTGGAAGCAGAATTCGGCAACACTTACCGGCACTACGCTGCGCACACGCCCGCGTTTTTGCCGCGAATAGACGCCAACTTGGTGCGCACGGGAAATAGATTTCGGTAGTGATGGAAGTCCGAAAAGGCGCGTCTCATCCGAGAACGCAGACATAACCAGTAATCAGGAGCACAACATGAAACCTTCGACGTTATATCAAACCCTCGGTGCAGCACTCTTTGTGTTGGTGTTGACACCGGTTCTCGCGGCTGAGAAACCCGACGCCCCGATGGGTGGAAAAAAGGGCGACGCAATGATGGACGGTGGTCCCGGCGCGCAGCAGATGTCCCCGATGATGCACGACATGTCGGGGCAGATGAAACAGATGGCGGACATGATGACGCATGGCAACATGGATGCGGCGATGCAGAAGCAGATGGCCGAACGCATGCAGGCAATGTCATCCATGATGGAGCACATGTCCGGCATGATGGGTCACAGCATGATGATGGATGGCAACATGCAAAAGCAGATGGGTGACATGCGTAAACAGATGGATGAGATGATGAAGCAGCCAGTTGGACCTGCAAAGAAATAGCGGCTTGCCGATTTATCCGTGCCCACCGATATCCGCGCGGGCGCGGTTCTTTACTTAAATATTAGGAGCGCATATGAACGCGATTTTTCGGACTTCGATAGGTGTTGCGGTGCTGGTCATCGGGCTTGGCTCGGCGTGGGCGGACGATGCTCATCATCCAGAAAAAACCGGTACGCCGGTGAAGGCGCCGACCGCCAAGGCGGAGGGAGCGGCGCCGCCTAGTATGCCGATGATGCAGGAGCATATGTTGCAGATGCAGCAGCAGATGGAGAAAATTCAGAACAGTAAAGACCCGGCTGAAAAAGACAAGCTCATGCAAGAGCACATGCAGGCGATGCTCGCTCATATGAAGATGATGCAGGGCATGATGAGCAGCGGAATGATGATGGGCGGCGGTATGCCGCCGCAGATGATGGAGCAGCGTCTTAAGACCATGGAACAACGGCTGGATCAGATGCAGATGATGATCGACAAGTCGCGCCAACCGGCAGAAAAGAAGTAATGCGCTTCAGCAGGTGCGACAGCCGCTCAGGCGCAGGCGTGCTTTCGCATTGCCTTGGCGGGCGGCCGCGTTGAGCCACTTGTTAGCTTCGCGGGCATTGCGTTGAATTCCCAAGCCGTCTTCGTAAATCACGCCGAGTTTGTATTGGGCTATGGGGTGACCCGCGAGTGCAGCTTTTTGGTACCAGCTGGCCGCCTCGGTGGGGTCCAACGTCACGCCGTTGCCTTTCGCGTAGCGCTCGCCCAAACGAAACTGCGCTTCGGTGTGATTTTGTTCGGCCGCGCGTTGGTACCACTGCAGGACCGTCGTCACATCATTTGGATTTTTGTTATTGCGTTCCAGCAATTCAGCGAGCGAAAATTGTGCTTCGCGCATGCCTCGGTCGGCGGCTCGACTAAGCCAGTGCAACCCCAGGGTGTTGTCGACTGAACCCAGTAAGGTGCCGTGTAGATACAATTCTGCGAGTTGATATTGTGCTTCGGCTTGATTGTGTTCGGCCGCTGCGCGCAACCAGGTGATGGCTTCTTTGGTGGTGGGCTGGTCGCGTTGCGCAGTGTGTTCTTTCAATAATAAATCGGCGAGCTGGAATTGCGCATCAGCATGGTTTGCTTGCGCAGCTTTGTGCAGCCAGCGTTTTGCTTCGACCGCGTTAGTTTCAACACCCGGTCCCTCGCGATACATCATGCCCAGCGCAAACTGCGCGGCGACATCGCCCGCGTTGGCGGCTTTGAGGTACCAGCGCTGCGCCTCTGGATAGTTGTGCCCCGGATTGGCTTCGTTGCGATAAACATTTCCCAATTGGGTTTGTGCGCCGAGATGATCCTGCTCGGCGGCAAGCCGCAGCCACTTGGCCGCCTGGGTGTAATCGAGCGGCGTGTGTTTACCCTCGGCGTACAGCATTCCCAGGCGGAAGCGTGCGTCAACGTGACGTTGCTCGGCGGCTTGCGCATACCAGTGCATGGCCGCCGGAAAATTTTGCTCAGCGCCCTGGCCAAGCTCGTACAAGCGAGCCAGTTGATATTGGTCATCACGTGCGCCCTGTTCTGCCGCCGCCTGAGTGCGTATTAGCGGAGATAGTTCCGGCGTGGGGTTGGATGGTGCGGCTACCGCTACCGGTGTGGGTTCGATTTTGCGTTTTGCCGTCGGCGGTGTTTCCGGTTCCCGGCGTTCAACGGCTTTGGTTCCTTCCTTTTCAGATGCCGCGATGCGTTCCAGGTGTTGACGAGCCTCGTGGCTGCCATTTGCGGCCGCGCGGCGCAGCCATTTGGTCGCATCTTGCGTGCTGCGGTCAACACCCAAACCCTTTGAGTAGAGCACGCCCAGCTCGGTCTGCGCAGCGGCGTGATCTTGGTCGCCCGCTTTCTGAAACCACGCGGCAGCCAGCCGGTAATTGATCGCGCGGCCCAAGCCTTCGGCGTAGATTCGGCCGAGTTGAAACTGCGCATCCAGGTAATTGTTTTCTGCGGCGGCGGTCAGCCACTTGGTTGCTGCGGTGTAGTCTTTGTTAGTGCCTTCGCCGTTCAAATTCATCATGCCGACGCGGTATTGCGCGTCAATCCGGTTTTGCTCGGCGGCCCGTGTATACCAATGCAAGGCGTCACGCAGACTGAGCTTCACACCCCGACCGGCGGTGTACCACTCACCTAGCAAGACCTGGGCATCGACGCTGCCATGCTCAGCCGCATTGATGTACCAAGTGGCCGCTTGCAGGTCGTCGCGTGCAACCAAGGTGCCGGAGGAATACAGATTGCCAAGTTCGAACGCAGCGTCGGGATGGCCTTGCTCCACCGCCTTGCTCAGCCAATGAATGGCTTCGGAGATATTTTTTGTCACGCCCTGGCCCGTGGCATACATCTGTCCGAGCATATATTGGGCGCTGGCATCATTGTCCCGTTTCGCCAGGGTCATGATCTGTTCAACGGGAATGACCACGCTGGCGCGCGCCGAAACCCCTGTGCCAAGCAGCGCCAACATACACAAGCAGGCGGATGGTGATAACCAAACGCTCCGACCCACGCCGGTATTAAATCGCATGTGCTGAACCCCGAGACAGCGGTGAAGAGACCGTGGTGTTTTTATCTCCGCCCAGATTACCTGCGCGGGTCACAAGCAAACTGTGCGTCGATCACAGAGCTTTATCCCCGATTCGAATATCAGGCCGGGTCAGCATTGGCGGCGGAATGTTTGGAAATACGAGCGGGTCGATGTGTCGAGCTGAGGTTCACGAGTGGTGTTGAGGGGAGCGGATTTGGAAGCTAGCAAGCGCCGAGTGATCGGCGCTTTGCGGGGGGCGGTATTTTTAGAAGCGCGGTCGGCGCGGTGCCGGGCGATCACTTTTGGGCTGTGCTTGGTTCACTTTCATGTTGCGACCCTTCAGCCCACTGCCGTTGAGCGCTTTCATGGCGGCATCGGCTTCGGAGTTGTTGGGCATTTCGACGAAGCCGAATCCTTTCGACTCGCCGGAAAATTTGTCGGCAATAATCGCCGCGCTTTCTACATTGCCAAATGCGGAGAATGCAGTATTCAAATCACCATCGGTAACACCATAGGCCAAATTGCCAACATATATTTTCATTAAACGGCCTCGTTGCGGGAGTAGTGCGTTAGGTGGGTTGGCATCGACAACAGCACGCGCACAATGATCTATCGAAGCCGCGCTGCGGGACGGCAGGTTCGTGGAAGATGTGGTCAAGCAATGCGCGTAACTCGAACCTGACAGCTGCATGCATGGTTGCACGTGTCGACACATGTCGCAAGCACGTGATCAAGCTACAGCGAATCACCACCCCAGCTGGAACGGCGTAAGCGCAATCGTGAGACCAGCAAGCCCAGCACGATGCCAATCAGCATCACGCCCGCGCCTGCAATGAACCAGTCTTTTTTCGCACGATCTTTCAACACCTGATTTTCCTGACGCAGCATTTCGGTTTCTTTGCCAACCGGTAGCGCGCTGCTGCTGTCAGTAGTGGCGGTGGGTTGTTGTACGACCTCAGTCGCCGGGTCACGCGGTTTGGCGATTTCGGCGCTGAGTTTGTCGCGCTCGCCAGTGAGCGTCTTCAGGTCTTTGTCCCAGCGTTCTTTTTCTTTCAGCAATTGCTCGTATTTCACTTTAATGTCTTTGGATTCCGCATCCAGGCGTGTGAGCTTTTGTTCGGCCGCAGTAAGTTTGATTTTGCTGGTCGGTTCTTCGATGAGGTATTGCGACAACACCCAACCTTCCACACCGTCTTTGGTGCGCACTTGCGAGTAGCCACTTTCTTCGTTCACACGTATCACTTCCATCGGCGTGCCGCTGGGTAGTGTGCGCAGAATCTGGTGCTGGGTACCTTGACCCGCGCGTAACGTAATCGTGATTTGATCAATGACGTATACAGTTTTTTCGGCCTGCGCCAAGGCCGGATACAGACCAACCAGGCAAGCGCACAATACGATGCGTTTCACGGTGACGACTCCATATATTTCGCGGTATCAAAAGTTTAAAAAGAATACGGGATGTATCGACGCCGAATCGACCGAGCTTTAAGTTCGCATCAGGTTCGCAAGCGTAATGAGTCTAGCTTAACTTTGCGTTTAAGCTAGACCGCAGTCAGCATATGCCCGCGCCATTGACGGGATGCACGCTGCCTTTTATAGTGTGGCGGCCTTAAATATTCGAGTCGTCTCGCGCATTGAAGCGCAGACAATAATCACAGTGCCAATATGGGGTAGGGGGTTGGGAATGAAGAAATCAATCGGTTTGGTCGTGGTGTGCGCGAGCATGATGCTGGCGAGTGGTAGTGCGTGGGCTTTGAAGGGCAATGCAACAGCAGGCAAGGAAAAATCTGCGTTGTGTCATGGTTGCCATGGTGAAAACGGCATGAGCGTTGCGCCTAACTTTCCTAATCTTGCGGGTCAGTTCTCGGGCTACATCAAAAAACAAATTCGTGATTTTCAGGCGGGCAAGCGTAACGACGACACCATGAGTGCGATGGCTGCGACGGTGACCGAAGCGCAGGATCTCGAAGATATCGCGGCCTATTTCATGAGCCAAAACACTATGAAGGGCACGACCGCCAAGAGTGGAAAAGCAGACAAGGGCAAGACCTTGTTCATGGAAGGCAATCTGGATAAAGGTGTGTACGGCTGCAAGAATTGCCACGGTGAAAATGGCAAGGGTAAATCGGCTGAAAATCATTTGTTCCCGGTGCTCGCTGGTCAGAACAAAGATTATCTGATGAAGCAGTTGACGGATCTTAAAGAAGGTCGCCGTACCAATGATCCGGCTGGCATGATGGGTGATATCGCGAAGGGATTGAGCGCCGATGACATCGACAACCTGACGGATTATTTGTCCGGGCTGTGATTCAGTGACGTTAGTGCTTCAAATAAAAACGCCCCGATCCGGGGCGTTTTTATTTCCAGGTGTCGACAAATTTATGCGTTGAGCGGTGCCAGCAAAAATTCCAGTAAGGCTTTTTGCGCATGGAGCCGGTTCTCGGCTTCATCCCACACCACGCTATGCGGCCCATCAATCACGTCGGCGCTGACTTCCTCGCCACGATGCGCGGGCAGGCAGTGCATGAACAATGCATCGGCCCGTGCACAGGCCATCACTTCCGTGTTCACCTGATAATGCGCAAAGGCCTGGGCGCGTTGTGCATGTTCCTGTTCCTGGCCCATGCTGGCCCAGACATCGGTGACCACAAGGTCGGCACCCTGCGCAGCAAGCAGCGGATCGCGAATAACCGTGCAGCGATCACTGGCGGCGCGTAGTACCTCGGAGTTGGGGTCATAACCTTCGGGGCAGGCAATACGCAGTTGGAAGTTGAACTGGCGCGCGGCGTCGATGTAGGAATTGCACATATTGTTGCCGTCGCCGATCCACGCAACGACTTTGCCGCGCAACTCGCCGCGCTGTTCAATGAAGGTTTGCATGTCGGCCAGCAACTGACAGGGATGATGTAAATCGGTGAGTGCGTTAATCACCGGCACCTGTGAATGCGCAGCGAAGGTTTCGATTTTTTCGTGCTCATAAGTGCGAATCATGATCACGTCGACCATGCGCGACAACACGCGCGCGGTGTCCTCGATGGGCTCGCCGCGACCCAGTTGCGTATCACGCGGTGACAGAAAAATCGCATGTCCGCCGAACTGCGCCATCGCGACCTCGAACGATACGCGTGTGCGCGTCGACGACTTTTCGAACACCATGCCCAGCACTTTGTTTTTCAGCGGCTCGTAGATCTCGCCGCGCTTGTGCATCGCCTTGAGTTCGATGGCGCGTTGCATCAGGCGCTGTAATTCTGCGGGAGTAAAATCGAGCAGGGTAAGAAAATGACGTAACGCCATGGCAGCAATACGCGATTAACGTGCAGCGCCAAATTCGGTGACGAGCAGGCTGACGCCGTCCACGATTTGGTCTGCTTCGGCATCGCTGATGACGAGCGGGGGTAACAGTCGGATGACCTTCTCATGTGTGACGTTAATCAGCAGGCCGCGTTCCAGCGCCAGCGCAGTCAGCGTACGGCAGTCGCGAGTAAGCTCGATGCCAATCATCAAACCCATGACGCGAATTTCTTTTACCACTGGCAGGTCGGCTAATTTTTTAGTGAAGCCTTGCAGCATGCGCGCGCCCAATGTTGTAGCGCGTGTTGACAATTTTTGCTCGTGCAGGGCTTTGATGGTTGCCAATGCCGCAGCGCATGCCAGCGGGTTGCCGCCAAACGTCGAGCCATGATTACCGGCTTGCAACATGCTCGCTGCCGTGCCGCGTGCTAAACACGCGCCAATCGGAACGCCGTTGGCCAAACCTTTCGCGACGCTCATCACATCGGGTTTCAGATCGTGATGTTGAAACGCAAACCAGCGGCCGGTGCGGCCCATGCCGGTTTGAATTTCGTCGAGCATCAGCAGCCATTGATGACGGTCGCAAATGGCGCGTAGCCCGGGCAAATAATCTTGTGGCGGAATATTGATGCCGCCTTCGCCTTGCACCGGTTCCACCAGCACCGCGACCACGTCGTGATTGTTTTTGGCAACCATTTCAATAGCCGCCAGATCGCCGTAGGGCACGCGCACAAAACCTGCGACCAAGGGTTCGAATCCAGCCTGTACTTTGCGACTGCCAGTGGCGGTGAGGGTGGCCAAGGTGCGACCGTGAAAGCTGCCTTCCATCACGATGATGGTCGGGACAGCGATGTCTTTTTTGTGGCCGTACATGCGCGCGATCTTGATGGCGCATTCCACCACTTCAGCACCTGAATTGCCGAAGAATACGTTGTCCATGCCGGAAATTTCGGTGAGCTTGTCGGCGAGTTCCTGCTGGCGCGCGATGCCATACCAGTTTGAGGTGTGGATCACTTGTTGCGCCTGTTTGCACAGCGCTTCGGCGACCGCTGGATGCGCATGCCCCAGACCACACACTGCCACGCCGCTGAATGCATCCAGATATTTTTTTCCGGCGGTGTCCCACAACCACGCGCCTTCACCGCGCGCGAAAGTCACGGGTAAGCGGGCGTAGGTTGACATTAAGGTATCGGTCATTTTTAAAACCCAAAAAATAAAATGGCGGTCTCACGGCGAGACCGCCATGCTGGTTCTCTTTAGGAGCAGTAAATATATCGGGTAAAACTCCGCTGCGCAATTATCGAGCAGGCTGAAAAGCGGAACTATTGATGCTGCCGTTAAGTAGCGTGCGCCATGCGAACGATGTTCGTGCGCGAGGACAGCTCGTGCGCATGGCGCACGCTACATTGTTTGTCACGACGATTTGCGTGCCCGAACAATTTCAAAGTCAAAGATTGACTTCAAACTTCATCCGGTCAAATCACTAACGTAGCTCCACCCGTGCGCCCAGCGCGACGTTGAAATCGCGATACTGTGCGCGGCCTAACGTTGTTTGATATTGCAAGAAGGCGGTTTTACCGCCGGGGATAACGGCCGATGCGCCCAGGCCAAGCTGGAAGTAATTGCGATCCGGGTTATCGGTTTTGAATGCGAAGGTGGTGGCGAATTGATCGTTGACGAAGTTGCCTTTGATCTGGTGCGCGCCGTCGTTGAGTTCGTGTTCCCAGCTCAGGTCGATTTGCGGGATCAGCACGCCCCATTTCAGGCTCAGCGGCCACGAGCCGCGCGTGCCCAGGCTGCTCGAAAATACTTGAATATATTGATCGCGCAACGTCAGATTTAATTCGTTCGCGCCGGTTTCGGTATAGCCGTCAATCGTTGAGGCGATGCGATGCAGACGCAACGACACTTCGGCGCTTGCGCCACTACGCGCTGTGAATTCGTAGCCGCCGCCCACGCTCAAGGCGAGCAGTTTGCCTTGGGTGTCGCTGCGCGCGGTTTTCTGGAAGTACGTGATGTTGCGCGTCTGCCGGTAATCGTTGGCGGCGTAGTTGAGCACCGCGTCGAGATAAAAATTCTGCGTGCTGTAGTAGGTGCCATAGAGTGACAGGCTGATGCCGGAGGCATCCAGGCCGCCGCCGTTGGCGTCGAGATCCACATCGCTGCGTGCGTAACCGAGCGCGCCGCCCAACACGGTTGCGCTGCTGTAACGGTAGTCGGCACCGGCAGTAAGACCGCGCGTATGGAAATTAAAACCTTCTTCGCTGGCGGTGTGAGTCTTGTCGCCGCCGCCCACGGTGCCGCTGACGAAGCCGCTCCATTTGGGCGCGATCTGCGGCAGGTCGACCGGGGTGGCGTTGCGTGCGTCTGCCTCCAAGGCTTGCGCGAACACCGAGCCCGGTACGAAGCGGCCTTTGATGTTGAACGACAGCCCCGACAATCCCAAGCCAGTCGCGCCGCTGCGCAACGCCGCCAGTCGTGCGCCGATATTTCCCAATTGCTGCTGCGCGAAGCTGTTGCCCATGCGGCCTTGTGCGGCGGCTTCATCAGGCGCGAGTGAGCGTAACGCGGTGATCACATCGCTGCCCGAGGCTTTCACGATGTCGACGCAGCGGGCAAGGAGTTCGGTTTGTAATGCCGTCAGTGGAGTGCTTGAGGTTTGTAACGCGCGACACATGACATCCAGAACATCGGCCATTGCAGCTTCGGGGGTGCCAGGTCGTGTCAGCCCAGGCAGGTCGCTCGCAACGACGCTGAACTGTAGCGATTTGAACACCTGACCAGGAACTGCAGTAACTGTGACCGAAACATCATAGGTTCCCAACATGTTGGGAATTGACAATTTAGCGTGGGCGATACCCAGGCTGTCGGTTGTGGGATCTGGCTGCGGTGAAAAATCCGTACAGACTTGCGCAGCAATCGCGGGCTGCCGGGTAGCAGCACAGCTAGGCGTGACGCTCCAAGCAACATCCGCTCCGGCGACCGGTTGGCCATTTTCGTCGGTGACCGCGATACTCAATGCGGCCGAGCTGTTAAGTTTTGCGAGTTGAGTGCGGCCGCCCTGCACCGTGATGTCCAATGCGGTGGCTTGCGGGGTAATAGGTACGCCAACATAAACGGTGATGGTGCCACGTGCCGCAGAAGATTGGGGATCGTTGGGGTTGTCGGTGACTTCGTACTCGAATTTGTCGACGCCCGTGAATTGTGGATCAGGAGTGTAGCGGATGCTAGGGACTGCACCGTCAAGGCCAATTACATAGCGAGGTTTGCCAGGTTGAGTGAAAATATTTGAAAAATATAAAGCGTCTCCGTTAGCGTCGGTCGCGACATCGGATGCCTGAATCACCCGAGTGTTGTCGTTCGACATTGAAATTATGACATCCCTTGCGGTTGGTGGAGTATTACCCACGATCACCGCACTCACTGGCAAGGACAACGTCGCCGCCCAAATCAACAGCATCGACAATACCCAATGTATTCGCGTTGACTGATTCATCCCTGATGACCTCATGTGAAGTGGTTTGCGGCGCAGTATAAAGCAGAGTGGTGCGCTTCAGAATACGCGTGGTAATTTCGCACGGTCGATGGCACCCTCGGTGTCCGCATGTCAGGTGCACGACAAATTTCAGGGCGGAATCATGATGCAAAACATGGGACGTTATCAAATTCAGCGTGAGCTGGGTCGCGGTGCGATGGCCGTGGTGTACCTGGCTTTCGATCCCGAGCTCAATCGCAATATTGCATTGAAGGTGTTGCACGCCGAGCGTTGCGCCAACGCCGATGTGCGGCGGCGTTTTTTACGCGAAGCCAAGGCGGCAGGGCGACTCGGGCACGGCAACATCGTCACGGTGTATGACGTGGGCGAGGAACGCGACCGGCCGTATATTGCGATGGAGCTGCTCGATGGGCGCTTTCTCGACGCCTTGCTACGCGACGGCGAGGTGTTGAGCTGGCAGCAGGTGCGCGAGATCGCCATGCAGCTTGCTGATGCGCTCGATCTGGCGCAGCGCAACGGCGTGATCCATCGTGATATCAAGCCGGCCAACATCGTATGGTTGCCGCGCGAGCAAAAAGTCAAGATTACCGACTTCGGCATCGCGCACGTCGACGATGTGACGCAAAGCGAAGCCACTCAGGTGGGGCAGATTGTCGGCACGCCGCAATACATGTCGCCGGAGCAAATTACCGGTCGACCGGTGGATGCACGTTCCGATTTATTTTCACTGGGCGTGGTGCTGTACCAATTGCTGGCGCGGCAGCGCCCGTTCAGCGGCGACACGGTGGCGGCGCTGACCTACCAAATCGCGCATCAAAAGCCGCGTCCGCTGGGTGAGTTGGTGAAAGACGTGCCCGCCACGCTGACGGATATTGTTGATCGCTTGTTGGCCAAAGATCCTGCCGCACGTTTTCAATCCGCGCAGGAGTTGTTGCATGCGTTAAAACCGGTGCGGGAAGGCCACGTGCCGCCCGCGACAACCCCTTTAAATTGGCGCCGCATTATTCCAGCGCTGATGGTTGTGCCCGCGCTGGTGGTGCTGGTAGTGGTGCTGCTCCGGTCACCGTCGCCGGTCGATCCGGTTCCGGTGTTGACATCAAAGCCGGTCACGCAAAACACCCAGCCTTCCGCGCTCAATGCCGTGCTGGCAGACTTTAGCTGCGCGCATCTCGAAGTGGTGGCTGGAGAAAATAATGCCGTCACTATTCGCGGTCACGTGCGTCAGGAGGACTTGTCCGTATTGATGGACGCAGTGGATAAAATCGGCGGGCTCAACAATGTGACCTATGAAGTTGAAGCCTTGCCCTGGCCGTTTTGCGAGGCGGCGGCGATGATCGCGCGTGCCGCACCTTTGCATTTTGAAATTCCGGGGCAACTGCACGCGGGTGATGCGGTGCTGGTTGAGGTTGACGCACTGAGCGAGCCGTCGTATCGCTATGTGGATTTATATCGGGATGACGGTAGCGTTGTGCATGTTTATCCGGAGTCGGCGCAGAATAATCCGCGCGTCGCGCCTGGTATCGCCGGGGTCAGCGGAAAATCGCCGAACGCATGGCGCGTGCAAGCGCCTTACGGTGATGCGATGGTGGTAGTGCTCGCAACCCAGGAGCCGCTAAGCGTAGCCACCGCCCGCACTGAACCCGCGCAGGATTATTTGACGAAATTGCACCGGATCTTGAACACCGGCAAGCCCTTGCTGGGCGCGCAGTACCGCATGGTGACGACCGAACCAAAACCATGATCGGCGCGCGATAGTTTGCGCAGCGTGCGTTGTGTACAATGCCCCGCATACTGTTCCGCTTAACGGAGGCTGCGAGAAAGGATGCTGCGAAACACTGGATTTTCCCTCCTCGGGGTGGCGTTGCTGCTGGGCTGTGCGCCCGGCGGGAACCACATCATCAATGTTGATGGCAGCGACGATACGGAAGCTGATCAATTACTGATCGTCGATTGCCTGCTGCCGGGCCAGATTAAAAAACTCGGTACCGGAACCACTTATGTCACGCCCCGGCGCCCTGACAAACTCACTGCGTTGGACTGCCAGAATCGCGGTGGTGAATATGTGGCGTACGCGCAAGCCAACGCAGGCAGCGCGCTAAAGGTATGGATGGTCGCCGCCGAGGAAGGTGATCCCATTGCGCAAACCTACGTGGGTGAAATTTTCGAAAAAGGCTTGGGTTTGCAGCCGAATTACATGCTGGCCATGCAGTGGTATAAAAAGGCGTCTGAGCAAGGGTATGCACGCGCCAAACTCAATCTGGGTTATTTATACGAGCGCGGTCTGGGCGTTAAACAAGATATCGTCACTGCGTTGAATTTTTATCGTGCGGCTTCGGGCTTGAGCGACACGCCGATGGATTTTGTCGCGAGCCCGGACGGTACCGCCGCAGCGGGAGGGGCTGAGCAATTACCTGCGTTGAAAGGTGACTTAGAGGAAGAGAAACAAAAAATACAGGCGCTGCGCGGGCAAATGGAACTGGCCGAAAGTCAGGTCGAAGAGAAGCGCCGCGAGCTGGAAAGTAAAAGCAAAAAGCTTGATCAGGAACGCCGCGAGCTGGCAAAAAATTCCGATTCTGAAAAGCTGAAACAAGCTGATCAGCAGTTGGATAAGCGACGTAAAGACATGGCACGGTTGAACGCCGATATCGACGATTACAAAAAAGAATTAGCACGCTTGCAGGCGCCGGCGCCCAAGATTGCGTTAGCGGGTCCGGCGATCCAGCTGATTAATCCGTCGCTGATTAATTTGCGCGGTGCCTCAGCCACCATCGCCGTACCCCCCGACAGCAAAACCCGCGAAGTCGTCGGTCGCGTGCAAGCGCCTGCCGGTGTAAAAACGTTTACCGTGAACAAAAATGTCGAGAAGCTCGATGATCAAGGCGTTTTCCGTGTGTTGCTGTCGCTCAGTGAAGAGCGTACGCCGGTGCGGTTGGCTGCGGTGGACAATCAGGGCAAACGTACCGAGCTGGAATTCACCTTGGTGTGGGCGAAGGTGCCGCCGGTGCCTGATATCGCCGCGCCGACCAGCGTTAGTGATGACGACGATGGTCACAATTACGCGTTGGTCATCGGCAACAATAACTACACCCAGTATCCCAAACTGGCGACACCGATGAATGATGCCAAAACCGTCGCCGACGTGTTGAGCCAGCAGTACGGTTACAAAACCACGACCGTGATGAATGCCAATCGTTATGCGTTGCTGGCCGCGCTGAACCGGTTGAGCCAGAAGCTGAGCAACAAGGATAATTTGCTGATTTATTACGCTGGCCACGGCGAGCTCGACAAAGAAAAATTGCTTGGCTACTGGCTGCCGGTCGATTCTGATCCGAAGGACAAGCGCAAGTGGATTCCGAATACTGCGATTACGGACCTGATCAATGCGTTACCCGCCAAGCGCGTGCTGGTGATTGCCGATTCTTGTTACTCGGGCGCGTTGACGCGCAGCGCAGTGCCGCAGCTTGACGCAAACCTTTCAGAAGCCGATCGGCTGAGCTGGTTACGTGCGGTGTCGAAATCGCGCGCACGCGTGGCGTTAACGTCGGGTGGTTTGCAACCGGTCGCCGACAGCGGCGGCGGTACGCATTCGGTGTTTGCGACGGTGTTCTTGCAGGTGTTGCAGGAAAACAAATCAGTGCTTGAAGGTCAGCGTCTGTACAGCGAAGTGGCGGCGCGTCTCGCGACTAATCCGATCGCGCTGCAAATTGGTCAAGTCCCACAATATGCGCCGATTCGGCATGCCGGGCACGAATCGGGTGAATTTTTCTTCTTGCCACGTCGGGCCATTTAATTTGGGTTTTATTCGCGTTGCCAACACCGCAGCAGACGAGGTAGCACGTGCAGAATTACAGCGACGATACCGAAAAAGCTGCGGAATTTACCCGCCTCGCCTTGCCGTTGATGAGCAAGTTCAAGATACCGACCGATCCCGTGAATTACGCGGTGTGGTACGAATACGTGTCGGGGCAAAACAGCGGCCTCAAGCAGGCCATCGACGATATTCTTGGCCAACACGCCACTGTGCCGTTGGAAATGTGCGAAGACTTATATCGCCGTTTCCTGGCGCCCACTGATTCGACCGAGCTTGAGCAGATACGCGAGAGCCTGCGCCGCATGCTCGCCGAGCTGTTGCAGCACATTCTGGATGCAGGCGGCGAGACCAGCCGCTACAAGGAAATTCTGCAACAATATTCCGGACGCGCCATACAGGGCGCTGGACGTGACAAAATCCGCGAGATTGTCGCTAACCTGCTCAAAGAAACCCAGACAATGGAACAGTCTGGTGCGGTTCTGGAAAAGAAGCTTGAGGTCGGCGCGCAAGAAATCGAGCAGTTGCGCAAAGACTTGGAGCGCGTGCGCGAAGCAGCCACCAGCGACGCACTCACCGGCTTGGGCAACCGCCGCGCATTTGATCTGGAGCTGGAACGCGCCGTTGCACATGCCGAAGAAGCCAACGCCGATTTGTGTTTTCTGTTTATTGATATCGACTATTTCAAACGCTACAACGACATGCACGGGCGCATGGTGGGCGATGAAATTCTGCGCTTCGTGTCGCGCAATATTAAGCAGTGCGTGCGCGGTCGTGACTTTACCTGCCGGTTCGACAGCGATGAATTCATTGTGTTGTTACCTGGCACCGGGCTGTTTGGCGCAATGTCGGTGGCGACCAATATTCAAACCGCTGTCAGCTCGCAAAGCCTGCGCCGCCGTTCGACCAAGGACCACATCGGCGCGGTTACACTTTCAATCGGGGTCACGAATTTTCACAAAGGCGAGGGCAATGAAGAATTTCTGAAGCGCGCCGCACAAGCCCTGTTACGCGCCAAGAGCACCGGTCGTAATCGCATTGTGAGTGACTGACAAGAATTACTTCGCGAGCTTTTTCCATTCCATCAGCGCGCTGATGAGCTTTCCGGAAACTACGGAAAACTCGCCGTTCAAGTTCATCATTTTTTCCGCATCGGTTTTCTTGCCCGACAACGCAAGCTCCGCAACCCGCGCTGCGGACTTATGAAAATCCGCGTGCAGTGCTTGCACACTTTTATAATTTGCCGAGGTTTTATCCACGGTGTTGAGCGTTGCTCCATACAACCATTTGCCGAGGGCGCACTGGTTGTCCATTCGAATCGTCTCGACCGGGGTATCAACAGCTCCGGTGTCGATAGCCATTTTCAGCCGGGTTTTCCACATGCCATGCGCGCCGATTGCCGTGTCGATCTCTTGTACATTTGCCACGGTAATTCTCCTGTAGTGATGGTGAAACGCGATAGCTCCAGTGTGTAGGTATCCGTTGCATCAATATCGGCAGGCATGCGGGGGGAGGTTAGGGAAAATCTAAGCGGCATTGCTGATGCGATTAGGAATTCAAAATTTCGATGAACTATAAAACGAAAAGGCCGACGCAAAACAAAGCGGGTTATCGGTGAATAATGTCGTGCCCAATGCGTTGTACCGACTGCACTATATTAGTGTAACGACGCGGCTTCTGCTGATAATCGCACCGGGGACTTTTGCGCGGATTGTGCCGCGTGCTACCCACACGCCTATTGCTGTTCGGTTTCGGTAGCTACGTCGACATGCCTTCTTCTGGTGCGATGACGCTAAAGTCATATCGAAATTCGTGATCATCAAATTTCAGTATCGCGCAATATTTCCCAAGCGAATTAATGACGAACGGACTCATTTGCCCGATAAAGGCTAAGGTCTTTTTCGGCGAAGTTAAAAATGTGTGCGGAGGCATCAGACTTTTGTCGTCGGGCCCAAAAACGTCGAAAGACACCTTGAATTTGCCGGACACACCTCGCGCTACTGCGTAGATACATAATGTAGATAAAACTACAGGCTTTGAGTTTTTTAACTCGCTGAGCGCGGATTGACTCAGCGCAATTTCATCACCCGCGTATACGCCAATAAGCGTGTGTTTTTTTTGCATTTCTTCGCGAACCATATCAGCGAGAAGAAATGAAACAGAAGTTGGATAAGTTTTCATGTGGTCATGACCGCGAATTTTTCGTTAGTCATATTTTTCTGGGGAGTCAGGTTCACGGAAATTACATCCATATTCGTGCCTGACGTCACAACAGAATTATAAATTCGGCGAGTTAGGGGCGCATGTAATCCAGTCACTGTCATTAGTGAATCGAATTCCGTGTTCTCCGAAATAGTGCGAAGAGTCGGAATGACAGAGGGAATAACGTAAGCAACTCGAAGAAATCGGTCCATTGATAAATTCTGTTCAACCTTCTCGGTTTCATACTTTGAAAACGCATTAGTACCGCCGCCAAAATATTCTGCAGCCTGCTGTTGAGTCAGGCCAAGACTTTTCCTGACTTCGCGCACCTCTTTTCCGGTTAGCAAGTTTTTGGCGCGTTTTCTAGCAGCCATAATGAGCTGCTTGTTCTGTCGGAGCTCAGCAGCCCCAACTTGCTCGACACCGCAGTTGGAACAAACTTGGTACTTCAGTTCATCCACAGTAAATGCAGCACCGTGCTCGTCCATAGTTCTGGACTCGGTTAGTGTTTCCAAGTCGCCCTGCTCGCAGTTGGGGCACCGCTGTTTGTTTTCGCTCATTGCATTATCTCGAGTAGTGACAAGAGAAAATCAAAAGCAAAGTCCCTGATGGGGAAATCGCAAACTTAACGTAAAAGTCTTGAGAATATTTGTTTTCCTGCATTGTCTTGTAATCAAAATGAATCACGTAGGCATCGCAATCGTTAGTGTGTGCATCAGACAACTTATAACTATGAGAATTCTTGTAGTGACGATTTTCTAGCGCATCAAAAAGGGTTGCAATATCGGTGTCGTCCCAATTTAAGTCGCTGATATCGTTTCGAGCGTATTTACCGACCACGCTTACTTTGCCGAGTTGAGCTAATTTCTTAGCGTCGGCTAGTTTGTATATCGGCCCATTTTTTGAATTATTAACCATGGTGGTTAGTTAAGCAATCAGCCAAGTCATTATAGGAATGGGGATTGATCGCTATGT
>JANMQQ010000279.1:0-3851 GCA_031370545.1 Gammaproteobacteria bacterium
CTGGCCGGCTGTTCGATCTTGAAGGATGGTTGATGAGGGGTGGATGCGTTCCCCCCGATGGATTCAATCAAGACGGCGCCCGCCGTTTTGCCGATGACATCGGCTGTCTCGGCAATGAATTTCCCGACTGCTTTCATATCATGCCTTTCTGCGGCTACTTGGCCGCGTTCTTTCAAAACCAGCTCCAACGAAGTTTGTGTATCGATGATTTTGGTATCGAGCTTTTTGGTCGCCCGTTCCAAAACCCCCAGCTCATAGGCGGCACGAATACTGCGGTTCATATCGCCGAGTCGAGTTCGAATGCCCTGCCGCTCCATCGCCGTTGCCGAGTGCCCTAAATGCTTCGTCGGTTGCTGGTCGATTCCCTGGCGTTTGTAGCTCCGGTGGTCGAGCGGCACGAAGCTGTCAGATCTACCCAGCGTGCTGTAATGTCTACTCAGGTATGCGTTGCACCGATCACACCATTCCTCGCGCAACGGCTCAGCGTTGTTGTCGATGCGCGCTCTTTGCTGAGCTATCGGGTCGAGGTCGCGACACTTTTTTCCGACGCCGGCGTTACTGACGTGGTTCGCGCTGATGAGCAGGTGGGCGTGAACGTTTCGCGGGTCTGCCTTAGCGTGGTCGTCGGCTGCCGGGTGCGCTAAATTTTTCACTCTACCGTGCGGCTTGTGGATCGCCGTATCGACGGTGACCTGATACTTGTCTGCGATTGATTGCGCGAATTCCCGGACCAGCTCACACCGAGTATCGGGCGGGAGTTCGTGCGGGATGTTGACCTGAATTTCACGCGCGACGATAGAGTCAGCGCGGCGATTCGCCTTTTCCACGTCGTTCCAAAAACTGGCGCGATCGGACCATCGATCCACCCCGGCGGGCATCACCAGCTCAGTGTGGTCGACGCCGCGCTTGCGGGTATAGTCGTAGACTTCGCCAGTGCGTTCGTCTTCGATGCGCAGGCCGGCCCGATAGGCCGCTGCAGCCGTGGCCGAATGTCCCTGGCCACGGCTGACAGGCTTACTCATCGAAAGACGAAATCGGTTCACTGCATCCATAAATACACCTGTGTGTTTGGCCCGCCAACGAGTGGGCCCGGTTTCGCTGAATGTGTGCCGCGCTACCGGCGCGGTGCACATTCGGCACGATTGGGGAGGCATCGCCAGGGGGCAACGCCCCCTTGAGAGCGCACGCGCAAACTCGAAGAGTTTGCTCTAAGTGCGCCATTGCCTATTTCGGCAACGGAAACCCCCGGCCGCCGGTGATGTGACCACCGGTATCAATGCGATCAAGCCATGGAGCGATCCGTCACTCGCCGAACCCCGCCTAATGCGGGCGATGGCTTTCCAACTCAACGAGCTCCCGATCGGTTTTGTCCAGGAGCGAGCTATTGCCATTAATGGCAACTTTCGCCACCTCATAGTGAGACTTGATGGCTTCGTCCGTTTTAGCTGCTACCGGTATCCGGTTCAGCAAATTGATTGCCGCTGCGGCAGAGTCGGTTTCGATATCACGCTGCTGTCTAAGCAGTCGTGCTTCCTTCAATACCCAATCACGCTGCTTCGCAACCATGTCGATGGCTGACGCCGAGACATTCAAGGCACGATCCGAGTCATTCAGTCGCGAGGAAAAACGCTGGTTTGTGACCACGCCCTCGGCAGTGGCCAGGCACAGCAGTCCCATGGTGGTGGCGAGGACGATTCTGAGTTCGGTAGTTTTTTGCATGCTGACGCTCCTTTCAGATAAACACAGGGGTGAAGTTGAGAACATCATCGGCAGCCATGCCACCGATCGACAACAGACAAACAGCCTGGTTTGGCCCAAGCTGTCTGAACATCTGTGGATTAAAAACGGCTTTTTCCTGGTATGAGACTTGCGACGAAACGTTTTCACTCTGGCTGGTGCCAGCGAGCATTTGCGATGAAGTGCCTTCACCCTGGCTATAGCTGTAGCGCGCGACCTCGACGCGTCCCATGAGATTATTGAGACGGTTGATGGTCGCTTCGTCCTCGGTGCGAAAGCAGATGGTTTGGCGAAAGTTTTGCAATACGGTATCGGCCAGGGTGCGGTCGCCGATGGCTGCATAAAAGCTGGACACAGATTGAGCAGAGATAACGCCAATGCAACGATTCGAGCGAGACTTGTCCCAAAACGACAAGTCACTCAGCCCATCGCGTGCGCAACTGACGATTTCCTGATACTCGTCGCACAGAAAAAACAGCGGGCAAATCGAAGATTTCTTTTCATTCCAGTCGGGGTTGGAGTTGCGGGTCTGTACAACATTGAAGAACCGTAACTTGATGAACGTGTATGCCACCTTACCGCCGAGACCCCAGCGCGCAAGCGGCAGGTCGACGACAAATACTTTGCCGTTCTCGACCTCGCTCATGTTCGCCATGTCGGTACCGGCGGTGCAAAATGCGTCGATCAGGTCCGGATGGTTAAAGGGGGCGAGAATTTGCGCCACGCTTGCGTTGACGCCAGCCTTAACCTTGTCGTCGAAGGCATTGAAGACATTCTCGTGATATGCCTGGTAGGCGCGAAGCAAGCGCTGATTACGATCGTCGAGCCCGCCAAGCACATCGAGCGCTTCCGCATCCCAGTCGGCGCGCATGGAAACGTCGAACAGGTACTGGTAAAGCGAGTTGAGGCTGTAGCGGCCATCGAGAAACGAGAGAACGCCTAGGGCATTACGGGAAAGCTCCGTAGCCGTATCGGTCCAGAACGATTCACCCTTGCCGCCGCCGTTGAGTAGCAGGCAGCTTTTCAGAAAACTCGCAGCGGTTTCCGGGGTAAGCCCTTCAAGAAGATTCAAGCCTGCGCGGCCTGGACCCACCAGAGTAATTTCACGGCCGGTTTCCTCGGCGACAGCCTGTACCGTGTTTTTGAAATCCCCTTTGATATCGAAGATGAGCCCGCCACAATCCTGGTCGAGCAACTGGGTAAGGATGGGATTGATCGCTCTGGTCGTTTTCCCGGAACCTATGCCACCAAAGACAGCGATGTTCTGGCAGGCATCTTCTAGAGAGAAGCCCACTTGCTGGTTCTCTCTGATGCCTGCGCCATGTCCAAGGGCGCTGAGTACAGCCGTGGCTTGGCCGAGATAGATTCCGAATGACTCAGATAACGGAGCGGAAACCGCCTGCGGAATTGCTGCGGCACGCTGCTGGTGTGTTCCGATGAAGCGCATTATCAAAGGCAGGCCAAGCCACGCGAAAACTATACTGCCGACCAAGAGCGGCCAGGCTTGCCCCATGGTCACCGGCTTCTTGGCAAGCAGTGACCAGAGACCACCAGTCAAAAAATAGAACAGCAGAGCGAACGATAATGCCGTTCGCAGAGCCCGCGACTGCAAGAGATCGAAGTAAGCTTCAACGTCGAACCGCCGCGCTAGAATCGAGTGGATTGCCCAGCGGAGTACAGGCCACATACTCAACGCGATGACGGACCAGATGGTTATCCCGAGCAATGTGTTCATAGACCAGCCAGTCACGTGCTCCAGCACCGTAAATCCGATGGCAAGTGCGAAGAATAGGGTGATGATCAGCACCGGATTCATCGCAGCGCCAAGTCCGAGCAATGGCAACGGGTTCCATTTCAGATGTGGGCGTTGTGTTTCTGGTGCGGAGGCATTGCCGACTGCTAAGACGCTTGGTGTGGCGGTGCGCAGATTCCGAAAAAACTCGCTATATGTCGTGGGCTCACTCATCACTGTTGCTCCTTTTTCACCTGATTTTCCTGTTGGGATAAATTGGCTTTGCGTGTTTGCTCGCGCTCGGCCAACAGTGCGTCACCGCGTTTTTTGACGTTGGCCGCCCAATCTGGGCTGTTGTTCAATCGATCCGCGACCATGAGAA
>JANMQQ010000042.1:0-1812 GCA_031370545.1 Gammaproteobacteria bacterium
CGAGACTCCGACCTGGCAAGCGGCCCGGCAGGAATTACTCACGCTCGGTCTGCAACAAGACACCGCCGATGTGGAAGTGCTCGCACCGAATGCCTCCGTACCGCGCCGCGTACAGCTGGACTTCACCGGCGTCAGCCGCGACCCGCAGGACATCCAGATCATCGAGCATCTCGGGCTGCGTCCAATTCAGCTGGTCATGCCCTCGGTCATCGGGTCAGTGCAAGACAATAGTCCTGCGCAGGCGGCGGGCTTGAAAGCCGGGGATCATGTACTCAGCGCGGCGGGACAGGAGTTTGCGGACTGGATTCAATGGGTAGAATTTATTCGCGCGCACCCTGATCAAATTGTCAACGTGCGCGTCGAACGCGCTGCCGCCGGTGCGCAGGAGATCGAGCTGCACATCGGCCATGCTGAGGAAGAAGGTAAAGTCATTGGTCGCATCGGTGCCGCGCCCGGCCCCGTGCCCGAGCTGCCCGAGGAGTGGAAAGCGACGCAACGTTACGGCGTGTTTGCCGCCATCGTTCCGGCGGTACAAAAGACCTGGGACATGTCCGCGCTCACCTTGATCATGATGGGCAAAATGTTGGTGGGCCAAGTGAGCTTGGACAACCTCAGCGGTCCCATTACCATCGCGAAATACGCTGGCACCACCGCGAATATCGGCTTGAGTGCATTCCTGTCGTTTCTCGCCATCGTGAGTGTCAGTTTGGGTGTGCTGAACTTGCTGCCGGTTCCGATGTTGGATGGCGGACATCTCGCCTACTACGCGGTTGAAGTTGTGAAGGGCAGCCCGCTGTCTGACGACACGCAGATGAAATTGCAGCGCATCGGTCTGGCCTTGCTGCTGATGCTGATGTCGCTTGCGCTTTACAATGACGTCGCGCGCTTGCTGAGGTAATATCCCCCGCCCCGATCCTAAAAACGGCAGCTGACCGCTACTAGGCATGAACAAGTACATGGAGTCGTTCAGATTTATGTCCAAAATAAACTTCACTCTTAGCGTTAGCGCCGCTACGTCCTGTGGAGCACGCCCGCTTTGTGCGTTGCCATTTTTAGGATGAAACCGAACCTTCTTCGTGCCTTCGCATGGATGTTGTTTGCGTGCGCGTATCTGCCGCACGCTTACGCGTTTGATGCGTTCGTCGTCAAAGACATCAAGCTGATCGGCTTGCAGCGCATTGCTGCGGGCACGGTGTTCAATTATCTGCCGATCAAGGTCGGCGGCATTATGGACGAGCGTCGTTCCGCCGATGCGCTGCGTGCGTTGTTCAAAACTGGATTCTTCGAAGATGTGCAACTGGGACAGGACGGCGATTTGCTGATCGTCACCGTGGTCGAGCGGCCCGCGATTGCCAGCATCAACCTCTCCGGCAACCACGACATTGAAACCGACAAATTAAAGAAAGCATTGAAAGACGTCGGGCTGGCTGAGAACCGCGTGTTTGATCGTTCGTTGCTGGACAAGATCGAGCAAGAATTGCAGCGCCAGTATTTTTCACTCGGAAAATACGGCGTGAAAATTAAATCCAAGGTCACGCTCAAAGACCGCAATCGCGCCGATATCAGTATCGAAATCACCGAAGGTGCAGCGGCGCGTATTCAGCGCCTGAACATCGTGGGCAACAATGCCTACAGCGAAGAACAGCTGGTTGATCCGTTGCAACTGAGCGAGCCGTCGTTCTCGTCATTCTTCTCCGACAGCGACAAATATTCCAAAGAAAAGCTGCGCGGTGATCTCGAAGCCTTGCGTTCGTTTTATCTGGATCGCGGTTACATCAACTTCAACATTGAGTCCACCCAGGTCACGATTTC
>JANMQQ010000325.1:0-7795 GCA_031370545.1 Gammaproteobacteria bacterium
GCACGGCAATCTGACTCACCAGGCGCCAGCAACTGTTACTGGCTACCGATAACTATTATGGCTTGCGCTGCTGTGATGATCGGTATCCCTCGGAACGTTTTGAAATCGAGCAGGTCGTGATCGCCCGAGACGATATACTCCGCGTGCGCAGCAAGGGCGCATGACAAGACATGATCGTCGTCGGGGTCGCGCTGGATCGTGGGCGGGATTTCGGCGGGTGTTACCAGAGACACCAATTCTGCGTAACCGAGCACTAGCTCCTCAAGCGTTAATCCGCTTGCAGCGATGGCTTTGGCGAATTTTGCGCGGCGCAAGATACGGGTAAGTTCTGCAAGCAAAATGCGGCTGGAGAAAAGTTCGATGTCGTCGGCCCGGGCTGCTTCGATCAATTGCGCAGGCGCGCCGTTCCACAATAGGCCCGACGTGACCACGTTAGTGTCGAGAACCAGCCGCATTAGCCCGGGTTCTTTGTGCGGCGCTCGGCGCGATCAGCTTCGATCTCGGCTTCAATCTCCTCCATTGTCACCGGTGGAATTCCGGCAGCGGCAATCTTTAGGCGGCTTTCCGTTAAACGTGCGACGCGGCGGTTACGCACGGCATCGCGCAGCAGCGCCTGCAGGGCTTGGGGTTCCAATAATCCCAAGCGGGTTGCTTCCTTGGCCAGACTGTCGGGTAAGTCGAGTTTGACTTGCAGTGTTGTCATCGGGGTTCACCTAAGTTTAGTGGGAAGCGCCGTTAGCGAGTTTGCAAAAAGTATAACACCATGCTCCACGGTAACTGATCGACGCGACTCTCGTAATCAGAACAGCGTTAATTCTGCTGCTGCAACGCACGCTGCATTTGTGCTTCTTGCTGCGCAGCGGCGTTCTGCGCGTCGTGTGCTGAGTTGACGGCTGCGGGTAGATGGCTGAATACACTGCCACCGGTGGGTGCTGCTTCTTTTTTGCTGTTGCGGGTGACTAAGGCGATGTCTTCGGGGGTGAGGCGCTGCATGACATTTTCATTGGAGTGGTAATTCTGCGTGGTGACTTTCGCCTGGGTCTTGGGTGGCGCGTTGCTGAACTGCCAACGCCCTTGCGCGTCTTGCCATTTATAGACTTTGGTCGCGACGTTGGCTGGCGATTCAGTGGGTAGCGAGGATTTCATTCTAGTCGACACTGCGGACACGCTTGCGGCGGTTGTTGCGCTCCAGTCATCCCAGCGGTCGTAGGCGACCCAGCCCACCAATGCGGTCAATACCAGGCCCATTTTGAAGAACAAAGATTGCATACGCTCTTCCCCACTTCTAGTTGAGTCGAATTATGCGGCATTGGCATGTATGGCCGGGCCTGCACCATCGTAAATGATGTTTAACCGATTGGACTGCGCAAAATCCATGATTTGTTTAAAGAGGTAAGGATGCGACGAACGCAAGCTGTCGTCCACGACTACGCAACGCAAGCCGTCACGAATCAGCGGCAGCAACAGCGGCGAGTAGCGGATGCGTTGATCGCGCCCAAACGAGGCAAGTAGATCGCACAAGCGTTCCGACCAGTCACTGGGACGAAAGGTTTTACCGTCTTTGGTTTGTCCTTCGATGATGATGCGTGGAGGGGCGCGCATGTGGGATTCTCAGGTGTGCAAATGGGCCGTGGGATACGGCGAATACCGCTGTGTCGTCCGGCACGCACTGACCTTTACGCTGCACGTAGCGATCTGCGACGCACCGCGCATTTTGCGGTTGGCTAACACCGACCCTCTCGCATCTTCCTGAGCTATTGATAAAACTTGACCGCTGCGGGCAGAACACGATAGAAGTATGTTTTGCTACAATTCGCTCGAAACCGCCCATATTCAGGGCGTTTTTTCTTTGTAACTTGAGGAGTATTCAGCGTGGAATTGACCGGTGCCGAAATCGTTGTGCGATGTCTGGCCGACGAAGGCGTCGAGTATGTGTTTGGGTATCCCGGCGGGGCGGTGCTCCACATTTACGACGCGTTTTATAAACAAGACAAAGTGAAGCACATCCTGGTGCGCCATGAGCAGGGTGCCACGCACGCGGCGGACGGCTATGCGCGCTCCACTGGCCGCGCGGGTGTGGTGCTAGTGACCTCCGGCCCGGGTGCGACCAATGCTGTGACCGGCATCGCGACCGCGTATATGGACTCCATTCCGATGGTGGTACTTACGGGCCAGGTATCGACAAAACTCATCGGCAACGACGCGTTTCAGGAAGTCGATTCGGTCGGCATCACGCGTCCGTGCGTTAAGCACAATTTTTTGGTGAAAGACGTAAAAGATCTGGCCATGACGATCAAAAAGGCCTTCTACGTCGCGACCACCGGTCGACCGGGGCCAGTTGTTGTCGATATTCCGAAAGACATCACCGCGCACAAAACCGAATACTACTATCCAGACAAGATCGTGATGCGGTCGTATAGCCCGGTGGTCAACGGCCATCCGGGGCAGATCAAACGCGCGGTCGACCTGATCCTCGACGCCAAGCGCCCGATGATCTACACCGGCGGCGGCGTCGTTTTGGGGAACGCATCCAAGTCACTCACGGAGTACGTGCGGCTGTTGGGTTATCCAATCACCCAAACGCTAATGGGCTTGGGCGCATTTCCGGCCAATGATCCGCTCAGTGTCGGCATGCTCGGCATGCACGGCACCTACGAAGCTAACATGGCCATGCACGAATGCGACGTGCTGCTTGCGGTAGGCGCGCGCTTCGATGATCGCGTGACCGGCGAGCTGGATAAATTCTGTCCGCATGCCCGCGTTGTTCACGTCGATGTCGATCCGGCCTCCATCGCCAAGAACGTGCCGGTTGAAATTCCCATCGTCGGCGAAGCCGACAGCGTGCTCAAGGAATTGATCAAGCAGACCCACGCTGCTAAAAAGAAGCCGGACCAAGCGGCGCTTGCCGCATGGTGGAAGCAGATCGACGCATGGCGGGGCATCAACTGCCTAGCCTACGACCGCAACAGCAAACTCATCAAACCACAGTACGTGCTGCAGAAGCTGCATGTGCTGACCCAGGGCGACGCCTATGTGACTTCGGATGTTGGTCAACATCAAATGTGGGCTGCACAGTTTTACACCTTCAACAAGCCGCGCCGCTGGATCAACTCCGGCGGGTTGGGCACGATGGGTTTTGGTTTGCCCGCCGCGCTGGGTGTGCAGCTCGCGCACCCGGACGACACCGTGGTGTGTGTGACCGGCGAAGCGTCAATACAGATGTGTATCCAGGAACTTTCGACCGCCAAGCAGTACAACCTGCCGGTCAAGATCATAAATCTCAACAACCGCTACATGGGCATGGTGCGTCAGTGGCAGGAGTTCTTTTACGAGTCGCGCTACTCGCATTCATACATGGATGCGTTGCCCGATTTCGTCAAGCTCGCAGAGGCGTACGGCCATGTCGGCATGCTGATCGAGAAGCCCTCCGACGTCGAAGGCGCGCTTAAAGACGCACTCAAGATGAAGGATCGCCTGGTGTTTATGGATTTCATTACCGATCAATCGGAGAACGTCTACCCCATGATCGCCGCCGGAAAAGGGCAGAACGAAATGCACTTGTCGCCGAGTCAGCAGGGCGCGGACCGGGAGTTGGCATAATGAGACACGTCATTTCAATTCTCATGGAGAACGAATCAGGCGCATTGTCACGCGTAGCGGGATTATTTTCGGCGCGTGGTTACAACATTGAATCGCTGACGGTCGCTCCGACCGAAGATCCGTCGCTGTCGCGCATGACCCTGGTCACGCGCGGCTCCGATGAAATCATCGAGCAGATTACCAAGCAGTTGAACAAGCTGGTTGATGTTGTCAAGCTCGTCGACCTTACCGAAGGCGAGCACATTGAGCGCGAGATGATGCTGATCAAGGTCAGCGCGGCGAACGGTGGGCGCGAAGAGGTTAAACGCCTGGCGGATATCTTCCGCGGTCATATCATCGACGTGACCGAAACCACCTACACCATCGAACTCACCGGCATCGGTGCCAAGCTTGACGCTTTTATCAAAGCCCTCGGCCAGAACCAGATTCTGGAAACGGTACGGTCGGGAGTCTCAGGAATTGCACGCGGGGAAAAAAGCCTGCGCGTGTAGTTTGTCGAGCCCACTTTGATTCAAGACGCGTGTTGATGCGGACGCTAATAATCCATCGGTGGTCGATGGCTTGGTTGTGTCTATGTCTAACAATAACGTGGCATTACCTTCGGAAGGCCCAGCTCAATTTCTGCGTGTCGGTATCGTGCATGGAATCCTGCTTGGTTTTTTGATCAGTAGCGCCGATGTCGTTGGCGATTCGTTGTTGACCTGGGTCGAGACCGATTTTGCGCGATCATTTTGGACCTACTTTAGTATGGGTTGTCAGACTCGACATATTTTCTTCATCAATCTCCTCACTCATTCCGTTTGTACCTAAGCTGATCCAAAATTCGAGATTGGCGTTTCTACGCACGGATATCCTGTTCGCGTGCGTGACTCGTGTGAGCTTGCCGCATAAGATTGCGCGGTGCAGCTGACATGGGTGATACGTCGTGACGTCGTCTTCAAATCCCAATTTGATGTTTCGTGAGCTGTCTGAGGACGCAGCGATTGGAATTTTCGTTGTACAGCACGGCATCTTCCGTTACGTGAATGCGCATTTCGCCACGCTGTTCGACGCTGATGTTGACCAACTTGTCGATCAGCTTGGCCCGCTCGATTTGGTAGTGTCTGAAGATCGCCTCGTAACTCAGCAGAGCTTCGACAATTGCATAGCCGACGTCGCGCCGACAATCCGCTTTGTGGTGCGAGTGTTGTCCAAAAAAAATCGGATGTTTAACGTCGAAATCCACGCTATACGCACTCGCTATCTCGGCACGCCGGCGATCATGGGAATCGTTCAAGACGTTCTAACGCATGCGTGCGCTGAGGACGAATCCAGGCGTCTGGCCAGCGAGTTTCGTCGCATCGTTGACAACATGATTGACACATTTTACCGCACTGATGCGCAGGGCTTGCTGGTGCTTGTCAGTCCATCCGCGCTGGAACTTTTAGGCTGGACGCAACAGGAATTACTCGGACGGCGCTTGGCGGATTTGTATGTCGATCGGCAGGGACGCGAAGCATTTCTCGAAAAATTGCGAGTGGGCGGAGGCCGCATAGTCGCTTATGAAGCGGTATTACGCCGCAAGGACGGAACTGAAGTCTGGATTGAAACGAGCTCGCACTATTACCGCGACGAGAACGGTCAGATCTGCGGTGTCGAGGGCACCGTGCGAAATGTCACGGATCGCAAGCGTGCCGAGGCCGCGTTACGCGATAGCGAAGAGCGCTTCCGGCGCATACAAGAGTTATCCTCGTCGGGGATTGCGGTAAATGAACGCGGAATGATCACCGACTGCAATCAATCGCTAGGGCGCATCACCGGCTACAAAACCTCAGAGCTCATCGGTATGGACGGGGTATTGCTGGTTGCGCCGGAGTCTCGTGACATCGCGCGCGAGAATATCCGTAAGGGGTATGAGCAGCCGTATATCTACATCGGACTACGTAAAGACGGAACGACCTACCCGGTAGAGGTTACTGGGAAAAATATTCCGTTTAACGGCCGTTTCTTTCGAGTCACTGAATTTCAGGATATCAGCAACCGGGTGCGCGCCGACCGGGAGCGCGACGCGCTGCAACAACAATTGCAGCAAGCGCAAAAAATGGAAGCCATCGGCTTGCTGACGGGCGGAATCGCGCACGACTTCAACAACATCATGACGAGCATCCTGGGCTTTACCAAGCTTGCCATTCAACGTGCTACGGGTAGTCAGGATAAAAAGCTGCTGGAATTGTTGCAGCCGATCGAGATGTCTGGCGAACGTGCGGCAAATCTGGTGACGCAGATGCTCGCGTTCAGTCGCGATAGCGTACCCGGAACGCTCACACCGGTGGCGCTGGCAAAATCCGTCGACGAAGTGCTGGCGATGTTGCGACCAACGTTGCCGGGCAACATCACTATCGAGCGCAGGTATTCCGATGACGCCCCACGCGTTTGGGCCGATCCGGTTCAGTTACACCAGGTCGTGACTAATCTATGCATCAACGCACGCGACGCGATGACCGAGGGGGGTGTTTTACGGGTGGGCGCGCGCGGTCAGGTGCATTACACCGGGCAGTGTGCATCGTGTCATGGCGTGATCGACGGTGAATATGTCGAGCTCAGCATCATGGACAGCGGAGCGGGAATTTCTCCGGCGCTGTTAAGCCGTATTTTCCAGCCGTTTTTCACCACCAAGGATATAGGCAAAGGCACCGGCATGGGTTTGGCGATGGTCCACGGTATCGTGCACCGATTTCAGGGGCATGTTGTGGTTGAGTCAAGACCGGGTGAAGGTTGTACGTTTCGGGTTTTTCTGCCGACTATTACCGACGATACTGCGGTGCAACATGCGGTACCCGCTGCGTCGGCGACAGCGTCGTGTGCCACCGTCGGTGCACGTTTGATGATCGTGGATGATGAACAACTGCTGTGTGCGTTTTTTTCTGAAGTGTTGGTCACAGCCGGGTACCACGTCGCGGCTTACACGAATCCGTTGGATGCCTGGGCAGCGTTTGAGCGTGATCCGCACGCATTTGATTTGGTGCTCACTGATCAAACGATGCCGGGCCTGACTGGCAAGGAGCTGGTGGCAAAGCTGCGCGCACGCCGGGTCGATGTGCCGATCATCATGTGCACCGGCTATTCCGAGCATCTCGATGAAGTTAAAGCCATGGCACTCGGGGCTGCCGCGTTTATGTCCAAGCCCATCGACATGCATCGGTTATTGGACGTCGTTGCACGACTGACGCAGCGATCACCGCCGCATTCGGTATCAGCTGAACGGTTAACCTCCACCTGAAATAAGCTCATCGCGGTCATTCCCGATTCCTCAAGTTTTGATACAATGGCGCTCTTTTTGGCGCACGCCGTGCCGCTTTTCACCCGGTATAGGAAGGAATGACCTCATGAAAGTTTATTACGATAAAGATGCCGATCTGGCCATCATCCGCAGCAAGAAAGTTGCGATCATCGGTTACGGTTCGCAAGGCCACGCGCATGCGAACAACCTGCAAGATTCCGGCGTGCAGGTCACGGTCGGATTACGCCCCGGTTCGACCTCGGCGGTGAAGGCTGAAAAATCCGGGCTCACCGTGAAGTCAGTTGCCGAAGCGGTGAAGGCGGCCGACGTGGTGATGATTCTCACGCCCGATCAGCATCAGTCCAAGGTGTACCGTGAAGACATTGAACCCAATATCAAGAAGGGTGCGGCGCTCGCATTTGCGCACGGCTTCAACATTCATTTTGGTCAAATTGATCCGCGTGCCGACCTCGATGTGATCATGATTGCGCCTAAAGGTCCCGGACATTTAGTACGTTCGACCTTTACACAGGGCGGCGGTGTGCCGAGCCTGATCGCGGTGCATCAAAATGCATCGGGTAAAGCGAAAGAACTGGCACTTTCATATGCGTCGGCCAACGGCGGCGGTCGCGCGGGCATCATCGAAACCAACTTCCGTGAAGAAACCGAAACGGATCTTTTTGGCGAACAAGCGGTGTTGTGCGGCGGTGCGACCGCACTGGTGCAAGCCGGATTTGAAACTTTGGTTGAAGCGGGTTATGCGCCGGAAATGGCTTACTTCGAATGTCTGCACGAATTGAAGCTGATCGTCGATCTGATGTACGAAGGCGGAATTGCCAACATGCGGTACTCCATTTCCAACACCGCAGAATACGGCGACTTAACGCGTGGCCCGCGCATCGTCACTGAAGAAACCAAGAAAGAAATGAAGCGCAT
>JANMQQ010000357.1:0-6148 GCA_031370545.1 Gammaproteobacteria bacterium
TGATTATGTGAAGGCCGGAATTCTCACCAGCCTCTGCCAATCAGCGCTTGGCGCGGATTCCGAACTGATACTTTCCATAATCGAGGGCTTTGCATAATCGGCCTTAGCGAACGGTCGCAGAAAACCCACATGGCTCGATTCTATCTGCTTTGGGAAACCATAGCCCAGTGCGTACTTCCGACCCACTGCTGACATACGCATCTGCCAATAGCAGACAGTCAAATGTGATCGTTGGTCACGATGGAGTCCGACTAACCAGGTGGTGAAAATCACGTTCAGATGGCTAACCTGATCAGCGACAGATACTGCGGTGTCAACATCATGGGGGTCGGCAAGTAAATTTTGCCTTTCAGTTACTGTGCTCGTGCTCTGCGATTTCACCAGCGATACGAGCTGCCAAGCCTAACGCGTCCTGTTCAAGCACGATTTCTTTTTCTATCGGAAGCCTTTGCAAAATACTCATTGCTCTCTGGAAGGCAGGTTGTAGGTTTTCCTGCTGAGGCTCACCGACAAGCAGATACACCTTGAATGGGTCGGGCGCACCTTGAACACTCGCCAATTGCCCAAACCAGCGATGCGCCTTGTCCTTGATGCTGTCGGCTGCGGCCAGATCGAATGAGATGGGTTCCAGGCAATGCCACTTCCCATTCTTCCAGGAATGTTGAAACTCGATCTCGTCGTCCTGAACGGAAATCGTCTTCGGTTGGAAATGTTGCAGAATCTGCCGTTCTTCCAGGTCGCGTTTGAAATGGCGCCAAACGTCATCATCAGTGCGGCTACTCGATACTTGCCGTTCCTCGTAGCGCATCACCATGCGATTGAAAAGCTTTTCCAGCGCCTGCGCCGGATCGTCGGTACGGCCGCTCCCAGCCGGTGACCATTGCAAGGAACTATCATCTTTAGGTAGCACTGACTGGGCAATTTCTAGCACGCCGGCGGGAGACGTAAGGGACAGTTCACTGGAGAGACGTTCTCCCTGTGCTTCAAAGCTATTCTGGATATGGCGCATCAAGGCTTTGAAATGCTCGGCATTCACACCGGGAAACACTTTGTTGAGGCGACCGTAGGTGGTCCGGCAGATCGCGCTCAGGTAGCACGCCTGCGGTGCATACAGCACCACCCCGACGTTCACGAATTCACCGCTGGTGACATCGTGGACATATCTAAGCACCGAGTAGGTGTAAGAATGTTGATTTTTCATGATATGACCCTCCTGGCTTCCTGTAGTGCTGCTTCAATATTATCCCTAACTTGACCTATATACATCAACGCTTGGTCAGCGTGTTGACCAGCGGAGTTCCACGCATCCGGCAACGCCACTCTATACGCCGCCAGCCGCTCATCCGTGACGGCAAGCCAAGCCCCGGCGAAGCGATCAAAATTCACCGCCTTCCCGCAAAGCTGCTCGGAAAACAAATGGCGACGTGTCTGTTTAAACGATTCTAGCGAACCGATTTTCCAGGGTGGTTGCCAGCCGATGATCCCTTCGCTGAAAAAAGCCATTTCATGATCGTAAATTGCGAGACTCGATCCGCTGAAAAGGCAATTCGGGTTCGCAGGGCGCCTGTCGTCATTCACAATCAGCGCATCGAACGCGAATATCTCCGCTGCTGTGGCTATTGCATCCTTGGGGATCGACTTGCCGACGGGCCAGCTCGTATAGCCGGGCGGCAAATGTTTAGAACCAAACGCAACCGGATTACTGCGACGCGCCATGGCCGCGACAGTCTCGTCGGGCAGCCCCGCGATGAACTCAGGCTCCAAGGCAACGAGAAACGGTTCGGGAACTGGCAGATCAAGGTCTGAAGCAAGCATGGCGGCAATCGCCTCCATCACCAGCGCCGTCACTTTGCGGTCGCATCCATCCGAGAGCTTTGCCACCACCTCGACCTCGGCGCCATCGGCAGCCTCGCACGTCAGGCGGCACGGCACCGTCCGGCCCGACTGAACTCGGCCATCAAAACGAATCGCTGTGACATGACTCAGCATTACATGCCCTCGCTGAATGCCCTGTGCAGCAGGGTCTGGAACAAATGCTCGGCCTGGCGCAGTGCCTCGCGTTGGGTGGCGCGCAGGTGTTCGTGGCGATCGACAAGGGTAGCGAACTTTTGCTGCAATGGAAGGGGAGGAACAGAAATCTTAAACTCGCTAATTTGTCCGAGACTCAATCCGGGTTTTGTTTGCCCGTATTGAAGCCGCGCAATCTCTCGCTGTCCGCAAGATTTAAGCGACATGAACATCGAAACAAAGACCGGCAGTAAACCAGGCTTCAGCCGCAAGATTGCGACGTGCTGGCTGACGAATGAGCCATCAAGCCGCGCCGGTACCGGAGCGATGCGTCCAATTTGTGAGCCGGTGATTGTCAAAAGCACATCATCAGTCCTGATACACGCCCTATCTGCCTCAGCGCCTTCCGGCGCATTCACGAACGCGGCATCCTCGTCGGAGATGTAATTCATCTTCACGTCGAGCGAACGAATGAACCTGTCGCCGTTGGGCACATAGTATTCAGCCCATCCGCGTGAACCACTGGTTACGAAACTCAAGAACTCGCCCAGTTCGGTGATGCGGAATCCTTTCGGATTGCGAACGTGGTCGCCGAAGAGTTCAAGGAAGGCGGCGGGGAGGAAGGTGTCGCTGAGTTCGAGAGCGTAGCGGCGGGTGCGGCGCAGCCGATCCGCCTGCTCCAACTGCCTCGCTACCCGCTGCTGCTCGTTCAGGCTGGGTAGTGGTAACTCAAGATTTTCCAATACGTCACGGCTGACATGCGGAACTGTTGCGCCAGTGGAATTCTTTTGAAGATAGTCAAACTTTCCTTCGAGAAACCGGGATAAGTAAGGCGCGAACAACTGCTGCGCGCTTGGGCGAAGGACGGCGAGCGTGCTGCCAATATGGCCGTCCAAATTGCATGACACAGTTCCAGCATTGGCTCCATCCCAAGCGATTACAACGTCGGATTTCGATGCCACCGGGCACACGAACGGCTCGACAAACTTGTGCTTCGCATCTGGACGTAGATCGTCAATTTGCAGGTAACGGCGTGTGCTCGCAGATGGTCGTTCAAAAACCTGTGAGGCTTTCTTGCCTTTCTCAATTCGAACCAGATCGCCGAGCTGCACGAGGGGTGCCATCAATTTTCTACCATTAGCTTTTCCAGCTTTACCATGTCGATTGCTGCGGCCTTCTCCAATTGCCGCAGGCGGTCGAGCGTAACCGCCGTATTTTCGTAGAACACCTCCTCCTGCTCCACCTGCCGGTAGCGGCTCGCCGAGAGGTCGTATTTATTCGCGGTGACTTGCTCCTTGCTCACCCAGAATTGACGCGTGAGCTGGTTGATTTCGCTTTCCAGCGGCGTGATGTGCGCTTGCAATTCCGCGAGTTCAGCCTCGGCCTGCTCGCGTGCGGTGCGCGCTGCGTCGGCTTCCTTGGCAATCACTTCCTCGAATTTCAGGCGATGGATAATTTCGTGATGGGCCAGCCGGTCTTGTTTGAGTGGCGCAATTTGTTTCTGTAGTGCTGCCAGGCGCGCAGCGCGCTGCTTCTGAAATTTCGGGTCGTGGCGCTGCTGCCAGCAGTCGAGCAGGTCGGAAATGTCGTTCTCCGCCACGCGCTGGCGTTTGTCGTCGAGCGAGAAACCATCGTGCTCCATGTCGTAGTACCAGATGCGCTCGGTGGCCGCGCCTTTGGTGAACAGCAGCACGGCGGAGGAAACGCCCGCATACGGCCGGAACACGCCGGAGGGCATGGACACCACGCCATCGAGCCGGTTGCTCGCGATGAGCAGCTTGCGGATTTCCACATGGGCGTTGCTCGAACCGAACAGCACGCCGTCCGGCACGATCACCGCCGCGCGCCCGCCATTTTCCAACAGGCGCAGGAACAAATGCATGAACAGAATTTCGGTTTTCTTGACCTTGGCGGGCAGCGACGGGTTGACATCCGTCGTGTCCACCGCGCCCTTGAACGGTGGATTGGCAAGCACTACGTCGTAGGCGCGCTCTTCGTTGAACGCTTTGGAGAGCGTGTCGGTGTAATGAAAGCGCGGCGAGGCAAGGCCGTGCAGCATCAGGTTCATGCTGCCGATGCGCAGCATGGTCATGCCCGAATCGCTGTCGTAGCCGGTAAAGCCTTCCTTCTGCGCGAACTCGTATTCCTCGCGTTTCAGGCCGCTGCCAGTGAGTCCGTGCGGCCAGCCCTCCTCGTCAAAGCTGAGATCACGCGGGTCGGTGTGCGTTTCCAGCAAGTGCTGCCAGGCGTTAACTAAAAAGCCGCAGGTGCCCGCCGCCGGATCGCAGACGCGCTCGCCGGGGCGCGGGTCGAGCATTTTCACCATCATGCGGATGATGTGGCGCGGGGTGCGGAACTGTCCGTTGGTGCCGGCGGTGTTGAGCTTGGACAGCAGGTATTCGTAGAGATCGCCCTGCACGTCCTGGTTCTGCGCCGAAATCTGCATCGCTTCAATCGCGCGGCACACTTCGATCAACAGGCTCGGTTTGTTGATCTTGAATTCGGCGTTTTCCATTTGAGCGCCGAATGAGCCGGCCTTGTCGCCCAAACTTTTCAGGAAGGGAAACACGACTTCCTTGACGTGCTTCAGCGCCTTGTCAGCAGGCAACTGGCTCCAATGCGACCAGCGCAATGTCGGATCGGAAAATAGCGGTTCGAATTTGCCGCCGCGCAACCGGGCGTGGCGCTCGCCATCCTGCTCGCGCTCGTCAATCTGCTTGAGAAAAAACAGATAGGAAATCTGCTCAATGGCATCAAGCGGATTGGATAATCCTCCGGTCCAGACTTTATTCCAGAGGGCGTCAACGTTTGATTTTAATTGTGCGTCGGTCAGCATCAGGTATCAGGCAGTCAGGCGATCGGTCAGTTGGACGAGGTCGTGAATTTGGTTGGGCGTGAAAAAACGCTCAACCGCATTGCGGCCAAAATTGGTAAGCGGTGCTTCGTACAGGTCGGCCTCGGCAAGGCGGCGCTTGGCGATGAACACTTCCTGCACCGAGCGCAGAAAGCGAATCTGGTCGCTGGTGTAGCGATTGGCGGTGATGTGATCCTCGAAGCTGTGCGCCACCACCGAGGCGTAATCCGGGATCGCATCCAGACCGAGGACGAAGCGCACAAAACCGAGAAATCCTGTGCGATTGTCGAGATGCACGCCATAGGCTTGGCGCGCGGTCTTTTCCGTAAGCTGGATTTCAGGGTTGGTCAGTTCGTTGTGCAGCACGCGTTCCAGATCGACCAACTCACCCTCACTCGGCAGGAGACCCGCACGAATGGCTATCAGGGCCGGATGCTGGTCGGTGATGCTCAGAATGCGCTGCTCGACGCGCTTGCGATATTCCTCCACGTGCATCGGCTGCCCGGTCGGGCCAATCATCAAATAGCCTTTGCCTGCAATGAAGTCGGGCAGGTCAATTTTGATGAAGCTATTTTCAGCGTGGCGTTTGTTTTTCATTTCACCGGCAAGATCGACGATCAGCCGGTTCAACTGCGACGGCCCGGCCTGTGCAAGGTCTAGCGATAACGCGAGCTTCACCGATGGCTGTGCAGGCGCAGCATCAAGCACGTGCTGCGGAAGCCGGCTCACGTCTTCGGCGATTGATTGCAACAACTCTGGGGAAGGCTTGCTCTGCAGTATCTGCAAATTCAACCGCTCGACTTTGTAGGCGAATGTCTCGGCGGCAATATCCACGTCCGGCACAAAGCGCAGCAGCGGGCCAACTTTAAGCCGCAGGGCGTCGCTGCGATCCTGTGTGACGTTCGACCAGAAAGCATCTGTCCACGCGGTCTCAACCTCGGCCCAAACTTTGCGCACCGGAAAAGACTCGACCGGGATGCGGTTAATCATTGCGCGGCAATTGGCTATTGCTTGTGAGTACGCTGTGCCCTCGCGTTGGTTACGTGTCGCGGCGAGAATATCGAGCCGCGTGTTGAACAGCCTGATGAGCAACGGCACTTCAACGGGAATGCGGTCTTCGGTCTGCTTGCCGAAATCGTTCTGCCAAAAGTCAATGATGAGAAATTCATTCTTCTCGCCATTGGGCAAGCGATCAAAGAATCGGCAAGCTTCCTGATTGCGCGTGCCACGGCCTATCATCTGCCAGAGTTTGATACGCGACTGCACCGGCTTCATGAATACGAGATT
>JANMQQ010000378.1:0-12164 GCA_031370545.1 Gammaproteobacteria bacterium
CAGAACGCGATTTTCAACAGCGCCAATTTTTCGAGTATCGCCACCGACGCGAAGGGCGTGATTCAAATCTTCAACGTGGGTGCCGAGCGCATGCTGGGCTACACCGCCGCTGAAGTGATGAACAAGATCACCCCGGCGGACATTTCCGATCCGCAAGAAGTCATCATCCGCGCCGGAGCCCTGAGTCTCGAGCTGGGCACTCCGATCACGCCCGGCTTCGAAGCCTTGGTGTTCAAAGCGTCGCGCGGGATCGAAGACATTTACGAACTGACCTACTTCCGCAAAGACGGCAGCCGCTTTCCGGCCATCGTGTCGGTGACCGCTCTGCGCGATGCGCAGGACGGCATCATCGGCTATCTATTAATTGGCACTGATAATACCGCGCGCAAACTTGCCGAAAACGAGCGTCAGCATTTGCTCGACATCCAGGCGGCCACGCATAAACAACTCCAGCAGACCAACGCCACCCTGCAAGCCAGCGAGGAACAGCTTGCCGTCACGCTCCACTCCATCGGCGATGCCGTGATCGCCACCGATGTTGAAGGGCGGGTAACGCTGGTGAATCCGCTGACCGAAAAGCTCACCGGCTGGACCCAGGCCGAAGCCGTCGGTCGCCCAGTGGACGAGATTTTTCACATCATCAACAAACAAACCCGTAAACCCGCCACCATCCCGGTCATGGAAACGCTGGCGAAGGGCACGATCCAGGGCCTGGCCAACCACACTATCGTGATTGCCCGTGATGGCAGCGAAGCCGATATCGCCGACAGTTGCGCACCGATTCGCGACCGCGACGGCCAGGTGATCGGTGCGGTGCTGGTGTTCCGCGACGTCACGCAGGAATACGCCGTGCAGCAAAACTTGCGCGACAGCGCCGAACTGATCAAAGCAATTCTTGGCACTGTCGCCGACGGCATTATCACCATCCGTGCCGATAACGGAATTGTCGAGACCGTCAACCCTGCGGCGGAGCGCATGTTCGGCTACCCGGCCACGGAACTGGTCGGGCAACGTCTCAGCCTGTTGATTCCCGAGCTCGATCAAGACCAGAGCAACGGTTCACTTGAATACTACCGGGCCAGCGATGTTGCGCGTGCGGCAGGTTTAGGCCGCGAAGTCACCGGCCAGCGCAAGCAAGGCAGTGTGTTCCCGCTGGAAATGGCGGTTAGCGAAATGTGGCTGGGCGGTCAGCGTTATTTCACGGGCATTTTGCGTGACATCACGGCGCGTAAGCAGGCCGAAGCGGAACTGCTGAAAGCCGGTGCGTTACAGCACGCGATTCTTACCAGCGCCAATTTTTCGATTATCGCCACCGACGCGCACGGCATCATCCAGTTGTTCAATGTTGGTGCCGAACGCATGTTGGGTTATGCCGCCAGCGAGGTCGTGAACAAAATCAGCCCCAGCGATATCCATGATCCGGAAGAAGTGAAGGCGCGTGCCGAAGCCTTGAGCATCGAGCTCGCCACGCCGATTGCGCCGGGCTTCGAAGCATTGGCGTTTAAAGCCTCGCGTGGCATCGAAGACAGCTACGACCTGACTTATATCAGCAAGGACGGCAGCCGCTTTCCAGCCATTGTGTCGATCACCGCGCTGCGCGACGACATGGGCGCGATCATCGGCTACTTGCTGATTGGCACCGACAACTCGGTGCGCAAGCGCATCGAATCAGAACTGAAGGAGGCCTTAATGTTTGCGGAGAAAGCCAACCATGCGAAAACCGATTTTCTGTCCGCCATGAGCCATGAATTGCGCACGCCGCTGAATGCGATTCTGGGTTTCGCCCAGTTGCTGGAATCCGGCGTTCCGGCGCCGCTGCCGTCGCAGAAACGCAATCTCAACCAGATTCTCAAAGCCGGTTGGTACCTGCTGGAACTGATCAATGAAATTCTTGATCTCGCCCTGATCGAGTCGGGCAAAGTGTCGCTGTCGCAAGAGTCGGTGCTGCTCGCCGAAGTCATGCTCGAGTGCCGCGCCATCATCGAACCGCAGGCGCAGAAGCGTGGTATTAGCATGACGTTTCCGAGCTTGCCGATTGCCCACTTTGTCAGCGCCGACCGGGTGCGTATCAAGCAAGTGCTGATCAACCTGCTGTTCAACGCCATCAAATACAACAAGCCGGGCGGCACAGTCACGGTGGAGTACACGCTGAATCCGCCGAACACGATGCGCATCAGCATTCGCGACACCGGTGAGGGGCTCGCACCCGCACAACTTGCCCAACTATTCCAGCCCTTCAATCGCCTCGGCAAGGAGACCGGCACGGAAGAAGGTACCGGCATCGGGTTGGTGGTCACCAAGCGACTGATCGAATTAATGGAAGGCAGCATCGGCGTGGAGAGCGTGGTCGGAAAAGGCAGCGTGTTCTGGATCGAGCTGGGCCTGACCACCGCACCGCAGTTTGTCGTGCGCGATGCAGCACACGTCGGATATGCAGGCCTGCTGCCGCCCCCGGGCGGCAAGCCGCAGCGCACCGTGCTGTATGTCGAAGACAATCCCGCCAATCTGGAACTGGTTGAGCAACTGATTGAGCGCCGCCCCGAGTTGCGGCTGCTGTCCGCCGCCGACGGCAAACTGGGCGTTGAGTTCGCGCGCGCCTACCTACCGGATGTGATCTTGATGGACATCAACCTGCCCGGCATCAGCGGAATCGACGCCATGCAAATCCTGCATGCCGATCCAGCGACGGCACATATTCCGATCCTGGCGCTGAGCGCCAACGCGATGCCGCGTGACATCACGATGGGTATGGAAGCGGGATTCTTCAATTATCTGACCAAGCCCATCAAGGTGGTCGAGTTCATGGCAGCACTGGATGTCGCGCTGGAATTCGCGCAAACCAAAGCCAGACTTGCGTAATGACAACCGGGGTAAACGTTGCACCTGCGAAGGTCGTGCGCATGGCGCACGCTACGTGACTAATGCAATGACTGAGCTGGTGCAATCAATTGGACAAAGTGTTTCTTCCCCCTGCAAGGGGAAGATCAAGCACACCCCCACTCTCGCCTTCCCCCTTGCAGGGGGAAGAGAAGCTTCGTTGGGGCTCGTTACGTACCCAACGTGGCTGGTGCGATAACTGAGCTGGAACCATCAGTTGAACAAAGCGTTTCTTCCCCCTGCAAGGGGGAAGATCAAGATGGGGGTGAATTTAAATACCGTGTGCTTGCACACCCCCATCCTCGCCTTCCCCCTTGCAGGGGGAAGAGAAGCTTCGTTGCGGCCTCATTAAGCACCCAACGAAGCTCTGCTCTAACGTACTGCCATTTCCCCTGACGCAAGAGCAAGGCGCCGGTACTCAACTTCATTTATTACGGATGGACCTATGCTGGTATTTTCGAAGGAAGCACGCGTTGTCGATCCCATTGCGTCGCGCATCAACCCGGCCTACGATCACTGCCCAAGCCGGTCATACCCTGAGCATCGGCGCATAGAGAAGGCGGCCATGGCAACACGTAAAAAAACTCAACACGCGGAGAAATCCGCGCCGGTTATTGCGCAACAGACCGATGACACTAGCACCAGCGAAACCACTCCCGCCACATTTCCGGTCGTCGGCATTGGCGCGTCGGCGGGCGGGCTCGCGGCCTTTGAAGCGTTCTTTTCCGCCATGCCCCCAGACACCGATCCCGGCATGGCGTTTGTGGTGGTGCAACACCTGGCCCCTGATCACAAGAGCATTCTTACCGACCTGGTGCGGCGTTACACCCGCATGCAGGTGTTCGAAGTCGAAGATGGCATGCGCGTGCAACCGAATTGCGCTTACATCATTCCGCCCAATTACGACATGGCGTTCTTGAACGGCACCTTGCAACTGCTGCAACCTTCGGCGCCGCGCGGGCAGCGTCTGCCGATTGATTTTTTCTTTCGCTCGCTGGCTCAAGATCAACATGCCCGTGCCATCGGCATTGTGTTCTCCGGCACCGGCAGCGACGGCACGCAGGGTGTGCGCGCCATCAAGGGCGAGGGCGGCATGGTGATGGCCCAGACGCCCAGCTCCACCGAATTCGACAGCATGCCGCGCAGCGCCATTAACACCGGCCTGGTGGATTACGAATTGCCGCCCGCCGAAATGCCCGCCCAGCTCATCGCGTACGCGGCGCAAGCCTTCGCCACGCTGCCGCGCCTGCCCGGCGCCCCTGAGCCCAAGACCGAAAACGCGCTGAAGAAAATTTTTGTCTTACTGCGCGCACAAACCGGCCACGATTTTTCTCAGTACAAACCGAGCACCATGAACCGGCGCATCGAGCGGCGCATGGCGGTCCAGCACATCGACGTGTTAGAAAACTACGTCCAATTTTTGCAGAAAACCCCGCTTGAGGTGGAAGCACTATTCCGCGATCTGCTGATTGGTGTGACCAATTTCTTCCGTGACCCGGAAGCATTTCACGCGCTTGAAACTCAAGTCATCGCCAAAATCTTTGACGGCAAAACTGCCAACTCGGCGGTGCGCATCTGGTCGACCGGCTGCTCCACCGGTGAAGAGGCGTATTCGGTGGCGATCCTGTTGCAAGAACGCATGGAAGTGCTCAAGCAAAATTTTGCAATCCAGCTGTTCGCCACTGACATCGACAGCCGCGCAATTGCGGTCGCCCGGGCCGGACGCTACCCCGCCAGCATTGCGAGTGATATCTCGCCCGAGCGGCTGGCGCGCTTTTTCACCGCCGAAGCCGACGGCAGTGCCTACCGCATTAATAAAGTCATCCGCGACATGCTGGTGTTTTCGGAACAAGACCTGATCAAAGACCCGCCGTTTTCCAGGCTCGACCTGATCTGCTGCCGCAACCTGCTGATCTACCTGAGCCCGCCCTTGCAGAAAAAACTCATCCGCCTGTTTCATTACACGCTCAATCCGGGCGGCGTGCTGTTTTTGGGCACGTCGGAAACCGTCGGTGAATTCACCGATCTGTTTGATACGCTCGATCAGAAAGCCAAGCTGTACCCGCGCAAGCCGACCGTTCGCAGCGAACAACGCACGTCGATGAGCCGGTTTCTGCCGCTCATCACGGCCTTGGATTCAGTTGTGCCGCGCGCGCTCGGCCGGACCGGTCCGGCCAAAATACCGCTGCGCGAACTGACCGAACAAACCCTGCTGCTGCAACTGGCACTGTCCGGCGTGCTGATCAACGGCCACGGCGACATCCTCTACCTGTATGGCCGCACCGGCATGTACCTGGAACCTTCGCCGGGCGACGCGGGCGAACCCAGCAACATTTTGAAAATGGCCCGAGAAGGTTTGCAACGTGAGCTGACCGTTGCGCTGCATAAGGCGGGAGCCACCAAAAAGCCGGTGCACAGCCCCGGGCTGCGCGTCAAAACCAATGGCCATTTCACGCGCGTTAATCTCATTGTTCGCCCGGTGATGGCCAACCCGGCCGATGTACCGGAGTGGCCGTTGTATGTCGTCATTCTGGAAGAAGTAAATGCCGCGGGCGCGGACCACCCGTTGCCTTTGACCGAACCCGGCACGCCCCCGGACGCGGCCTTCGACCCGACCAGCGCGGACGCAACCATTGCCGCGCTCAATGAACAACTGCGCGCCAATAAAGAATACTTGCAGGCGGCCAACGAAGAGCTGGAAACCTCCAACGAAGAGCTCAAATCATCGAACGAGGAAATGCAGTCGGTCAACGAAGAGTTGCAGTCCACCAACGAGGAGCTCGAGACTTCCAAGGAAGAAATGCAATCGGTCAACGAGGAGCTGGCCACGGTCAACGCCGAACTGCAAAACAAAGTGGCCGATCTGTCGCGCACCAGCAACGACATGCTCAATTTATTGTCAAGCACCGGCATCGGCACCATTTTTGTGGACCATCAACTGCGCATTCTGCGCTTCACATCCACCGCCACGCGTATTATCAATTTGATTCCCAGCGACGTCGGACGGCCGGTGGCGCATACCGTGTCCAACCTGGTCGGCTATACCAAACTGGTGAGCGACACGCAAAGCGTACTGGATTCCTTGATTCCCAAGTCGGTGGATGTGCAGACCCTTGAAGGCGTGTGGTACACCATGCGCGTTTTGCCCTACCGCACCGTCGACAACGTGATTGAGGGCGCGGTGATCACCTTTATCGACATCACCGAAATGGTGCATATCCGCGAGGATTTGCGCAAAGCCAATGACCTGGCCCGTCTGGCAGTGGTGGTACGCGATTCACGTGATGCCGTCACCGTCCAGGACCTGAATGGCAGCATTCTGGCCTGGAATCCGGGCGCGGAGAGAATATATGGCTGGACCGAAACCGAGGCGTTGGCGATGAACATCAGCGAGCGCCTGCCACCCGGGCTGCTGGCGCAAGAGCTGGCCACCCTCAGCGCGCTTATCGACAACCAGACGTCGACGCCTTACCGGACGCAACGGCTCACCCGCAATGGCGACGTGGTGGAAGTCTCAGTCACCGCGAGCGCCTTGCTGAACGAGGCCGGACAAACCTATGGCGTTGCCACCACTGAACGGGCCTATGCCGCAACGCCCGATGCAGCGCTGCGAGGTGCTCATGAGCAGCATGCATAGACGCCATGACGACCCGCCTGCGCCGACCCAGCTCACCTTGCTTGAGCGTGCTGAAATCAAGTTGAGCGGGGCCGGGCCGGAAAGTGTCAAGACCTTATCCCTGGAAGCCACGCAGCGCATGATGCATGAGCTGCACGCGCACCAGATCGAGCTCGAGATGCAGAACGACGAACTGCGCCGTACGCAGATTGAGCTGGCCGACGAACGCACGCGCTATTTTGATCTCTATGACCTGGCACCGGTGGGTTATTGCACCGTCAGTGAAGCCGGGCTGATCCTGCAAGCCAACCTCACCGCAAGCCAGTTGCTGGGCCTGCCGCGCGCGGCGCTGATCAATCAGCCGTTCGGCCGCTTTATTTTCCCGGCCGATCAGGACAACTACTACCTGTGCCGCCGCAAGCTGATTGAATCCAGCCAGCCTGAAGCCAGCGAATTGCGCATGGTGAAGCCGGACGGCACGTACTTCTGGGTCAATCTGGCGGCCTCCTTTGCGCGGGATGACCATGGCGCGCCGATACTGCGCATTGCGCTGACCGATGTCACCGAAATCAAACGGGTAACGGTGGCCGTCACCGAAAGCGAGGCGCGTTATCACGCACTGACCGAGCGGCTGCAAGCCAAAAATGTCGAGCTTGAGGTCACCCGGGCCGCCGCCGATAAAGCCAACCGTGCGAAATCGGATTTTCTGTCCAGCATGAGCCACGAACTGCGCACCCCGCTCAGTGCGATTCTGGGCTTCACCCAACTCATGGAATCCGGCACGCCGCCGCCCTCACCATCGCAACATGAAAGTCTCAAACAGGTGCTCAAGGCGGGCTGGTATTTGCTGACGCTGATCAACGAAATTCTCGATCTCGCGCAAGTTGAATCCGGCAAACTGTCGGTGACCATGGACAAGGTGTCGCTGGGCAAAGTGATTCAAGAATGCAAAGCCATGGTGGAGCCGCAGGCGCAAACGCGCGGCATCAGCGTGAGCTGCGCTCCGCACGACGTGTTGTACGTGGTAAATGCTGATGTGACGCGCTTGAAGCAGGCGCTGATCAACCTGCTGTCCAACGCCATCAAATACAACAAAACCGGCGGTGCGGTGGTGGTGGACTGCACCGAGCCTGCCCCCGGACAACGCGTGCGCATCACGATCACTGACACCGGCGCGGGCCTGGCGCCGGAAAAACTCGCGCAACTGTTTCAGCCCTTCAATCGCCTGGGTCAGGAATCCAGCGGCGTGCAAGGCACCGGCATCGGCCTGGTGATGTGCAAGCGACTGATCGACTTGATGGGCGGCAGCATCGGCGTGGAAAGCACGGTGGGTACCGGCAGTCGCTTCTGGATCGAATTAAATATGGCGACCAGCGCCGAACAGGGCGAACAGGGCGAACAGGGCGAACAGGGCGAACAGGGCGAACAGAGCACAGCCAACTCGATAACGCAAATCAAAAATATCCCGCACACCTGGTCGGTGCTGTATATCGAGGACGATCCGGCCAATCTGTTGCTGGTTGAAAATCTCCTCGCGCGCCGCGCTGACCTGCGTTTGTTGAGCGCACCCGACGGCCCTGGCGGCATTGAGATTGCGCGCGCCAGTCAACCGGATGTGATTTTGATGGACATTAACTTACCTGGCATCAGCGGTATCGAAACGCTGGGCATGCTGATCAATGACCCAGCAACGGCGTTCATCCCGGTGGTGGCACTCAGTGCCAATGCGATGCCCGAGGACATCGACACCGCCCTGGCAGCAGGATTTTTTAATTACCTCACCAAACCCGTCCGGGTCGGTGAGCTCATGGACGCGCTGGACACCGCGCTGAAATTTTCGCAAACCACGTTATCCAGACAGCTAAATTAAAGGAAGCCGCATGATCATCACCGAGTCCGATATTCAAAACGCCAGCATTTTGATCGTTGACGATCAAGAGGCGAATGTCAGCCTGCTCGAGCAATTGCTGCGCGAGGCGGGTTACACGCGGGTGACCTCCACCCAGGATCCTCAAGCGGTGTTCGCGCTACATCGCGAGCACCGTTATGATTTGATTCTGCTCGACCTGCAAATGCCCGTTATGGATGGATTTCAGGTGATGAGAGAGCTCCAGACTAACGCTGCCGACAGCTACCTGCCGGTGCTGGTGCTGACCTCGCAACCCAATCACAAGCTGCGCGCATTGCAAGCCGGTGCACGCGATTTCATCAGCAAACCGTTTGACCTGATTGAAGTCAAGACCCGCATCCGTAACATGCTTGAAGTCCGCCTGCTGTATAAAAAGCTCGAGAACTACAACACCGTGCTGGAACAAACCGTGCGCGAGCGCACCGCTGAGCTCGCGATCAGCGAAGCACGCTTTCGCGCACTGACCGAGCTCGCCAGCGACTGGTACTGGGAACAGGACGAGCAGGGAAATTTTGTCAAAGTCTCCGGACCAGTACTGGAGATGCTCGGCATCCACGTCGATGCCATGAACGGACAATCGAACGACAGTCAGGTCGCCAGTTGGAATGCCGCCGAGCAAGAAACCTTACGCGCCAAAATCGAAGCCCGCCAGCCGTTCCTGGATTTCGTTTGCAGCCGTACGCATGCCGACGGTTCGCTGCACAAGTTTCATGTCAGCGGTGGACCGATGTTCAATAAATCCGGCGGCTTTATTGGTTACCGTGGCATCGGCGTGGAGTTTTCCGGTGGTCATTAGAACTTCAGAACTAAAAGGACAAGCCCCCATGCCTTTCTTACCTGACTCGAGTCAAAATCATCTGCTTGCAGCGCTGCCTGCGGCGGACTTTCAAGTACTGGCACCTGGCCTGGAACTGATCGCCATGCCGCTGGGTAAAATTATTTACGAGCCGGGCGGATCGTTATCGCACGCCTATTTTCCAACCACCTGCATTGTGTCGCTGCACTACATCATGGAGTCGGGCGCCTCGGCCGAATCCGCCGGGGTCGGCAATGAAGGCATGGTGGGTATTTCGCTGTTCATGGGCGGGAACACGACACCCAGCTCGGCCGTGGTGCAGACCGCAGGCCATGCCTACCGCTTGCCGGAGCGCCTGCTCAAACAGGAATTCGCCCGCAACGGTGCGTTGCAACGTTTGCTGTTGCGCTACACCCAGGCGCTGATGACCCAGATGGCGCAGACCGGTGCCTGTTATCGACATCACTCGGTCGAGCAGCAATTGTGCCGCTGGCTGCTGCTGACACTGGATCGTTTGCCGACCAATGACATGGTCATGACCCAGGAGTTGGTGTCGACCATGCTGGGCGTACGCCGCGAAGGCATCACCGAAGCCGCCGGAAGATTGCAGGACGCCGGGATTATTCGCTATCGCCGTGGCCACATTTCCGTACTTGATCGCGCCGGACTCGAAGCTCACACCTGCGAGTGCTACGCCGTGGTCAAAAAGGAATTGAAACGCCTGATGACCGATGTACAGTCCCGCCAAGGGGGCCAGTTGTCGTCGGAAAAGCTGTCCGCAGCAAATAGTCCGCCTCCGGCACAAATTTTGTCGGGATCGTCTAAGAGCGTTTTTAAATAACCCCCATCCTCGCCTTCCCCCTTGCAGGGGGAAGAGAAGCTGCGTTGGGCCTTATGTAGCGCCATGCGCACGAGGTTCGCTGGTGAGAACGCCAAAAAAAGCGGCCAAGATGGCCGCGCTCCAGTACCACATGTTGACACTTACCCAGGAATTTCCCACCTGGTAACTGGGAGCGCGGGCTTCCAGCCCGCCTGGGTGAAGCGTACCCAACACCTAGCGTGCGCCATGCGCACCAGCCGTGTCCCCACGCGCGAACCTCCTGCGCTAATTTGTCAAGCCTCGATCCACGGAACCTGATCGAAGATTTCTAATCTGACATGATCGCCACCGCTGATATAAAACATGGACAGCAGCGACCGGATGCAGAACGCGCTGCAAGGAAGCGGGCGTACCTGGATCCATTTAAGAAAGCTGAAACTCTTGGGCTGTATCGTAGCCATCTGGTCAACGTAGGCGTCAACGCGGATGCCTTGGTAACGTCTACGGCATTGATGAATCAAACCGCGCGCATGTCTCTGATTGCGACAACTAACGGGCGAGACCCCGCCCGATGGAGCGACCAATGAAAGCGAAACGAACCGACCCCACCGACAGTACTGATCGCCGCGCTGCCGATGGCGCCGAACCGGCGAAAGAAATTCTGCGGCAGCAGGCGCGTCGGACCTGTGGAACGATGCCCGGCCAACAGGACATGATCGAGCCGCTGTCTTTGGAAGCGAGCAAGCACCTGCTGCACGAACTACGCGTGCACCAAATTGAGCTCGATATGCAGAACGATGAACTGCGCCGCACGCAGACAAAACTCGAAGCCGCGCGCAAAAGCTATTTTGATCTCTATGACCTGGCACCCACCGGCTACGTCACCACCGACCAGCAAGGTATCATTCAGCAATCCAACCTCACCGCGACGCTAATGCTGGGGGTGTCGCGCGGGACGTTGATCCGTCAATCCATCACCCGCTTCATTTTTCCCGCCGACCAGGATATCTACTACTTGTGCCGACGCCTGGTCGAAGCCGGTGAAGCGCGCGCCTGCGAATTGCGCATGTTATGTGGCGAGACACCGATCTGGGTACGGATGAGCATCCTGTCGAGCGTGGATGAAAATTGCGAAACTACGCTGCGCACCATGCTCACCGATGTCACAGAAAGCAAACAGTCCGCTGTCGCGATGCAGGAAAGCGAGGCGCGCTACCGAGCGCTGAGCGACACGCTGCAAATCAAGAACGCCGAACTGGAGGCCGCCCGCGAAATCGTGGACAAAACCCACCGCGCCAAATCTGATTTTCTCGCCAACATGAGCCGTGAGCTGCGGCAACCGCTCAGTGCCATTGTGGGTTTTGCCCACGCGGTGGAATCCGGCGCCCCGACGCTGGCGTCGCCCCAAAAGAAAAGTCTCATACAAATTGTCGAGACCTCATCCTATTTGCTGAAGCTGGTTGATAAAGTGCTCGATCTTGTCAATCTGGAATCCGACAGTTTGCCGGTGACCATGGAGGCCGTACCGCTGAGTAAAATCGTGCAAGAATGCCAGATCATGGTCAAAGCACAGGCCGAAAAGAGCGGCGTGCTCATCGTCCTGCATCCAATCAAAAAGCCCTGCGTTGTACAGGCCGATCCAGCCTGCCTGAAACAGACACTGTTGCACCTGCTGGCTAACGCGATCAAATACAACCACGCAGACGGCACCGTCACTGTGGAGTGCATCGAGCGTCCGCTCGAGCGACGTGTGCGCATTCTCGTTAAAGACAGCGGCGCGGGCCTGCCGCCGGAAAAGCTCGCGCAACTGTTTCAACCTTTTAATCGACTCGGCCAGGACCCGAACGCGGCGCAAGGTACCGGTATCGGCTTGGTGCTATGCAAGCGACTGGTGGAAATCATGGGCGGCAGCATCGGCGTCGACAGCATGGTCGGCAAAGGCAGCGTGTTCTGGATCGAATTGAATCTCGCTGCGAAACCTTCGTTGATGTTGAAACCGTGAGATGGATGTGCAAGCGCATCCCATGTTTTGAGCACCTCCATCCTAGCCTTCCCCCTTGCAGGGGGAAGAGAAGCTTCGTTGAGGCCTCATTAAGCGCCCAACGTAGCGTGCGCCATGCGCACGACGTTCGCGGGTGAGAACACC
>JANMQQ010000400.1:0-14654 GCA_031370545.1 Gammaproteobacteria bacterium
TGGCCTGCCTGTACCAGCCGAACCGCTTCTTGCTTGAATTCCAGTGTGTACTGCGCGCGGCGGTTTACTTCACTCATTGCGTTCTCCTTTTGCTGATTGTAACAATCAGCTAAGAGATACGTTTTTCGGGGGTAAGGTCAATTTTCGAAGCCGCCCAATTCCTCAACCCATCTAACCGGGTGGGCTGCTTGGTGAATACATTCAACTCCGATAGCAGGTTCGCACGGGTGGGTTACCCACAGGTTTTGTGCTAGCAGCCCGGCCATTTTCTTGGGTGCCTTCCTTTGGTGGATGGCTTGCCCAACCATAGCGCATTTGATAATGTCTATCCAACAAGATTAGAAAGGTATTTATCATGACAATGGAAGTCGCTGCAATCGTTGGAATGGCGCTAGTTGTCCTGTGGGCCCTGGGTGCGCTCGGGCTCGCATTATGGTCTGCGCACCACGACCAGGCCCACCACAAGGACGCTTTGCCGTCGCATTAGGTTTATCCAATAAGGCAGATGCGCGCTCACTACGGGTCGCGCTTCGTCAAGCCCTAGACCAGTGGGGTGCTGCCGAATAGATTGGTTTACTAGCCCGCCATGTGCGGGCTAGTGCTTTTTGGCTGGCGCCTCGGGTTCCCCTCGGCGCAAGGCTTATCCACAACTCCATGACCGCTTTACCGGCCGCTGCCCCATGGCATGCGAGAGCGGCGGGCCGCGCGAAACGCGCGGGCGGTTGTGGAGTTGTGGATAAGCCGGTTTGATGTAGGCGCGCTCCCACCCTTTAGCGGTTAGGCCGACCTTGCGGGCGAGTCGGGCATGTTTCGCATGCGAAACCTAACTCGCGGGCAATAACTGCATATTCCGATGAAAAGAGCCGCGGATTCCAGTCCAAACCCCCCACTCATTCCGATTCAAAGTCGGCCAGCAATTCCAGTCCGTTCCGCCACGCGTGAGCGTCGCAAATTCGGCCATAGCGGTCTTTGCATGGCAAAACTATGTAAGTCCGCTCGCCACGGCTAAACCGCCGTAAGCTACTAATCACATAACTGGATGCCGGTCAGTCTGACTCTCAGGCCGGCACCTCAGAAGAATCTGCGAGCAAAGGCCGAATTCAGGTCTCTTGACTATTGCTCGGTTCAACGCGCTCAAGCCCAATCAATCAAGCTTGCGCCTCAGGCAGGCCTGAACTGACGACTCACCGTAGGTTCGCCACCCTCAATAACAAGCTCAAAGTCACAGCGGTGAGCACGTGTTTCGTCAAGCGCCGCGGGATGAGTAATCGCGAGTTCGAACCCAGCGGGATCTAGCCAAGCAGTCTCGTTGTCCCTCGTTACCGGGATAACGGCGTAGCGGCCACGCGCGCCGGAAGTGCCGGTTAGGATCGCTTGCAACTGAAGCTCGGCCTCGGCAGCGCCCGTGGCGCGTGGCAAGGATGCCTGCCAGCGCAGGAAAAGCTGTGGATCAATTTGGTCCTCGCTCGTGGGGTCGCCCTGTGCTTCATCTAACCAGACGTCGAACTCACTACGCCTCGCATTGGCCGACTCACGGGTAGGAGCTAGCCCCTGAGCGAGGCAGAAAGCTACAAATGGGTCATGGGTGCCCCAGCGCAACAGTTCGCGCGCCCAGAACCCAATCCAGGGAAGGCCCGTAGTGTTTTTCCAGACCGCGAGACTCGGAAGCGTCAGCGCGTCTTCTGTACCATCGTTCCACGCCTCTGCGACGACAGCACCGATGGCAATACCTAGGCGGAATTCAAGGTTATCGGAAACGAAGCGTTGCCACGACCGAAGCTCCTCAGGAGATGGGGCCGCAGCGTCCGGCTCGTTCATCCACCACCCAAGGACATCACGCCATCGCGCTAGGATCGCCTCGTCAGTGTCAGTTCGACGGACTCGAAAACCAAATCCGCGATCACCAGAAACCAAGTTGCCCAGCGCTTCGAATAGGTCGATTCTCGTCTGTGGATTGGCCAAGCCATATACATCCGCTGCAATGAGCAGCTCGCGCATTTGTCGCGCTACTGCCTCGAAACGCCGCCCAATCACCGGAGGCAGACCATACTGATAAAGGCGGCGGCGTTCATCTGTGTCTGGGTAGATGTGTTCAATGATGCCAACGCCTCTGCGCACGAATGCATGTTCCAGCCATGCCTCCTGCGTGGTTGCCACTGCAGTGAATGTCGTTCGCCAAAGTGCTGCGAGTTGCGCTTCAGCGCGAGCGCGCGTCATGGCTACATTTTCAAAAAGCGCAATCTCTTCGAGCGAGGTGAGAAGAATGGTATCCAGTTCATCCATTGCGTCCGCCAATCTGGCTACACCGCTGCTTGCACCTGTACCTGCCTCCGGACTGACGACAGTCGGTGCTGTCGTTTCGAGCCAGTCGAGGAAGGTGGCGGGTGCTATCTCAAGAAGTCGGTAGGCGCGGTCCGAAATGTTGTTAAGCAGGAGCGCGAGAGGGCTGGGTACCTCGTCTGCGTCACGTTCCTCGATAACCAGTGATTCGCGCAGCCGGTCATAGTCCGAATGCAACTCCGCGCGCTGTCGGCGTTGATTTGCCCTTCCTGCTGCGGCCGTCGTGGAAATCTGGGTTGGAAGGGCGATAAGGGTCATTCCTTCGATGCCGCGGGCCGAGCCGGGTCGTCCGGCGCGGCCCGCGAGGTTCCGAAACTCTGCTGTGGTGAGCGGTGCGATTACTTGCTGCTCTTCGACTGGATCCCAGGACCGACGCTTGAGTGACGTTAGGAAGATGAAATCGAAAGGTAGATTGACTCCTTCGGTGAGCGTTGCAGTGGCAACAGTGATCGGGCAAATTTTCCGATCAATGAGCTCGACCATCAGGCGGCGCAGGCGTTGCGGCATTTGTCCGTGACTGGTGGCAATGCCGTGATCAAGCAGGAACAGCTCAAAGGAGTCGGTACCGCAGTAATCCAAGCAGGCCGCTCTACCCTCATCGAAGCGTGCCCGGAGCGAACCTTCGGGCGGCTGAAAGCGCACTACGCCTCTCCAGTCCTCTCGCTCGAGTGCCTCCTTGTACCACCGCATCGTCTGTTCGGGCTCTTGTGCTACCGAGATGAGGACACGTTGATCCTTCTCGGCGAGGTGCAAGGCGGTCCAAAGCACACTCAAGCAATTGAAGCGATTGAGACTGTTCCGCCACTGTGCGGGTAGCTGTGGCATTACTCCAACCTGTAGCGGGAGATAGACTGGGTCTTCTTCACCACGCAGGTAGAGGGGCAACCCGTTCATCAGGTCGAGCAATATCCGCCCTCGAGCGTTGGGTGTCGTTTCAAGTATGCCAATGATCTGGCGCGTACTGCGGTAACGACCGCCAACCGGATTGGCGTTAGACCGACCTTCGACCCAGCGTGCAACAGGCCCCGCAGCGCCACCGGCTACGGCGGTGAGTGCGATCCGAACGACGTCTGGACGTTGTGAAAGAATACGAGACACAAGCCCTTCGAGGCGGAGCGATCGATTGCTGTGCTCGGAAAAACTCAGAAGTGTGGTCTCGTTCGCTTCCGGGACCACCTGATGCGCCTCATCGATGATGAGGAGGCTCAGCCGGCTCAGCAACATCTGGCCGAGGTAGCGCATTAGTGCTTCCGCCTTCTCGACGGTGACGATCAGCGCGACGGGCCGTTCGCTGGTAAGCCAGAAGTCGGTGATGCCCCAGTCTGCACCGCCGTAGAGACCCGTAACCGTGATGTCTCGACCGAGTTCTGAGGTCAACTTTGCCTCGACTTCGCCGGCGAGAGCCCGGGATGGAACGATGTAGAGCGCCAATGGTCCGAGCAAATGGTCGTGCTCCAGCAGCAGTAATTCCTTGATTATGGCGAGGTTCGCGACCAATGTCTTCCCTGAGCCAGTGGGCGTACAAATCGCGAAGGAACTTTCTTCGAGGAGGCGTTGGATGCCTTGCTGTTGCGAGGGCCAGAGGATACCGCGGCCGCGGCTGAATTGGTCTCGAGCGTAAGCAAGTAGCCGCGGGGTTCGTTCAGGTCGCAGGTCACCAAGCGCCCGTAGCGGCCGGTAGATAGTAGCTGCGACGAAGCTATCGGCGACGGCCCGCATGATTGAAATAACCATCGAGGCGTCATCGCTGAATGTGCGGGCCGCCATGGCGTCGAGCGCATGGAGCTTGTTCATCCCCACCGCAAGCCGCTCGTCATCTCCGCGGCGCAGACAGTCAGCAATCAGCCCGAGGCTTCTGACCAGCTCCACGCTGATGGCCCAACCGACTGTAGGGATAGTTTCACCGTCACCTGCCTCTCCGCGCATGGCGGCAAGCAGCATTGCACTTGCGTCGGTGGACGTAAGATTAGAGTGGCGGCGCCAGAACGCGGCTGCAAGAAGCAACACACTGTCGAAATCCGCTCTTAGAAAAGCGCTATATAATCGAACGCCGCGGTGATCCGAACTCACTTGTGACAATAGCCCGGATGCCATCGCGGGCAGCCCTCCGAGCTGATAAGCACCTGCGGCCAGCAGCTCGATAGGAACCACGCTCCGGACGGTGTCCGCCGCGCGCGATAGCCACTCCAGGATTTCGCCAGCTCGGCGATAGCAGTCGATCGCGCGCAGCGACCTCTGGCCTTCAATTGAGCGGAAGATGTGCGCTGCGTGCAGAAGCCGGCGGGCGTCAGCAAGCTGACGCTCGGAATCGCGCTCGGCCCAGTGGATTGCCGGTACCTGCCAAGTCTCTTGCAGGCAACGGACATAGGTTCTTGCTTGAGCCCGGCTCAGTTGGTTCTCGATGGCGAGTTCGCGTCGTACGCGTTCAGCGGACTCCAGTCGGTCTTGATCACGTTCTGGCATCAGGCGTCCTGCCACAGAGTGGCGTAGAGTTCGTCGATAAGCTCATCACCTCTCTCAAGGATGATCTCCACAACCTGGAGATCATGAGGTGCCGTGTACTCTTCCGGTGCCATTTCCCAAGGAATCAGGCAAGTCAAAGCCTCACGTCGTTTCGCCCCGTTCCCAACAATAAGCACCAAGTTCGTTCGACCCGGCAGGACCCCCTGACCGAGTACTGCACGATCGATCGACAGGATGGTATTGGCATATCCATCTGGGTCTCGCTGCTCCAATAATTTTTGCAACTGTCGAAGGCCGTGCGGGATCGGGGTGTCTCGGTTCACCTCGAACCAGATCCCTCGTCCGTTGCGTACCATTTCACCCGTGTCTTCGTCCTCTTCCTTCGGACCGACGAGCAAGCTTTCTACAACGGAATCCGTCAGTGACTTGCGCCATTTGGCTTCACCGGCGATCACGCGCGCGACCTCACCCTGCGCGTTGAGGGAAATGCCGATGAAGTCAGAGCCATGACGGCCATAGATCTCGCGGGTGCGAGTTGGATCGAATCGGAGCGCCCACAGATACTTCTCGACATCGTCATGCTCACGGAATAGAAAGATCGGCACGCGCCATGTGTGCCCGCCGACGAACTCGCTCTGGTAGGCCTCAGTGACCAGGCCGGCAACCACTTCACCGAATAGGCCGCGATGGGCTTTCGAGGGTAAGCAGTTGGGATAGCTGACAGGAAGCGGTCCGCCCGCAGCGTCGGGATGGAGCGAAATCCCGATCAGCGCGTGGAAATATTCGCGTGCATCGAGGTGAGCGGACTCAAAGTACGGTCGTAGCGCATCGATGAGGTCTTGGTTGATGTCACCCTTCTGCTCTAGAAGCAGGTGCCCATAATTCTCTGCCACGGTCCCATTGGCTTCTAGCCAATGATCCAAGGTATCGGTTGGCGGAGGAAATGTGTGCATGGTTCAGTATATGCCTTCGTCTCGGGGCAGAGCCAAGAAAGTGCCCTAGAGCCCCCCAGCCTGCGGGTAACCAACGTCCGATTGGGGCATAACATGGAGGTCAGGGGGCTCCGCCGGCTGTCTGGCTGAGCGCACCGTTTCTAAGTTCGAATTATGAACAAAAAATATGCATTAGTCACAAGTGGAGGTCACTGCTAGTCCGCTTCATTGTAGGGAGCGGAAGTTTTCTCTGGTTCGCTCGAGCGACTACTATGGCCGAAGAAGCGACATCAGCCCCGCCCATCCAAACTGGCAGGTCCTCGGCCTGAACGGACAAATGTTATCGCGGTGTTGAAGGATTGCATTGGTGTACATTCCAGACAATCAGTCTGAAAATGTCCACTGTTTAGGGGTAGGCGGCGATTCAGTCACGAGCAGGCATCCAGTGACCAGCGTGGCTTATTACAGGTCAAGCTAAGTAAGAAGGCGCAATCTATATCCTGTGTGGTGCCCCCTTGTACAGACAGCCTGTACACGGGGGGCACCACACAAGTAGAATCAGACGGCCAAGAGGCTGGCCTTTTGCGACTGGAGATACTCCTAGTCAGCCAGCATTCAATAAATATATGTGAAAAACTCTAGCCCTGTCAACCCGGTACGCCTGCTATGCCCATTGCGAAGAAGTCGCTGAAGACGTTGTTTGAAGCCATGTTCCATGGTAAGCGCGACTTTGCGGATTTCATGCGAAAAGTGTCCGAGAACGACTTCGGACGCGCTCACCTCCGCCAGGGTACTAAGCAACGAGCACTCATCAATCCGGGCGAACGCCTCCGGGCGTATCACAATTTCTTGCGTCTATTCCTGGTCGATTTCCTCCCGGTTCACGAGGAGGCCGTGTTCTCGTACCGGAAGGGGGTCAGTGCCCGCGCTGCTGTGGAGCAGCACGCGCTGAGCCGCCATTTCTTCGTCACCGACATTGAGTCGTTCTTTCCCAGCATCACGCGCGACATCGTGCGCAAGACGATCACTAGCGCTATGGCGGGGATTCCTATCGCTGACCTGTCCGACCATCTGGAGCACGTGCTTGACCTGCTATGCGTGGATGATGCGTTGCCAATCGGGTTCTCGACCTCACCGGGCCTGAGCAACGCTGCGCTGTATCCCTTCGACGTCGCCTTCCGTATTCGCTGCCGGGAGCTTGGCGCGATCTACACACGCTACGCGGATGACATCATCCTGTCGTCAGGCGAGCGCGCTACTGTGGAATCAGGAGAGGGGGCCCTCAGTGACCACCTCGATCGTATGTTTGGAGGGAGATTGCGCTTGCACCGCGGCAAGTCGAAGTATCTACACCGCGGCGGGAAGATTAAGCTGCTGGGCATGGCGCTCCTACTTAACGGGACCATCTCCGTCGACACCTCGATCAAGAACAAGATCGAAACCATGCTCCACTTATACCTCCGTGACCGCGAACGGTTCAACACAATGCAGGAAGTCGGCACCGCCAAGACCGAAGCTCGGCTCGCTGGCCTGCTGAACTACGTCAACACCGTGGACCAGTTGTATCTGGAGAAGCTCCGGCGCAAGTACGGGGCCGCCGTGGTGGATATGTTCCTGCATCGGTCCTTCGGTTGAGGCCCCATGCAGTTCCATGTAGAGATCAGAGACGTCCGTCCGATCAAGGCCCTGACGTTTAGCATAGACATCGACCGCAATGCACCGTTGTGCATCGTTGGCCGCAACGGCGCAGGTAAAACCACGTTGGCGAAGACCATTATGAACTTTGCGCTGGCAGACACATTTCGGCGTACGACCTCGGATGGTGCGCTACGCGATAGCAGCTTCGTGCGCTACACCCTCGACGGCGCTTCGTTCGAATTCACCTACGACCACGCTGTGGGCACGTTGAGCACTCGCCGACCGGTGCCGGAGTCGCTGAAGTCATTGATCGCCGTTGAACTACCGATTCCACACGGCCAGCGCTTCAGCTACTTCCATGCACTCTCCGAAGCAGACACTGAAATCCGTCGTGCGATCATCCTGGACGACGATACCCGGCCTGACGCCCTGATCGAATTCTTGACACGCATCTACGGCGAATTCCGATTCGAGAACTTGCGAGAGGTTAAGTTCTCACGAGGCGCCTGCTGTTTCTATCGGGTCGAGAACGATCGCTACGTCCGTGAGGACTACTTCAGCTCGGGTGAGTTTTTCCTCGTGAACCTCTTCCGACGGCTGCAGTCCGGGCCTCGGCTCATTTTCATCGACGAGATTGACATCTCCCTTGACGCAGTAGCCCAGGCGCGGCTGATCGGTGAACTGCGCACGCTGTGTACGGAGTTTTCGGTCAACGTCGTTTTCACTAGCCATTCGCTCGCGCTCATGCAAACCCTGCGCGAAGGTGAGCTGGTCAACTTTGAGGTGGTTGGCGAGCAATCAACGCTGGAGGAACGCTCGTTTGCATATGTTAAGAGCCTGCTGTTTGGTTTCCGTGGTTGGGATCGATACATTTTGGTTGAAGACGCGTCTGCCGGATTGCTCATCCAACATCACATTGAAAGGTATTGCCTGCCAGCCTTTTACCGCTACCACATTATCGAGGTGGGCGGTGCCGGTCAGGTCATCAGTCTTCTAAAGCGCAATCGTGTCCAAGGTTTCCTGGCGCCTGCGGATGCGGTCATCGCAATTTTGGACGGAGACCAGGCCGAAGAAGGTCACGCCAACGAACCTGGCACCTACTGCATGCCGCTGCGGTCGCTCGAGCGCGCGTTCGAAACCGTGTATGACCAGCCTGGTTTTACGCCCAAGCTGCCGGAAAATATGCACGCCAAGCTTCCCGTAAAGGGACGCCACAAGGCCCTATATTCGGCGTATCAGCGTTGCCGCCTCGGAACCGCTGTGGAAATCGTCGAGCTGGCCTGCGCCCCTCAGGCTGGTGACATACAGACCTTCGCCGAACGGGTCCTTAGTCCCTTCCTTTCCACCCACCATGTCGCGCCCATGGCCCCCGTGCAGTCCTAGCCTTCCTGCGAAGATCCAATCCCCCAAGATGTAATTCCATCTCTCCATTGGACAGCGACACAGAGAAAAGTTGAATCCGCCTCGCCAGTTCTGTCGTTCACGGCGCAATACCGTTTGTCCGCTAAGGCCGAATTTGCGACGCTCACGCGTGGCGGAACGGACTGGAATTGCTGGCCGACTTTGAATCGGAATGAGTGGGGGGTTTGGACTGGAATCCGCGGCTCTTTTCATCGCAGGGTAGGGCCGGGCTGACCGGGGCCACCCCTGGTCCGCTGCGCGCACCGTCCCCTGAACGAACTGGCTGCGCCAGATCGTTTGACGCCCGGCGCTGTGAGTGTGCCGGCAAGGCGAGCGCCGCGCCAGCCAAACCCCGCTGTCACGCCGACCGCGATTTCTTCCCGGCCGGGCGCTGCACCGGCCGACCGGGCCAAGGCCGCGCCAGCAACATCGCCTGGCACGTCCATGGCAGCACCGGGCGTCCCGCTACGCACCCGAAAACCAAAGCCATCCACCAAGCAGACTTAGCCCGCTCGAATCCCCCCACAAAGCCCCCGACTCACGGGCGAGGGGGACTTGTGGGGGGATAAACACAGCGCGGGCCAAGAGCCTGTCTTTTCTTGTTCAGAGCCACCCCACCCACTCCCAACCCTCGCCCGTGAGGGCAAGGGCTATCCCCACCCCCCGCCCGCCCCAGGGCGGGTGCGAGAGAGGTTCGAGCAAGAGGATCAGCTTTTAAACCACCGCTGAAAAGGAAAAATCATGGACACACTAACCGCTACCTATTCACCCGAAGATAACAAGCTGCGCCTGTATGCGACATCTCGCCTTGATAGCGAAACTTACGCGCGCGTAAAAGCTGCTGGCTTTAAGTGGGCGCCAAAACAGGATTTATTTGTTGCGCCAATGTGGACGCCTGGCCGCGCCGATTTACTGCTTGAATTATGCGGAGAAATTGACGACGAGGACACGAGCCTGGTTGACCGCGCCGAAGAACGCGCCGACCGTTTTGACGACTACAGAGACAAACGCACCAGCGACGCAAACCGCGCACATGCTGCGGTTTCCGCGATTGCCGATCAAATCCCGTTCGGTCAACCGATCCTTGTCGGGCACCACAGTGAGCGCCATGCACGCAAAGACGCGCAGCGCATCGAGAACAGTATGCGTAAGGCTGTGAAAATGTGGGACACCGCACAATATTGGAAAAGCCGTGCAGCTGGCGCAATTCGTGCCGCCAAATATAAAGAACTGCCAAGCGTGCGCGCTCGACGTATCAAGGGCATCGAGGCCGACAAGCGCAAATCGGAGAGAACCAAAGCGGACAGCGTGAAATTCCTTGGTTTTTGGATCGACAAAGTGCTAACCATGCAGCAGGCGGTAGAAATTAGTAATTTTGACTATATCTCGCACTGTTTTACACTGGAAGCATACCCAAGAAGCGCGGAAGCCTCGCAATATGAAGGCGCAATGAGCCTTTATTCTGCACTGACAGGCGGCGTTATCAACGAAACTCAGGCCAGCGAGTTAGCCATCACTGCGCACACCCGGACCATCAAACGTGAGCGACGCTGGATTGAACACTACGAAAACCGCCTGACATATGAACGCGCCATGCTGGAGGAACAGGGCGGGACTGATTTGCTCAAGCCGGCGCCCAGAAAAGAGCAGTTGCCACTGTGCAACTACCGCGCACCCGAAGGGATCGACATTGAGAATATGTACCGTCGGGGCGAGATGATCCACTACCCGCAAATTGAAATGACGAAAGCCGAATATGCGCGCATCAATACCGACTATAAGGGCACCCGCACGGTGGACAACACGCACCGGGTTAGAACGGCTGTAAAAGGGCACGAGTTATATTGCGTATTCCTGACCGATAGTAAGGTGCACCAAAAACCGGCAAGCGAGCTGACTAAAGCGGCCACCGGCGAAAACCCATCTCAGGAGGAAGCTGCCCCAGAACTGGCCGCGCCAGCCGGGCCGGAAGCAGAATTGCGCAGAATCTGGACCGCCCAAGGCGTCCCGGAAGAAAAGCAAAATGCCTTAATCGAAGGAATCGCCGCCAAGGCGCAGCCAGGCGCCCAGGTTGGACCGTTTACTATTCCGCCCGCTTGTGGCTATCAGACCGCGGCCATCACTTGCACCAAGCCAAATATCGCGGGCCATCAAAAAATTGACTGCGCTATATGCGATACCGGCACCGCTCAAAACTTGGTGGCCAAGGACGCCGCCACCGCGAACGCGGACACCTTCAATTCTATGCGCGAACAGCTCAAACAGGGTGTGGGCGTGGTTATTGTCCCTCAGCTTTTACCTACGTCGCACGCGTTGGCTGCCGACATGGTAGATCGCGCCAAAATCGAGTCAGGGCACAGCGTACTAGACCCCGAAGCGGGCACCGGGCGCATTCTTCGTGCTATCAGAACAGCGCCACATTTGCAGGGTTTCGGAAAGTCTGCGATTAGAACGGCAGTCGAGATAAACGGGGCTCTTTGCGATGCCTTGAGAATTAACGAGGCCGGGGCAGAAATTTTACAACGTGATTTTTTGCGCTGCGGCGACGAGCTGGGCAAGTTTGACCGGATCATCATGAACCCGCCCTTTGCTAACGCGCAGGACATTGCGCACATCAAGCACGCCCTAACAATGCTCAAGCCTGGCGGGCGGCTGGTGGCTTTGTGTGCTAACGGGCCGCGCCAAAATGAACAGCTTCGCCCCCTGGCGGACGTGTGGGAGGTGTTGCCACCGGGGAGTTTTGCCGAGTCTGGCACGATGGTCAACGTTGTTCTTCTAATCATCAATGGCTGAACCGCCTTACCTTGTCGGCCTTATCAAAGGGCGGCAAGGCAGCTGTTCCGCACCGGCGAGAACTATGGTTCCCCTCGGCGCGAGGCTTACCCACAAATCCACATCCCTTTACCCGCCGCCGCTGCCCCATGGCAAGCGAGAGCGGCGGGCCGCGCGTTCCGCGCGGGGGTTGTGGGCTTGTGGGTAAGCCGGTTTAGGTTGCTGCGCGCTTGGTTTTGGCGGGTTTCCCGCTCTTTCCCCCAGCTTCCTTCGGTGCCGGTGGAATCAACCAAAATTCTCGGGCGCGCTGGGAAAAGCCAGTCGTCTTTTCTTTGATTTTTTTCTTGATTGCTGTGGCCTGGTTGGCCGCCGTACTTTTGTATAACCCCATCGCTTCCGCCGCTTGCGCGATTGACTCGCCTGCAGCCAGGCGCAGGAATAAACTCAGCTCGCGTGGCGTCAGTATCGCGCGCGGGTTGCGGGGGGCGCGCGCCTCTTCCACCGCGTGCAGCGCAATCTCTCGGGCGGACTCTGCAGACAAATATATCTCTCCGCCCAGTACCGTTTTAATGGCTTCTGCCCAACTTTGGTCGGCGTCTTTTTTTGAAACATAGCCGCGCGCGCCGCGGCTTAGCCCCAGGAACGGGCCATAAACAGTATGCTCACTCTCTACCATTACAATTTTTTGCGCGGGGTTTATCGCTACCAGGGTGCCGATCAGGTCAGGGCTGGCGCGTCCGTTCACGTCCAGGTTCACAATTGCCAGGTCTGGTGATTGCAAACTTGCGCTTTCAATGGCTTCAACTATTGTTTCCACAATGTCCACTTTTCGCATTCCTAGATCAGCCAGTATTTTCTTGATGGATGCGCTCTGAATCTGGTCATCGCTTACAATCAGGGTGTGAAATGCGGGTGTATCCATAGCAATAAACAAAACAAAAGAGGCATTCTAACAGCACTGCGGCGTTTCCCTGCGGGCCGGGCTTTCGGGCCACGCATTCAAACCGAACAGACCGGTTTTCATCTTTCGGCTTCAATCCCTAACGCAACCCCTGCAGGGCGAGTGCGTCATGACACAATTTCCGATCGAGTGCGCCGTATTGTCATAACGCGTGGCCGGCATGCTGTTGCATGACACGAGCAGCTGCAGCTGGCCAGGGTTTGTCATTACCCGCGAAGCGGGGAGGTTTCGCATGCGCAACATTGCAAGCACCTATCCCCGCAGAGTGCTTGAGGCTGAGCTTCTTAAACAAGGACGACCAGTGCGTGTACTGGAGGACTGCTTGAAACGGACGGAGGACAGTCTTTGAGGATCCGTTCCTGCCGGGGCGTAATGGCCTCGTCAGGCTTGCACAAAACATCGAGATGCATTCGCCGCTGGCGGCCGTCAGCGTGATGCTGGGCACGAACGAATTTCAATCCGTGCATAGCCGTATTTTCCAATCTGCTTCCAAGAGTCAAAAAATTACCGTTTAATGGACCGCCTCGTATGTGAGCCCCTATCCTACAACTCAATTTTCGACTGGCAATGTGCCGCGTCCTCCCGCGTAGGCTCAACCCGATGAATTACCGTTCGAGGACGCTCTCATTCCGCGCCATATGCGAAAGCGCGTAGTGCGGCTGCATCGCAGCGTTGCACTGCCAGTTTTTCAGCGAAAGGTTGCCCGCCCTTACTTGCGTCGCATAAAAATGTGCTGCAAGATGCCGTTTGTCACTTGGCAATCCAGGGAGAAGGGTAATGCCCGAGATCACACGCTTCAGAATTGCGCGAGCCGCGGAGCGCCGGAGTCTAGGGGTTGGAACTCTTCTGGAGTTGCCCCCTTTTCTGGACTCCACGGAACCCACCCAGGCTCCGTCGGCACCGCCCGCGACCAAATCAACGCCGAAAACCGTGGTACAGAGCACGAAAACTAAGGTGGTGCTACCGAAACCACTAAGTTGGTTTGGCTCTGCACTGAAGTTGCAAACATCTCTTGCGCAACCTTCGACATCCTATGGCAGCAATTTGCAGCAGCTCTTGTCGCTGGATGAATATTTAACTGGTGCGCTCAACAGCCCTAACCCTACAGATCTTCGCAAGCAGATCGATACGCTTACGCTACCTGGGAAGGCGATAGCATGGACGGGACTACAAAGCTATTTGAGCAACCTTCTCTATCATGCTCTAAAAAAGGGTGACGACCTCGCGGTGTTAGACCGCCTAGTCCGCGTTTTGCTCGTCATGGGCCTTGTTGATCTCGTGCTTAGTGCAACCCCGCCATCCGATGCGAACGCAGTTTTTAACGCGCTTCGCTGGCGCACGATAGTCTTGCCGGACAACCTCACCGACCAGTTAAGAACCGCCGTAATCGCAAAACGCGCTGGAAATACCACGAATCCCGTCGACGCCCTAGCTCGCCGCCCGGGATTTTCCGATATGTATGTCACCAAAGAAGAATGGGTGAGATACGAACCAGCCGAAATCGCATTTATCGAAAACATCCTCCCAGGGGAAGTGAAAGACCGCCGCCACCTTGATCTCACGGAAGTATCAACGAGCAATACAAGTGACACGACAAAGGTCACAACGCGGACTCGAGATTCGACGACGACAGACATCGCGCAGTTGCAGGTCGCAACTACAGCAGATAGCACACTAGCAGCGCACGTCGACGGAAAAATCGACACTTCAGGTCAATATGGACTGACGACCGTAAACACCCATCTCGGTGGCAGCCTGGATTTCTCGACTCATAATGCTACCCAGCGTGCCGTGACGCAATCTCACGAGACTGTTGATCGTGCAGTTGTGGCGGTCGCACAGTCCGTCAGGACGATTCAAATCACGACCACAACCAATAGAACCCGTGATGTAGAAAAGCACTCTTTCGATAACCACGGAACTGGTGCAACGCCGATAGTGGGAATTTATCGATGGGTAAACAAGGTGTCGGCTATTCAGGTAGTACGTTACCCCCATCGCTATATCAGCGAGTTTTTGATTCCAGAGCCCGGCGCCTGGCTTCGATGGCTGCACGAAAATGATATCGAGGCGGGAATGCTAAACCCGAAGCCAATTCCGTTTACTGACACAGGATTGCCTGAGGGTGTAAGTCCACCGCTTTTGGG
>JANMQQ010000441.1:0-2859 GCA_031370545.1 Gammaproteobacteria bacterium
TCTGCGATGACGACACCCACCCTGATCGAAACCGGCGACTTGTTTCGCGGCGCGTATTTGTTATGCCGTGGTGCACGCATCGGTGCGACGCGCTGCGAGCGTGGTCAAGTGTTATTCGTGCTCGAGGGCGACGGGGTGTTGGAAGAGGATTTGCGCTATCGCACGGGTAGCGCGTTGGTGAATCCGGTGCAACTGCGCGAGACCTTGAATCTGCTGCGCGACCGGGTATTTGAGAAATTGAGAGATGAGAGAAAGGAAAAATCATGTCCCGTATCCCCGCAATCGACATCGAGCAGTTAAAAACCCGCATTGACCTGCTGGCGCTGGTGCAATCGCGCGGCATCACCCTTAAAAAGCGCGGCAGCCAGTACGTCGCCTGCTGCCCGTTCCACGCCGAGAAGACGCCTTCTTTTACCATCACGCCCGCCAAACGCCTATGGCACTGCTTAGGCTGCAACGCCGGCGGCGACGCGATCCGCTTCATTGAGCTGTTTGACAAACTCTCCTTCCGCGCCGCCTGCGAGAGCTTGCACACCATGCAGGGCAGCGTGGTGCCGGCCACACCGCTGACATCAGACCCGCCCGCCGAGGTGAGCTTAACCCCCGCCAAACGCGTCAAACTGCTGACCCGCATCGCCGCCTTCTACCACCGCCGTTTCCTTGATACGCCCGAGGGTCTGCGCTACCTCACCCAAGAACGCGGCATTCACGACGTGGCGTTACTTAAAACCTTCCAGGTCGGTCATGCCGATGGTTCTTTGCTGGACGCGCTGCCGCAGGATGAACAGGCGGTGGCCGAGTTGAAGGCGCTGGGCGTGTTGACTGCGCGCGGGCGTGAACTGTTCGACGGCTGCGTGGTGTTCCCGCTGTGGTCTGAGGCCGGCGCGATCGTCAACTTATACGGGCGGCGCATCACGGACGGCGCGGTGAACCACCTCTATCTGCCCGGCCCGAAACAAGGCTTGTGGAACTGGCAGGCGGCCAAGCGCAGCAAGACGATCCTGTTGACCGAATCGGTGATCGACGCGCTGACCGCGCTTGATGCCGGCGTCGCCGATGCGATCCCGTGCTACGGCGCGCACGGCCTGACCGACGAACATCTAGCGTTGTTCGCGCAGCACGGGGTTAAAAACATCGCGCTGTGTTTCGATGCCGATGCGGCCGGGGAGAATGGTGCGGTGTCCGTGGCCGCGCGCTTAGCCGAAAAAAACATCACCGTGGCCCACGTAGTCCTGCCCGCCGGTGAAGACATCAATTCCGCACTCAACCGCGGCAACCTTGATGAAGCGCGCCGCGCGTTCAAGGCGGCGGTCGGCAACGTCTTCACACCCCTAGCAGCTTCTCCTTTAACCGCCGTCCCGACCGACACCCTCACGCCCACCGCACAGGGTTTCAAAGTGGCTTTTGCACAGCGCACCTACGAAGTCAAAGGCATCGCGCGCGAAGCCACCCAATTGAAAGCCACGCTCAAAGCCTCGGGTGAGCGCGCGCATGGCTTCGAGCTCACCACCTTGGATTTATACAGTGGCCGCTCACGCGACGCCTATGCTAAATCCTGCGCGGCCTTATTCAATGAAACGGATAGCGTCATCAAAGGCGATTTAAATCGCCTGCTCGAACACCTAGAAGCTTGGCAACCCGATACCAGCACGACGGCGGCGGTGCCCGCACCTAGTGCTGAAGAACTGGCGAGCGCGGAACGCTTCCTGGCCAACCCGGATCTGTGCGACGAGATCCTGGCCGACCTGGCCACCCTCGGCGTGGCCGGCGAACACAGCAACAAGCTGTTGTGCTATCTGGCGGCGGTCAGCCGCAAGCTCGACGATCCCTTGTCCCTGCTGATTCAATCCCGCTCGGCAGCGGGCAAGTCCACTTTGCAAAACGCGGTGCTGACCTTGGTGCCGGACGAAGACCTCGTGCATTACACGCGGCTCACCAGCCAAGCCTTGTATTACCAGGCAGAAAACAGCCTGATGCACAAGGTGCTGGCCTTGGAAGAAGCGGCGGGCTTGGGCGAAGCCGCCTACAGTTTGCGCGCGCTGCAATCCAGTAAAAAAATCAGTGTCGCCACCACCACCAAAGACCCGGTGACCGGCAAGATGAAGACCGATTCCTACACCGTGCAAGGGCCGGTGGCGGTGCTGTTGACCACCACCCAAGCCGCGCTTGACGAAGAGACGGCGAGCCGCTTCTTAACCCTCAGCATCGACGAATCGACGGCCATGACTGAGACTATTCTGAAGGCGCAGCGTGTGCGCGACACGCTGGACGGTTACTTGGCCGAGCTCGACCAAGCCGCCGTGATCGCAAAACACCATGCGGCACAGCGCTTGCTGGAAACGCTGGTGGTGATCAACCCCTATGCCGAGCAGTTGAGTTTCCCGGCGCACTCCTTACGCGCGCGGCGCGACCATAAAAAATATTTGATGCTGATTAAAGCCGTGACCTATCTGCACCAGCGCCAGCGGCCGATCCAGACCGGCACGCGCGGCGCGCAGACGTTCCGTTATATCCAGGTCACGAAAGACGATATCCGGCGCGCGAATGGTCTGGCAGCGAGCGTGCTGGGGGCGAGTCTGGACGAGCTCACGGCACCGGCGCGCACGCTGTTACGCCTGATTCACGCGCTGGTGGCGGCGCACTGTGAAGCCCACCACGTCGCCCCGGCGCAATACGTCTTCACCCGGCGTGACATCCGTGCGGCCACCGGCTGGAGCGATTGGCAGGTGAGGACACACGCCAAGGAACTGGAAGACTTAGAGTATCTCCGTGCCCGCATGGGGGCTTGGGGTAAGGAGTACAGCTATGAGTTGGCCTGGAGCGGTCGAGAAGATGAACGCTTTGGCTTGAGCTTGACCG
>JANMQQ010000057.1:0-13986 GCA_031370545.1 Gammaproteobacteria bacterium
ATGTTCGCTGCGTAATTTGAATGACGCGGCGACCAAACGCAGCAAATCTTCGGCTTCATTTTGGGTGGACGCCAGATGGGCGACCACGACGCTCTGTGGATCAATCTGAGATAGCAGCTTGTGCGACAAGGTGGTTTTGCCGGTGCCCGGGGCGCCGGTGATAACAACGAAACCTTCGGCTTGATTGAGGCCGTACAACAAATAAGACAGCGCGCGTTTGTGACCGGCGCTCGGATAGAAAAATTGTGGATCCGGGCTGAGGCGGAAAGGTTTTGCGTTGAGGTTGTAAAACGCTTCGTACACAGATTCGAACTCGTTGCAGTGGATAGCTAACTATCGGCGGTCGATTATAGCATCAGCTCACGTAGCGTATCGGCTGATGATGACATGCTCCCAACTTGGGAGCCGGGATGACTAAATCCTGAATTATTCGTTGCCTGCGTGATTTTATCGGCGCAAGCGGTGTTTGGCATCAGTGTGAATTTCACACCAGCCAAACGGTAATAACACCGAAACGCTAACACGCGCACTTTTTGTTACCATACTCGCCTTCAATTGCGGCTGTGTTTAGCAGCAGCAGAAATAATCATCACCGCTACAGTCGTTGGCCACTCTCACGTTCAGAACGCCGTGTGAGTGTCGATAATCGGGATGGGCTCGAAGTCCAGGTTGTCATCCCACGTGTGCGTCAGTCGCACCTAATTGGAGGACACATCCCATGACCGCCTTCAGTTTTTCCCAACGAGCAGCTTCGACATTGAGGTTTGTAGGCACGATGGCAACAGTTCGGCTTTTCAAACAATACATTCCTGCGCCGTTTATTTTGCTGGCGCTGATTGAGTTTGGCATTTATGCAGTGTCGGTGGTGTTGGCGGTGGAAGTGCGCTTTTTCGGCAACAGCAATCTGGTGCCACAAAGTGTCGGCACGGTGGCTCCCAAGGCACTTCTATTTGCTGTGGTGATGCTGATTTCTGCTATTTCTATGGGACTCTACAAGCGTTCGTTTCGTGAAGGCATCTCCGGCATTTTAGTACGTATCGTTATCAGTTTTGCTCTGGCCATGCTGATGATCAGCCTGGTGTTTTATATCATCCCGGACTTGTTTATGGGCCGCGGCCTGCTGGGTATCGCGCTGGCGCTGTCATTCGCTGGCGTGGTCATTTCGCGCACTGCGTTTTTTTCGGTGCTCGACCATGACACATTTAAACGTCGTGTTCTGGTACTGGGGTCCGGCAAGCGTGCCGCCACTATGGCGCAGCTGCGTCGACGCGTGGATCATCGCGGCTTTTTCATTGTCGGTTTCGTGCATATCAACGGTGAAACTGACAGCGTGGACAAACAACGCATCATCGCCAGCGACTCCAACCTGATTGCGCTGGCGCAGCGCTATGAAGCGGATGAAGTCGTGGTGGCGATGGATGACCGGCGACGCGGATTTCCGGTGCATGAATTGCTCGATTGCAAAATGAGCGGCATCGAGGTGGTCGACCTGCAAACCTTTTTCGAGCGCGAAACCGGCAAGCTGCGGCTGGACTGCATGCATCCGAGCTGGATGATTTTTTCCGATGGATTCGGACAAAGCCCATTGCAGGATTACATCAAGCGGTTCTTTGATTTGGTGGTCAGTGCGACGTTATTGCTGCTCACGTTTCCGATCATGATCGTGACCGCCATCGCCATTGTTGTTGAGGATCGTGGCCCGATTTTTTTCCGCCAGGTACGCGTCGGGCAAAACGGCAAGTTGTTTCACGTGATCAAGTTCCGCAGCATGGGCGTCGACGCAGAAAAGGATGGCAAAGCGCGTTGGGCACAGAAGAACGACTCGCGCGTCACGTGCGTTGGCAGCTTTATCCGCGCGGTACGTATCGACGAATTGCCACAGATTTTCAACGTTCTGCGCGGCAGCATGAGCTTTGTCGGCCCACGCCCGGAACGTCCCGAATTTGTCGAGAAGCTGTCAGTCACCATTCCCTATTTTTCGGAACGTCATCGCGTCAAACCGGGCATCACCGGCTGGGCGCAAATTCGATATCCGTACGGGGCATCGGAAAATGATGCCATGGAAAAATTGCAATACGACTTGTACTACGCAAAAAACCACAACCTGTTTTTGGATCTCACCGTACTGCTGCAAACCGGAGAAGTGATCTTGTTTGGGCAGGGCGCGCGCTGATTTCCACGGAGATACATACGTGCTGCTTGGGGTCGCGTGCAACCCCAAGACGCCATCGCCCATCGTGCCATTTCTCCCGCTGCGCACTGATTCTGTTCGCATCTGAAATTATTCCCGTTCACGTTGTTCCAGCCGGTGGTGCTCATGGTTGACATTGCCTTGTCCGGGTATGTTTTCGCTGCGTTGGCGTTTGCCGTCCTCGCGGCATTGATGACGATAAACCAGCGTCGCGAGCATGTGGGTCTCGCGTTGATTACCGCCGCGACCGCCAGTTCACTGTGGGCGGCCGTCCTCGCCTGGCAGGTGTATTCAGCGGGAGGGTTCGCCGTATCGCCACGCATCTGGTTTGCAGTGGAGTTGGCCCGTGATGCCGGGTTGTTGACTTTTTTGATCGCACTTCTCCATCGTTCGGCGTCCAGCATCGAGTCAGCTCAACGCTGGGTCCGCGCCCTGAAAGGTATTGTCGCTGTTGTTGCGATTTCTGCTGTGGCAGTGACGGTGGCCGAGCTCGCCACCTTATCAGGGCACAGTTTCAATTTACGCGCCTATGCAGTCGCTGTGTTCCTGATATTGTCAATTCTTGGTCTACTACTGATCGAGCAAATATTTCGCGGCACTCCCGCCGAACAGCGCTGGGCCATCAAGTTTCTCTGCCTGGGTGTCGGCGGCGCCTTCGCCTTTGACTTTTACATGTATGCCGAGGCTTTGTTATTTCATGTCATCGACGCCGACGTGTGGGGTGCGCGTGGCTACGTGAATGCCGTGGTGGTGGTGCCGATGCTGGCCATTTCTGCTGCACGCAATCCGCAGTGGACCGCTCATGTCGTGGTGTCACGACAAATGATATTTCACTCGGTCACATTTCTGGGAACAGGTCTTTATTTACTCGCCATGGCCTCGGTGGGTTACTACATTCGCACCGTGGGTGGCGAATTCGGGACGGTGGGGCAAACAGTATTTCTGTTCAGTGCGCTGGTGCTGCTGTTGGTGCTGATGTTTTCCGGCGAGCTGCGCGCCCGCAGCAAAGTATTTTTCAACAAACATTTTTTTCGGTCGAAGTACGACTACCGGGAAGAATGGTTGCGCATCACCGACGCGCTGTCCGAATCCGACGCGCCGACAGATACTTCGTTGGTAGAGCGTGCGCTGGTCGCGCTGGCGCAAGTGGTTGAGAGTACCGGAGGGGTCTTGTATCAACGCAAAACCGGCGGCTACGCAGTGGTCGCAACCTTGAACATGACCGCCCCCGTGGGAAATACGCTGGCGCACAATGCGCCGTTGATACGGTTTATGGCGGAGAAACACTGGGTGATTAATTTGGATGAATACACCCGGATGCCCGAACGTTACGTTGATCTTGCCTTGCCGGACGGCTTGATCAAGAACACGCGTGCCTGGGTTGTCGTGCCGCTGTTTCACCATGCGACCTTGTTTGGATTCGCCGTGCTGGCGCAACCCCGCGCACCCTTGGCATTAAATTGGGAGATTCGCGACATGTTGTTAATGACCGGTCGGCATATTGCGAGTCATCTGGCGTTGCTCGAAACCAACGAGGCGTTGATTGAAGCGCGCCAGTTCGAGGCATTTAACCGGCTCTCCGCTTATGTCGTTCACGACCTGAAAAATCTGGTTGCGCAGCTTTCGCTGCTGGTGTCGAACGCCGCGCGCCACCGCGACAATCCAGCGTTTGTAGACGATGCCATTCAGACCGTGTCGAACGCCGCCGACAAAATGAATAAGCTACTCGGACAGCTACGCAAAGGTCGCATGGAAGCCGGTGACGCGAAGCGTGTTAGCGTGCATGCGCTGGTGCATGACGCAGTACGTCGGCGCGCCATGCAAACACCCGCCCCGACGGCGTTGCTGGAGGGAGCCGATGCCGTGGTGCTGGCGAACCCCGAACGCCTGACGGCGGTGCTGGAACACTTGATTCAAAATGCTCAAGAAGCGACCCCTGAGGGCGGTGTGGTCGGAGTACGCGTGACCACGGACAGCACCAGCGTGACTATCGCGATCATCGACAGCGGCTGCGGCATGGATGAAAATTTCTTGCGTGATCAATTATTCAAGCCATTTCAAACCACCAAAGGCAATGCGGGTATGGGGATTGGAGTATACGAAAGCCGCGAATTTGTGCAGGCTATCGGCGGTCGGCTTGATGTGACCAGTATGCCGGGTCAGGGCACGACATTCAGCCTGCATCTGCCGGTGTATGGCGTAAACCGGAATGCAACGGCGGAATTGTCGTTAGACGCAGGATAAAAAAATGGCGAAAGAAAAGCTTAAAACTTTGTTGGTAGTTGAAGATGATCCGGGTTTGCAGAGTCAGCTGCGCTGGTCGTTCGACAGCTACGAGGTGGTGGTGGCCGAGAACCGCGCAGCCGCCATCGTGCAATTGCGACGTTTCGAACCGCACGTCGTGACATTGGATTTGGGCCTGCCGCCCGACGCGGCGAATGCAACCGAGGGGCTGGCGACGCTGGAAGAGATGCTACGGTTGGCGCCGTATACCAAAGTTATTGTCGTGACCGGGAACGATGAGCGCGAGAATGCGCTGCGCGCGGTGGCCGCAGGTGCCTACGATTACTATCAAAAGCCGGTGGATGCGCGAATGCTCGGCTTGATTGTCGCGCGCGCCTTTCATCTGTACGAACTCGAAGAAGAAAACCGCCGCCTGGCGCAAAGCGGCCGGGAGTCGCCGCTGGGCGGAATCGTTGCAGCCAGCTCAGGCATGCTCAAGCTGTGTAGAACCATCGAAAAAATCGCACCTACCGATGTCACCACGCTTATTCTTGGCGAAAGCGGTACCGGCAAAGAGCTGGTTGCACGTGCGTTGCACGCGCTCAGTCGGCGTGCGGAGCGTCCATTTGTCGCAATCAATTGCGCAGCAATCCCCGAGAATTTACTGGAAAGCGAGCTGTTCGGTTACGAGAAAGGCGCGTTCACCGGCGCGGCAAAACAAACCAGGGGCAAGATCGAATACGCCGAAGGCGGAACCTTTTTTCTGGACGAAGTGGGCGACCTGCCGCTGTCATTGCAAGCGAAAATCCTGCGCTTTTTGCAGGAGCGGGTGATTGAGCGCGTGGGTGGACGAGTGGAAATTCCGGTGGATGTACGCGTTATCTGTGCGACCCATCGCGAATTGCCGACGCAGATCGCCGACGGACTTTTTCGTGAAGATTTGTATTACCGTATCAGCGAAATCACCCTGGCGGTGCCGCCGCTGCGCAATCGCGACGGTGATGTGCTGGTGCTGGCGCGCGCGCTGCTCGGTCGTTTTAGCGAGGAGCACAAACGCGGCGAGGTGCGTGGCTTCAGCACCGATGCGCTGGCCGCATTGGAAAATCATCTCTGGCCCGGCAACGTGCGTGAGCTGGAAAACAAAATCAAACGCGCGGTAATCATGGCGGAAGGCAATTTAATTAGCGTCGAAGATCTCGATCTGGTGATGACCGATGCACCGCCTGCAGATACATTGAACCTGCGTCAGGTGCGCGACGAAGCAGAATTCAAAGCGGTGCAACGTGCGCTGGCACATACTGATCACAATATTTCGCAGGCGGCGGATTTGCTGGGTATAAGTCGGCCGACGCTGTATGACTTGATGAACAAATTTGGATTGAAATGACACTCGCACGCTTACCACAGTTAAATCGTAGCCTTGTCGGGGCATGGTGCAAGCACGCGATGCTGGCGATGCTTTGTATTGTGTCGTGCTCCTGCGCGCAGCAAAAATCTGATCTTGACCATGTGCAGCAAGCGAAGCAGTTCCAAGAACACAATCAGTGGCGCGCCGCAGTCATTGAGCTTAAAAACGCATTACAAAAAAATCCGCAAAATCTCGAAGCGCGTCAGCTGCTCGGCATGATTTATCTCGACGTCGGCGAGGGCGAGCAGGCGGAAAAAGAATTGCGACGTGCGGCCGAGGCGGGCAGCTCCAAGGGACAATTTTCTGCGCCCATCGCGCGTGCGATGTTGATGCAACGGCAGCATGAAAAATTGTTGGCCGAATTTTCGCCACCGCGTTTTGATGACCGGGATGTTTCAGCCGAGCTTTGGGGCTTGCGTGCCGAAGCCTGGGCCGGTCTCGGCAAATTTGAGCCTGCGCAAGCTGCAATCACACAGGCAATAAGTCAAGACCCCGTGCCGGTGCCGGTGATGCTCAGCGCGGCACGTGTGGCGTTGGCGCGCGGCATGGCGGCAGAAGCTCACGACTGGGCGCGCCGAGCTCAGGAACGCGCGCCTGACGATCCGAACGTCTGGCTGTTGAGTGGTGATCTGGCCTTTGTCGCGGGCAAGCATGAGGAGGCGGTGCAGGGCTACCAGCGCACACTCGATCTCGATCAGCGCCAGATGTTGACACAGCGCAACCTGCGCGCGCGCGTGGGGATGGTATTCGCACTATTGGCGCAAGGCCAGCAAGACGCAGCGTTACCGCATATCGAACAATTGCTGGCTGCGAATCCGAAGCACTTTCTGAGCAATTATCTGCGCGGGCTGGTGGCCTACAAAAAGACCGATTTCAAAACCGCACTGGATTATCTGCAACGCAGCAGTCAGAACGCACCGGCCAACAGTCCGGTCACCGCCCTGTTGGGCTCGGTGCATTACGCTATGGGTAATTATCAACAAGCGGAACTTTACCTGACCCGCTACGTTGATGTCGTGCAGGATGATCTGCCCGCGCGCAAACTGCTTGGCGCGACCCGTCTGAAACTCAATCAACCGGAAAAAGCCCTGGAAGCCTTGGGAACCGCAACCAATGACTCCAATGATGCCCAGCTGTTGGCGATGCTGGGCGAAGCGGCAGCGATGAGCGGCGAGTTTCGTACCGGTCGTGACTATTTCAAGCGTGCCCTCAAGGGAGCAACCAACCCCGGCCTGTTGCAAACTCAACTTGCGCAAACCCTGTTGGAGGAGGGCGACTACGATCACGCAATTGCCGAATTGCAACGTGCTGCGCAAGACACGCATGCCGAAAAGCGCGCCAAGATTCTTACTGTGATGGCGTATCTGCGCAAAGGTGATGTGGCTGCCGCATTGAAGGCAGCGCAAGCGTTGGTTGCAGAAAAACCCACCGATCCGGAAATGGCCAACTTGCTGGGTGGTGTCTATCTGGCAAAGAAGGATTTCAAGGCAGCGCGCGATCAGTTTCAGCAAGCATTGAAGTTACAAGCGAAATTCGTCCCTGCCTTAATGAACCTGGCAACCTTGGACTGGCGTGAGAAAAATCCTGCGGCGGCGCGTGCGCAGTTTTCCAAAGTGCTCGAGCTTGACCCAAAGCATCAGGTTGCCATGCTGTCGCTGGCGCAAATTGAACGTGAGGAAAATCATCCGACCATCGCTGTTGATTGGTTGGAGAAGGCGCGTGCGGCCGACCCGTCCGCCGTAGAACCACGCCTGTTGCTTGCCCAGCATTATTTGCGCAGCGGCATGCTGGAGAAAGCTGACGGCTTCGTTCAAGAAGCGGTTGCATTACGGTCCTCACATCCCACGGTGCTGTCCGTGCTGGCTGATTTGCAATTGGCGCGGCAGCAATACACGCAAGCGGCGGTGACGCTCGAAGCGTTAATAAAAGCCCAACCGAACGATGTGAATGCGCATTTTCGTCTGGGGCAAACGCGTGCGTATTTACGCCAGTATGCACTGGCGCGCAGCAGCCTGCGCCAGGCCATGACATTAGCTCCGAATGCGGCAGCAATTGTCGCGGCGCTGGCTTCGCTGGAAGTCCGGCTGACCAATTTCAGCGCGGCGCTCGAACTGGCGGACGACTACATCAAGAAGCATCCTGCTGCAGCAGAAGGTTACACCGTGCGCGGTGACGTGCTGGTGGCGCAAGGACATTACGACGCGGCAGACCAGGCCTATGTGCGTGCCATTAAAATCCAGTCGACGGCGGTCTTGACACTTAAACGTTTTCGCGCGCGCAGCAAACTGCCCGGGGCCAATGGTGCTTTGGAACTGTTGCAAACCTGGTTGGAGTCGCACCCGCAAGACGACGTGGTACGGCTGGCGCTGGCAGAGGCTTACCGGACTGCGGGGCGCTTCGCGGAGGCCGTCGATATTTACAATAAGATGCTGGCGGCTAGGCCGAACCAGGTATCGGTTTTAAATAATCTGGCGCTCACCTATTTGTCAAGCAAGGACCCGCGCGCCATCGCCACGGCAGAAACGGCGTATAACTTGGCGCCGCAACATCCGTTCGTTGCCGATACCTATGGTTGGGTGTTGCTGCAATCCGGCGACGCAAAAAAATCCAAACCGATTCTGGAACAAGCCCACGCCAAAATGCCGGAGCAGCTGGATATCCAAAGTCATCTGGCGATCAGTCTGGAGCAAAACGGCGAACCTGAGCGCGCGCGCGAATTATTGGTACAAGCGCTGAAAGGCAAGCAATCGTTCGAAGCACGGTCCGTCGCCGAAGCCGCGCTTGCGCGCTTGCAGTTGCGGTAGGAAAACTCGTCTGATAATGGGGCCCGGTTTAACGATGATGTACGCCGTGGAGTCAGAGGGTTGAGTAGAAGGCCGGGGGTTACTGCGCATGACATTTTCCTTCCCGTTCGCCGCCACGGCAGCTCCAAGCAGTGACAAATGGAAGGGGCGCATGCGGAACTAGTTTTACCTGAATCGCTACTTTCACAGCGCCTCTTCTGCACAGCTACGGAATCCACTCACAGCATATATTGATATCCCAGGCTCAAAAGCCATTGGGTCTTGAGCTGGGGGCCATTCAAATTCTGATACACAGGCGCACCCACTTCAAATTTCACGAGATGGTTCTTAACGGGCTGGACATTGATACCGACCAGGGCATCCACACGCTTACCGCCTTGTGCATTCGGGTCGCCATCGGGCGACATCATGGGATCGATTGCTGGGTCTTGACCTTTAATCTTTCCCCACTTCGCTGCCGCCAAACGGCCCTGGAGCTGTACTTGGTCATTAATCCAATACCGTGTCTTGGCGGAAATGTCGAAACGATTCCCTAAAGCATAATCGTTGTTGTTCTTACCCATGCGGTAGGTAAAGCTACCCTCAGCGCCCCATTCCCACGCTCCGCTGGTAGACAGGTAGGTAATACCCGGCACCATATCGTAGGTACCCGAGCCAAGTTGCACGGTATACGGAAAACGGGTTTTGATATTCATCATGGTGCCTTCTTGATTAATATCCCCGGTGGGTATGCTCAACCCCATGCTTAGTTTCACAGCAGGGTTCAGCGAATATTCCGCTCCTAGCATCGAATCCCCCAAACCACTGGTTTTGATACGGTCGACCAAGGAGTCCAAGCCTTCATACATCACCATATTTTTATCGTTATTCAAATAATTCAGCATACCCATGATGGAAAGACTATCGGAGATGCTCCGCATGGCCATCAGCATGTGCATGTCCGTGGTCATTTTGACAGGCGCCATCAGGTACTCCTTACCGGCGGCCGGGGCCGGTGGCCCCATCATGCTCATGTCGGAACCTGAAATGTCGCGTGCTGACACTTTATTGGAGCCGTCCAATAATCCTTCCATGCTCATGCGCATCCAGCGGTACTCGAACATCCACTGATTTTTTTGACTGTGCATCATTGTCATGTCGTGACCCGCCTTGGAATCACGCGCCGAGTCATCCGCCTTCGCGGCTCCGGCGACTATCGCCCCCATTAGACCTATTGCTGTGATGCTACTCATTTTCATAACCTGCTCCTGTTTTCATACAATGAAATATTCTTCAATTTCCCTGCGGGAAACGATGGTTTCTCCGGCCTTTATTCCACGGGTGGTGGCTGCGCAGAGCATGCATGCCCCTTTAATTTTGGACGGGTTTTTCGAGGGGTTTAATACTCGTAATGAGGTAGGCGTCGCCCCTTTTTTGTAGGTCGAACTCCACTTGCGCACCGGGTTTTATATTTTTTAACAAGGCGGGGTTTTGCACCGGAAAACCCATGGTCATGTTTTTCCAGCCTAAACTTTCGATGGGCTCATGGCTAAGATTTACTTTGCCGGTCGTGACATCCACAGAATTAACGGTGCCTTGTCCGTGGTGGGTCGGGGTTGTTGCATCTTGGGTTTTCTCTTTTGAGCTGGGCATGGCGCTCTCTTTCATGCCGGACATATTGTGCATGGCTTCATCGGCCTGGACGGAAACACTTAAAAAGAGTGTCAGTGCAAGGACGCTAGGTAATGTTTTCATGTGGAGCTCCTTAGTGAGTGTTGTTAAACAAATACAATGCGGTCGGAATTTTCTTCGAAGAGTCTGTTGGTTTATTTCTCCTTTAGTTCATAGGCAACCGTGCCTGGGGGATGTTGATACCAGCCCGGATCGCGATAATCGCCAGGCGCAATATCCGCGCGTATTTTCACAACTGTGAGCATGCCGCCCATCTCGATCGGTCCGAAGGGCCCGTTCCCCGTCGCCATGGGCAAGGTATTTTCCGGCAGGGGCATCCCCATGTCTTGCATCATGCCCATATCACCCATGCCGCTTTCACCCATGGCCATGTAATCGGGCAATAGCGCGCCGACTTTTTTGGCCACGTCTTTTTGATCAACGCCCAACATATTAGGAACGGTGTGACCCATGGCGTTCATGGTGTGATGCGACTTATGGCAATGAAATGCCCAGTCGCCTGGATTGTCGGCGATGAACTCGATGACCCGGATGCTGCCCACCGGCACATTCGTCGTCACCTCCGGCCACAGCGCCGACGGCGGCAGCCACCCGCCATCGGTGCCGGTGACATGGAAGTTGTGACCGTGCAAGTGAATGGGGTGCGAGGTCATGCTGAGATTGGCGAGGCGGATGCGCACCCGGTCGCCCAGGCGCATCACGAGGGGGTCGATGCCCGGAAAAATACGGCTGTTGAAGGTCCACATATTGAAGTCGAGCATTTCCGCCGGGTTCGGCGTGTAAGTGCCAGGATCGACATCCCATGCATGCAGCATGATGCAAAAATCGCGGTCGATATGTGGCGCAGGCGGGGTGCGCGGATGGATGATGAACATGCCCATCATGCCCAAGGCCATTTGCAACATCTCATCCGAATGCGAATGGTACATAAACGTGCCGTTTTGCCGCAGCGTGAACTCATACACAAAGGTTTTGCCCGGCGGAATATGCGGCTGGTTTAACCCGGCGACACCGTCCATGCCACTGGGCAAAAAAATGCCATGCCAGTGGACCGAGGTGGGCTCCGGGAGATTATTGGTCACCAAAATACGCACGCGATCCCCTTCCAGCGCCTCGATGGTCGGGCCGGGGGTCTGGCCGTTGTAGCCCCAACAGTTCACCACCATGCCCGGCGCGAACTCGCGCTTCACCGGTTCGGCGATGAGCTGAAATACCTTTACGCCATTGTCCATGTGCCACGGCAAGGTGCTCCCATTAGGAGTCACCACCGGCGTATACCGCGCGCTTTTCGATAGTGTTTCCGCCCCGCTTTTTGATGCGGGCTGGGATGTGCGCGGCGGCGCTGAGGCGGTGCGTGCGGTAGCCACCGCCGGTGCACCCACTAGCATCGCGGCACTGGCCAGCAGCATGTCACGTCGAGAAATTTTCATTGTCAAAGATCTCCTGTGGCATGAGAGGGAGCGGGTATCGGCAGCGTGCTGGCCGCGGGAGGAGCTGCGCTCGCAGTAAGCCGCATTCCCAATGCCTGCTCTAAATCCGCCTGGGCAATCCAAAAGTCGCGCAGGGTTTGAATGTAGGCGCGTGCGCTGGTGATCTGGTTTTGTTTGGCGATCAGCAAGTCATACACACCGGCCAGCATGCCGTTGTAACGAAACTGGGTTTCTTGAACGATGCGTTCATGCAACGGCAGGAGCACGTCGCGCCGGTATTTGAGTTGATCATGGGTCGCCACCCAGCGGTGACGCGCCGTGCGTACCTGTGAGCGGATATCCACTGCCAAACCGTTCATGCGCTGTTGGGCCGCGCGCAATTGCGATTGTAATAACGCGATTTTGGCTTGGCCTTGATCGAAAAGCGGCAGACCAAACTCGAGACGCGGCCCGCGCAGCGATTCACCGTCACTGGTGCGCTGAACGGTAAAACCAATGCCAAAAATACTTAAAACCCGATACTGAGCGCTGGCGTCGAGTGTCATTGCAATCGAATCAATTTCCTTTTTGGCAGCAATGAGATCCAGGCGTTCTTCAATCGCGCGTGCTTCCAGCCGCTCAAGCGGCGGCAATGTCGCGGGGGGCTCGGCCAGTCTGGGCGGCATATGCCAAGCGACATCGGTGCCCCATAAACCCAGCAGACGATTCAGTTGTTCACGGTGGCTGTTCAGCTCGGTTTCCTCGCGGGCCAAGTCCAGCACGGCTTGCGCATAAAAAGTTTGTTGCAGAGTTTGATTGAGCCGGCTAAGCGTCCCGGCCTGCATCTGGAGTTGCGCGAGTTGCGCCGAGGCTTCGGTGGCACCCACCACGGTGCGAAGTAATTCCAGGGCCTGTTCGTCGCCATTCACGGTGTAATACATCGACTTTACTTCACCAGCAAGCTTCCATACTTGGGCGGAGACTTGAGTCTTAACCTGTTCAAAGGAATTGGCCGCCAGACGTTTGCGGGCAGACAGCGTGAAGATATTCAAAAAATCCTCGGCCACGCTAAAAGTACGTTCGGTGCCAATACTTGAGTTTAATATCTCTGCGCTGAACACCGGGTTGTTCAGCAATCCGGCCTGCACGAAATCGGTTTGCGCAATTCCAAGCCGCTCGTACTCGGCTTGTAGGGCGCGATTATTTAAGAGTGCAATTTGGACCGCCTCGTCCATGGTCAATTCATCTTGCAACAGCACGCGAACCGCCTGGGTGACGGCTCCTTCTTGATCCGCTTCCCGCGTCCATTGCACCTTTTGATCGAGGCGCTTGGCCACCTGCTGCTGGACATCCGCAAAGCCCGCCTCGCGTGGAATGCTGGCACAACCGGAGATGACCAAAACGCTCAAAGCCAGCGCTGAATAAACCCCGCGTTTCACCTCGCCGGAGTTTGAGCCATTGACTATGACCTGCTTCTTTATAGTATCCGCCACGATCATTTGGGTGCCCCATGATCCATACCCGGCATCGTGTCTTTATTCATGCCCGGCATCTCCATCCCAGGCATGTCCATGCCCGGCATGTTTTTCATTTGCATTGCAGGCGGGCTCGCGCTGGGCTGCTTTTTGGGCAACGCAGCATTGGGCTCGGCGCTGAAGCCCTGGTAGGACTGCAGCGTGGTTGAGACCGGCACGAATGGTGTCTCCATTGCATCCGGATCAGCGGGGCCGCCGCGTGCGAGTGGAGGTGTGATCGCCGCACAGCCAGCCACGAGCAATGTACTCATGGCCAGGGCCAATAATAGGTAGTGTTGATTACGCATGCTTCTCCAGTAGTAATAAAGTCTTGACGTGGCGCGCTCAATGCGAATGCGGTGGTACGCCGGGGGCATCTTCCTTGTTGTCTTGATGAGGGTCCGTTACGCCCTCATGCGTATGCGTGTGGCCATCTTCGGCGGTCGCGGGTGTTGGATTTTCCCCCATCGGCATATCTCCCATATCCCCATGGCTTTGCGCAGCGCCATCGCCATGATCATGCGCATGACCGGCGCCTTCGGATTTAGGTAAAGCCATGACCCCCAAACCGTAGCGATAAACCAGCTCTGCGCCGTGCCATGCGGTACTGACCAGCAGCGTGGCGGCCACAATTAACAAGCCCGTGAACAACCAGCCTTTGCCTTTGGCGTGGCGATGCAGGTAGTACTCCCATGCGGCGATGCCCAGAAACAGCGCGAAGGTCCCCATCGCCCAGTTACGGTGTACCGTCATGGCCGCATGCGAG